>JAIESL010000117.1 GCA_019746095.1 Caulobacteraceae bacterium
CGCCGCGATAGTCCGCGTCGATGGTGCCGGGCGAGTTCAGGCACGAGATTCCGTTCTTGAAGGCCAGCCCCGAGCGCGGCCGCACCTGGCCCTCGAACCCCGGCGGCAGGGCGAAGGCCAGCCCGGTCGGCACCGCGAACCGGTCGCCCGGATGCAGCACCAGGGGCTCGTCGTCCGGCACGGCGGCCCGCAGGTCCATGCCCGCCGCCTGGGCGGTCTCATAGGCCGGCAGCGGAATGTCGTGGCCGTGCGGCAGGCGGGTGATCGGGACGGTGGGCGACACTCAGAATTCCTCGGCGATGCGGGCGGCCAGCCGGCGGGCGACTTCGCCCTTGGCCATGCGGTCCCATCGCTCGATTCCACCCTTGGAGACTATGGCGACGGCGTTCTGGTCGCCGCCCATCGTGCCTTCGATGCTGACGTCGTTGGCGACGATCCAGTCGCAGCCCTTGCGGGCCAGCTTGTCGCTGGCGTGCGCCTCCACGCTGTCGGTCTCGGCCGCGAAGCCCACCACCAGCTTCGGCCGCTGCCTGTGCTTGGACAGCGTCGCCAGGATGTCGGGGTTCTCCACCAGGCTGATGGCGGGCGGGCCGCCGGGGCCCTTCTTGATCTTGCTGGTCCCCTGCAGTTCAGGGCGCCAGTCGGCCACCGCGGCCACGCACACGGCGATGTCGGCCGGCAGCGCCGCCTCGCAGGCCGCCAGCATGTCGCGCGCCGTCTCCACGTCGACCCGCGTAACGCCGGCCGGGGCCGGCAGCGCGGTGGGCCCGCTGACCAGGGTCACCTCGGCGCCCAGGGCCGCCAGCGCGCTGGCGATGGCATAGCCCTGCTTGCCGGACGAACGGTTGGTGAGCAGCCGGACCGGGTCGATCGGCTCGGCCGTGGGACCGGCTGTGATCACCGCCCGTCTGCCGGCCAGCGGCCGCGCGCCGGGTCCGGCCAGGGCGGCCATGATCGCCTCGAAGATCGCCGGCGGCTCGGCCATCCGGCCCGGCCCGAACTCGCCGCAGGCCATGGCGCCCTCGTCGGGCCCCACGAACAGGACACCATCGGCCTTCAGCTGCTTCAGGTTCCGCTGGGTGGCGGCGTGCTCCCACATCCGCACGTTCATGGCCGGCGCCATCAGGACCGGCTTGTCGGTCGCCAGCAGCGTGGTCGAGGCCAGGTCGCCCGCCAGGCCGTTCGCCGCCTTGGCCATCAGGTCGGCCGTGGCCGGCGCCACCACCACCAGGTCGGCCGAGCGGCTGAGCTCGATGTGGCCCATCTCAGCCTCGTCGGTGAGGCTGAAGAGCTCGGTGTAGACCTTGTCCTCGCTGAGCGCCGACAGGCTCAGCGGCGTGACGAACTCGGCGCCCGCCTTCGTCAGGATCGGCCGCACGGCCACCCCTGTCTTGCGCAGCAGGCGGGCGAGCTCGAGGGCCTTGTAGGCCGCGATGCCGCCACCGACGATCAGGAGAACACGCTTCTCGGCCAAGGCTGGGCATCCCTTCGAACAGGGCTCCGATTTAGGTCATTGGCGGGGACTCGACAAACCCGAGAACCTGTGTTCATTCTTTGTTCCAACTCGACCATGAGATGGGGCAAGAGATGCTAAAATCCAAGATTGTGCTGCTGCTCGCCGGCGCCGCCCTGGCGCTGAGCGCCTGCGACAACGGCCCCTCCGCCGTCGCGCCCAAACAGGCCGCCGGAACCCAGATGGCCGAAGACGCCACCCCCGGGACGCAAACTTCAACTTCGGACGCGTCCTATGGCGACCGCGCCCCTCGCGAGGACCACCGAGACGATCCGGTGAAGCTGGTCGAAGGCAAGCCGATGTGGTCGGCCAGCCGCCGCTACTCCGCCGAGGAGAACGCCCAGCGCGCCTTCTCCCGCAACGGCCGGGCGTTCGGCGCGGATAACGTCGATGAGTTCGTCGAGAAGGCGCACGACTTCGTCCAGAGCCCGCCGCGCGGCACGCTGACGCTGACCCGCGCCAACGGCGACGTCCTCCTCTACGACCCCAGGGCCAACGTCTTCGCCGTCCGCAGCAAGGCCGGCGCGCCCCGCACCATGTTCAAGCCGGACGAGGGCATGGCCTACTGGGAAGAACAGAAGGCCCGCGAAGCCCGCCGCTCGGCCTCTCGCCGCAACCGCGACGACGACGCTTAGAGCAGTCGACCCACCAGGAACGCCGCGCCCGACGTCACAGCGCCAATGGCGAACCACAGGAGCGCATTGGTCCGTCCTGCAGGCTCGGCGACGACCACCGGCTGGGGCTGGGTCATGCGGGCGATGTTGCGGAGGGCGGTCTCGGCCTCCCCGGCCAGCTGCTTCACCCGGGTGAGGGGCGACAGCTCCCGGGCGATCCAGCGGCGGACGACCGGCTCGGCGGCGGCCCAGATGTTGTGCTCGGGGTCGATGCGGCGAGCGACGCCTTCGACGGTGACCATGGTCTTCTGCAGCAGCACCAGTTCGGGCCGCAGGTGCATGTCGTAGAGTGCGGTGATCTCGAACAGCTGGGTCAGGACCCGGCTCATGTAGACCGCATCCGCCTGCCGGCCGAACACCGGCTCGCCCACCGCCCGCAGCGCCTGGGCGA
>JAIESL010000095.1 GCA_019746095.1 Caulobacteraceae bacterium
GTCATCTCCTGCGCCATGGAACTGGGCGGCAACGCGCCGTTCATCGTGTTTGACGATGCCGATCTCGACGCCGGCCTCGATGGCGCGATGATCGCCAAGATGCGCAATGCCGGCGAGGCCTGCACGGCCGCAAACCGGCTCTATGTCCAGTCGGGCATCCATGATGCCTTCGTGACCGGCCTGACGCAGCGCATGGAGGCGCTGCAGGTCGGCCCCGGCGCCGAAGCCGAGACGGAATGCGGCCCGATGATCACCCGCAAGGCGGTCGAGAAGATCGAGCGCCTGGTCGAGGACGCCATAAGCAAGGGCGCCAAGGTCGTGACGGGCGGCGCCCGTCCCAACCGACCGGGCTTCTTCTATCCCCCGACCGTCCTCACCAACGCCTCCGACGACGCCGAGATGGCCGTCGAGGAGATTTTTGGACCGGTGGCGCCGATTTATCGCTTCGAGGACGAGGCCGAGGTGGTCGCGCGTGCCAACAACACCGAATACGGGCTGGCCGCCTACATCTTCACGGGTGACCTGTCCAAGGGCATGCGCGTAGCGAGCGCGGTGGACGCGGGCATGATCGGATTGAATCGCGGCCTGGTCTCAGACCCCGCCGCACCATTTGGCGGGGTGAAGCAAAGTGGACTTGGACGGGAAGGTGGCCAGCATCATGGCATCGCCGAGTTCATGGAGGCGAAATACATCGCCACCAGTTTCTAGGAAGGCAGCAGCCATGGAAACCGACGCATTTCGAATACGTGGGCATGTCGCCAACTTCGACGACATCGTGGCCGACATTGTCGCCCGCAGCGCCGCTACACGCGCCAGAGTGCCGATGCAGGCGGATATTGCCTATGGCGATGCGCCTTCGGAAACCGTCGATCTGTTCTTCCCCGCCGAGACCGGGGCGCCCTGCCCGGTGCACATGTTCATCCATGGCGGCTATTGGCGGGCCTTTTCCAAGAGCGACTATTCGCTGGTGGCCGATACCGTCACCGCCGCCGGCGCTATCGCCGTGGTTGTGGACTATGCCCTGATGCCCGCCGTACGCATGGTGACGCTGGTGGACCAGGTGCGCCGCGCCAAGCAATGGGTGCTGGACAATATCGCTGGCTATGGCGGCGACCCGGAAAAGCTCACCATCAGCGGTCACTCGGCGGGCGCGCATCTGGCGACCACCCTGTTCCAGCATGATCGCTGCCCCAGCGGCGTCCGCTCGGCCCTGCTGCTTGGCGGGCTCTACGACCTCAAGCCTTTGCAGAAATCGTTCCTGAAAGACGAGATTGCCCTCACCAACGACGAGGTGGCGGCCTTCACGCCGATGAAGAAGCAGCATGACGCCAACACCCGCGTCATCATGCTCGTCGGCGCCAAGGAAACCCCGCCCTTCCACGAACAGGCCAATAGCTTCGCTCGCAAGCTGTCCGGCCAGGGGCTGGACGTATCGCAGCGCATCGTGGTGAACCGCAACCACATGGACAGCGTGCGCGACCTGGGCGTGCCCTATTCGCTGACCGGCCGTTATCTGGCAGAACTGATCGCCGGCGCTCGGTAGTCAACGGCCTCGGGGCCGGCTTCTGCGCTCAGCGCTTGCCGAAATCAGGTACCTTGACGATCTCGCCACCCTTGAGCGCCGACTGGTGGGCGCAGATGCCGACCGATGTCCAGTTGGCCGATTGCTCGACATTGGGGAATGGATCGCGGTCTTCCAGCAGCGCGTTGACGAACTCGTTGACCATGTGCGGATGCGAGCCGCCATGCCCGCCGCCCTGAACGAAGGACAGATGATCCTCATCGACGATGGCGCGGGTGAACTTCTGGATCTCCTTTGGCAGCAGGTGGGCGTAGTCGGGCACCTCGACCCGCTCCGCGATTTCCGGCTCCGGCCGCTTGGCCGTGTGCAGCACGGGATGCTCGCCTGACATCAATTCCCACTCGAACGATTTCTTCGAGCCATAGACGTCGATGCTCTCGCGATATTGCCGGGCGGTGTCCCAGAGGAAGCGCCAGACATGGGCGGCGAGGTCGGAATCCTTGATCTTGATGTGGCAGGATTCCACCGCAAAGCTTGACCCCGAGCGGCGGGCGATCTCGTCATTGACTGTGCCCGAGCCGAAGCAGCTGACATAGTCGGCCATGCCATCGACCATGGCCATCAGCGGGCTGACGACGTGGGTGGCATAGTGCATGGGCACCATGTCCTTCCAGTAGTCAGGCCAGCCCTCCATGTCCTGGGGGTGCGACGCCTGGAGATACTGGATGCGACCCAGCTCGCCCTTGTCGTACATCTCCTTGATGAACAGATATTCGCGGCTATAGACCACCGTTTCGGCCATCATGTATCTGAGGCCGGTTTCGCGCACCAGGCCAACAATCTCCCGCGCCTCCTCCAGCGTCGTCGCCATGGGAACCGTGCACATCACATGCTTGCCGGCCTTGAGCGCGGCGATGGACTGGGGCGCGTGGTCGGGAATGGGGCTGTTAATGTGAACAGCGTCGATGTCCGGATCGTTCAGCAGCGCATCGTAGTCGGTGTACGCCTTGGCAATACCAAACTGCTGAGCGCAGCGGTCCAGTTCCGTTTTGTTGCGGC
>JAIESL010000078.1 GCA_019746095.1 Caulobacteraceae bacterium
CCGACCCCGAAAGGCGCCCTTTCGCCCCCCGCACCCGCCGCCGCGAACCCCCGCCAGCCCACCAGCCCCCCACACCGGCGTATAATGCGGCGCGAGGCGGGCGCAGGCCCGCCCCGCCTCAACGGTCTTTGACATCGCCGCCCTCAACCCCCGCCCGACCGCCCCAGGCCGACGCGGATTGTCAGCAGATTGACGCTGCTCGAACGCGCGCCCGAAACCGCCTCAACTTTTTCCGCCGCCGACCGTGTCTTTCCGCCCCGCACGAAGCGCACGATGCGCACGATGCGCACGGTGTTTTTTCCGCGCCGGTTTTTGGGCGCTGACGCTCGGCCCGCGGGGCCTCGCTGCTTGAGCGCCGCCCGTGCTAAGCCCCGCCCCATGAAGCTTGAGCCCATCGATGTCCTGATCGTCGGCGCCGGCGCGGCCGGGATGATGTGCGCCGGCGAGGCCGGGCGGCGCGGGCGCTCCGTGCGCCTCATCGACCACGCCCGGGCGCCGGGCGAGAAGATCCGCATCTCCGGCGGCGGGCGCTGCAATTTCACCAACACCGGTACCGGGCCCGCCAATTTCCTCGGCGAGAACCCGCGCTTCGCCACCTCGGCCCTGAAGCGGTTCACCCAGCACGACTTCGTCAAACGCGTCGACCGCGCCGGCATCGCCTGGCACGAAAAGACCCTCGGCCAGCTGTTCTGTGATGACTCGGCCAAACAGATCATCCGCATGCTCACCGACGACCTGCGGGCGGCGGGCGTGGTGCTGTCGCTGGGCGTCTCGGTCGAGCGGGTGGACCGGGTCGCCGACGGCTATGAGGCCGCCCTGTCAGACGGGACTGTGGTCCGCAGCCGGTCGCTGGTCCTGGCCACCGGCGGCAAGTCGATCCCCAAGATGGGGGCCACCGGCTGGGCCTATGACACCGCCCGCCAGTTCGGCCTGCGCGTCACCGACACCCGCCCGGCCCTGGTCCCCCTGACCTTCGAGGCCGGCCTTCTGGAACAGACGACGCCGCTGGCCGGGGTCGCGGTCGACGCCGTGGTCAAGGGCGGCGGGACCTCATTTGCAGAAGCCATGCTCTTTACCCATCGCGGCCTGTCAGGCCCCGCCATCCTCCAGATCAGCTCCTACTGGCGCGAGGGCGAGGCCATCACCGTCGCCATGGCCCCGGGCGAGGACCTCTACACCCGCCTCAAGGCCGCCAAGGAGGAGAACGGCAAACAGATGGTGCATACGGCGCTGGGCCATCTGATCCCCCGCCGCCTGGCCGAAAGCGTCTGCGAGCGCGAGGCGGTCAAGGGCAAGCTGGCCGAGGTCGGGGACAAGACCCTGCGCCGCCTCGACGCCGCCGTGAACGGCTGGACCGTCAAGCCGGTCGGCTCCGAAGGCTATCGCACGGCCGAGGTGACCCTCGGCGGCATCGCCACCGACCAGCTGGACCAGCAGACCATGGCCGTGACCACCGTCCCCGGCCTCTATGTCATCGGCGAGGCCGCCGACATCACCGGCTGGCTCGGCGGCTATAATTTCCAGTGGGCCTGGTCGTCGGGCTGGGCGGCGGGGCAGGCGTGCTAGGAGTGGCTAGTGGCTAGTGGCTAGTGGCCAGTGGCTAGTAACCACGGTTGGGGCTAGAGCCTCTGTCCTCGCCACCGTGCCCGCCCCTAACCACCAGCCACTAGCCACTCCTCCCCATGCCCTTCACCGCCACCGTCCTGACCATGTTCCCCGAGGCCTTTCCGGGCCCGCTCGGCGTCTCGCTGATCGGCACGGCATGGCGTGAGCGCGGGCTCTGGAGCCTTGATACGGTTGACATTCGGGCCTTTTCCACAGATACGCGCGGCTTCCTGGACGACACCCCCGCAGGGGGCGGGCCGGGAGCCGTGCTGAAAGCGGACGTGGTGGCCAGGGCGCTCGACAGCGTTTCGGGCCCGCCCCGGCCGCTTTTGTACATGAGTGCCCGGGGTCGGCCCCTGACCCAGGCGCGCGTGAAGGAATGGGCCAAGGCGGACGGGATTACCGTCCTCTGCGGCCGGTTCGAGGGGGTGGACCAGCGCGTGCTCGACGCGCGCGGGTTCGAGGAGGTCTCCGTCGGGGACGCGGTGCTCGCCGGTGGCGAGGCGGCGGCCATGGTGGTGATCGAGGCGTGCGTACGACTGATCCCCGGGGTGCTGGGCCAGGCAGACAGCCTGAGTTCGGAGAGCTTCGAGGACGGCCTTCTGGAGCATCCGCAGTACACGCGACCGCGGACGTTCGAGGGGCTGGAGATACCCGAGGTTCTGCTGTCCGGAGACCACAAGAAGGTCGCCGCATGGCGTGAGGAACAGCGGCGAGAGACGACCCGGGAACGCCGGCCAGACCTCTGGGCGGCTTATCCGGACAAGACGACCGCGGGGAAAGACCCCGCCAAATCACAGGTAAAGAGCGCAAAAGCTCGAGGAGAATAGAATGAACATCCTTCAGACCATCGAAGCCGAAGAAAAAGCCCGCCTGATCGCCAAGCGCGACATCCCCGACTTCCAGCCCGGCGACACCCTGCGGGTCATGGTCAAGATCAAGGAAGGCGAGCGCGAACGCATCCAGGCCTTCGAGGGCGTCTGCATCGCCCGCGCCGGCGGCGGCGTGAACGAGAATTTCACCGTGCGGAAGATCTCCTTCGGCGAAGGCGTGGAGCGGGTCTTCCCGATCCTGTCGCCGAACATCGACTCCATCGAGGTCAAGCGTCGCGGCG
>JAIESL010000106.1 GCA_019746095.1 Caulobacteraceae bacterium
TGGCCCGTGTCATGATGGCGAGGGTCATCACCCCGATCGCGCCGGCGGTGAGGGCGTGGACGCCGACGGAGGGCGGAACCAGACCGGGTGCTGTGACCGACAAGCCCGTGAAGAAGAGGCCCGCAGCCAGCCACAGATAGCCGAGGTGCAGGATCCAAACGAGCGGTTCCGCCATCGTGGCGTCTCCACGCCAGCGTACCAGCCGGACCAGGTTCAGCCCTCCCGACGCCAACAACAGAGCGCCCGCTGCCGGATGCGTCGGCGCCACGCTCCAGGCCACCAGGCCGGCAGCGGTGACGGCCAGGGTCAGCACGTCCAGGCGGCCCGAGACGGCAGGCATAGGGCCGCCGCGTCTGGTCTGCCAATTGCGGGTAAAGCTCGGGGTGACCCGGCCCCCGATGACAGCGATCAGCAGGGCCACAACCGCCAGGCCCAGCCGGGTGGACAGGTTGGCGATGCCGCCGGCCCCCGCCTCAAGGTGAAATCCGGCATTGGCGAGCGCGAACAACGTGACCATCACGGCGACCGGCACATTGCGCCAGTTCTTTCCCGCCAGCACCTCGCGCCAGACCATACCGGCCATGGCGAACAGGAACAGGCCGTCGATGATCAGCGGCCAGACCTCACTCGCCAGATCCGCGTTCAGGGCCATCGCCAGCATGGCGGCCCGACCCGCCAGCCACAGGCCGAACAGCAGGGCCAGGGGCGCCCCCACGACCGGCAGGCGGCCGGTCCAGTTGGGTACGGCGGTCAGCAGAAAGCCGACAACGATTCCGCCGGTGTACCCGAACAGCATTTCGTGGACGTGCCAGCTCAGTCCGACAGGTCCCCCGCTGAGAAAGGCGTAGAGCCAGAGCGGAGCGGCGATGGCGGCCCACAGCGCAGAGAACAGGAAGAAGGGGCGCAGGCCGACGCTGAAGACGGCGGGACCGCGATGGGCGCGAATGGCGGCGGCGGTGTTCATGGGGACTCCCGGACGGCGGATACGGTCTGCATAGAGGACCGGAGCGGAGACCCAGTTGACGAACTGGCCGCTGCGGCCTGCCCTTCATCAAGGCGATGGATCAGCCTGTCTGGCGAGCGCCAGAAGCATCTGCTGAGCCTCGGCTGACCGTTCCAGAAGTTCTCGCCAGACCGGAATCGCGATCGCTTCGTCCAGCCCGCAACGTCGCGCCGTCGACTGGACCCGGGCGAGGATGGCCGCGATCCGGGCGGGATCCCGAACGCTTTCCGGCCCAGCCTTGAGTGCGGCGATGACGGCGACCTGGCGTTGGCGTGCCGCGACCAGACGCACAAGCACCGAGTCGATCCGGTCAATCCGCGCACGGCGGGCTTCCAGTTCAGACAGGTTCATGCCGCAACCTCCCGAGCCCCTCGGTGAGCGCCGGCCGCCCCGTGCAGATAACCGCTGACCAGAGGTCCGGGCGGCCCGAGCGGCTCGATCCCCTGGGCAAGTTCCCACGATGTAAGCCGCCCGGCGGTGAACTCCTGAAACAGCTTGCAGACCGCGACCATGTCCAGACTGTGAGGCGACAGCCGAAGAACCGACACGCCGACTTCCCTGAGCCGCTGGATTTCGACGTCGACCAGCTGACATCCGTGCGACAGCGTCTGCAGGCCATTCACGGCCAGGAAGTCCTGACCCTCCATGGTCGTGACGTCCATGCCATCGGGGTGTTGGTCGCAGACGTAGCGGCAGGCGTCGCGGTGCAGTCCCTCCATCCGGGCCTGGGCGCAGCGGCTCGACAGGGCGAGCGGCAAACGGCCGAAGGCGAACAGCTCAAGTTCGAGCTCCGGGCAGGCCTGCGCGATCTCTGCGATGGAGGTCAGGGGAAGTTCGACGTTGGCGCACAGACGCACACACCCCATCCGCACAAGCTCTGCGGCCGCAGGGGCATTGTAGACGTTCAACAGAGGGCCGGCCACGAAGGGCGCGGGGGCCCGGCTCCAGACTGCTGACATGTCCCCGGCCTCGATCAGATGATCGGGATCCGCAGCCAGCTCTGCCGCCAGCCGCCGCTCCCGGGACGTGGAGGGAAGGGCGAGAGTGGACCAGATCACTGTCTTGCCCGCGGCTTCCAGCCGCTCGGCGGCCCGCGCCAGGACGTCCTGCAGCAACGGCTGTCGCTTTCCGCAGACGACCTCGCCGAGATAGACCGTTTCGACCGGGGCCTCGTCGGCGATCCGGGCATAGAAGGCCTCGACCCGCTCGGCGGGCCAGTTGAACAGCAACGGTCCGATCGCCAGTTCCATCAACCCGCTCATCGCCAGCGTTTCCGATAGGCGCCGGTTGTCTCGCGCGCACCCTCGGCGAGGTCGCCCAGCAGGGACTCATAGGGCGCCGGAGATTCCCCGCGTCCAATGGCGTCGATGGCGGCCCGGAAGGCGGCGGTGACGCGCGCCACATAGGCGCGACCCCTTTGCCGCCCCTCGATCTTGACGGCTGTGACCCCCGCCCGGGCCAGCCCGGCCAGCAGGCTCATGGCATTGAGGCTGACCGGATCCTCGAACAGATAGGCCGGCTCCCCGGCCGCGCCGCGGAACCGGCCCTTGCACAGGGTCGGGTATCCGCCCACCTCGCCCGCCGGCAGCCGGTCGATGGCGAAGCCCGATAGTCGCGTCGTGCGCTCCCCACGATCTTCGGTGAAGGTTACAGCCTCGGGCGGCGAACATACGCCGGACAGGTTCGGAGACCGCCCGGTGGCATAGGACGACAGGGCGCAGCGGCCTTCCGCCATCACGCACAGGCCGCCATAGACGAAGGCCTCGGTCTCGACGG
>JAIESL010000071.1 GCA_019746095.1 Caulobacteraceae bacterium
AGGTTGCCGCCCAGCTGGATGTCGGTGCCGCGGCCGGCCATGTTGGTGGCGATGGTCACCGCGCCGGGCAGGCCGGCGTCAGCGACGATATAGGCTTCCTGCTCGTGCTGGCGGGCGTTCAGCACACTGTGCGGAATGCCCTTGCCCGTGCGGACCTCGATGTCGAAATCCTCGTCCTTCAGGGCCTGATAGGCCTTCTTCGCCTCGCGCCGCGTCTTCTCGTCATCGCTGGTGACCGCTTCCAGCAGATGGGCGTGCTGCGGCTTCAGGGTCTTGAGGGTGACCTCATATTCATAGGTCTTGAGCAGTTCGGACAGGGTCTCCGACTTCTCGATCGACACCGTGCCTACCAGGATCGGCTGACCCTTGACGTGGCATTCGGCGATCAGGCCGGCGATGGCCTGGTTCTTCTCGACCGAGGTGCGGAAGATCTCGTCGTCGTGGTCGATCCGCTTGACGGGCCGGTTGGTCGGGACCTCCAGGACGTCCATCTTGTAGATGTCGAGGAATTCCTGGGCCTCGGTGGCGGCCGTGCCGGTCATGCCGGACAGCTTTTCGTACAGGCGGAAATAGTTCTGGATGGTGACCGAGGCCAGGGTCTGGTTCTCGGGCTGGATCTTGACGCCTTCCTTGGCCTCGATGGCCTGGTGCAGGCCCTCGGACAGGCGGCGGCCCTGCATCATCCGGCCGGTGAACTCATCGATCAGCATGACCTCGCCGGCCTTGATGATGTAGTCCTTGTCCTTTTGATACAGGGTGTTGGCGCGCAGGGCCTGGTTGATGTGGTGGACCAGGGTGATGTTGGCGGCGTCGTACAGACCGGTGGTGTCGGCGGCGAACAGCTGGCGCTGTTCCATGATCTCCTCGATCTTTTCGGAGCCCTCCTCGGTCAGCAGCGCCTGGCGCTGCTTCTCGTCGAGATCGAAGGTGGTCGTGTCCTGGATCAGTTCCTTGATGATGCCGTCGACGATCAGATAGAGGTCCGACCGGTCCTCGGTCGGGCCCGAGATGATCAGCGGCGTGCGCGCCTCGTCGACCAGGATGGAGTCGACCTCGTCGACGATGGCGAAATGGTGCGGACGCTGCACCATCTCCTTGCGGTCATAGACCAGGTTGTCGCGCAGATAGTCGAAGCCGAATTCGTTGTTGGTGCCGTAGGTGATGTCGGCCGCATAGGCTGCCTGACGCTGGCCCGACGACAGGCCGTTGACGATGACGCCGACCTCCATGCCGAGGAAGCGATAGACCCGCCCCATCCACTCGGCGTCGCGCCGGGCGAGGTAGTCATTGACGGTGATGACGTGCACGCCCTTGCCGGCCAGGGCATTCAGATACACCGGCGCCACAGCGACCAGGGTCTTGCCCTCGCCGGTGCGCATCTCGGCGATGCCGCCGTCGTGCAGGATCATGCCGCCGGCCAGCTGGACGTCATACTGGCGCTGGCCCAGCACCCGCCGGGAGGCCTCGCGGGCCACGGCGAAGGCTTCGTTCAGGATCTTGTCCAGGGTCTCGCCGCCCTCGATCCGGTCGCGGAAGGCGTCGGTCATCATGCGCAGCTCGTCATCCGACAGGGCAGCGAACCGGTCCTCCAGCGCATTGATCTTCTGAACCCGGCCCATGAAGTCCTTGACCTTGCGGTCATTGGAGGAGCCGAAAATCTTCTTGGCGATGCCGAGCATGAATGATCCGAAGGCGGGCGAGCGACAGGGGCTCTGGTACTGAAAGGTCCCGAAGGAGCGGCGACGACTGCGCCGGGGGAAGGGGCCTCGGCGACATCGGCCCGGGGCGCCTGTCACAGGCGCGCGCGAGGGCCGCGCGATCGTTCGAAAACCCCTCGACTTGGGCGCAGGCGGGACTTAAGCACCGACCTTATCCCTGTCAACGCGAGGGGCTTTCAGGCCCCGTGACGGAGCGCGCCCAAATGCGGCTTTCCAGCCCCTTCGTCCCCCTTGTTCTGGCGACTTTTCTCGCCCTTGCGGCCTGCGGCCCCGGTGGGGGTGCGGACCGCGCGCCCGAACCCGGCGACCGGGCCGTGGCCGAGGTCCAGGGCAAGACCATCTGGGCCTCGGACGTCAAGCGCGAGGCGGTGGCGCAAGGGCTGGTCGGTGAGGGCGAGCCGCTGGACGTGACCTCCGACCTGTTCCGGCGCGTGCTGGACGAGGTCATCGACCAGAAATTGCTGGCCCAGGAAGCTGAACGGCGGGGGCTCGACAACTCCGCCCTGGCCCAGCGCCGGCTGGAGGCGACCCGCGAACGCATCCTCGGGGACATGCTGGTCGAGACCGTCGTCAACGGCACGATTTCCGACCGGGCGGTCGAGACCATCTATCAGGAGCAGGTGCGGCTGGCGCAGACCTCGGAGGAGATCCGCGTCCGCCTGATCCTGTCCCGCACCAAGCCCGAAGCCGACGCCGTGATCGGCATCCTGGCCCAGGGGGCGGCCTTCGAGGCCGTGGCGGCCGAAAGCTCGATCGATGACGCCACCCGCTATTCCGGGGGCGACCTCGGCTACCGGACCATCGACGTCATGCCGGAGGCCTACAAGAACGCCCTGCGCGACCGGCCGGCGGGCTCGACCGTCGGCCCGTTCCAGACCGAGGGCGGCTGGGCCGTGCTGCGGGTCGAGGATCGCCGCCGCGAGACCCCGCCGACGCTGGAGCAGGCGCGGCCCCAGATCGTCCGCTACCTGACCTATGAGGGTGTGCGTCAGTTGCTCGAGGAGTTGCGCGGCAAGGCCGAGGTCGAGGTGCTCCTGGCCGGTGACACCCGTCGCTCGCAGGAGCCGGCCTCCGCGCCGCGCGCGCCCGCAGCGTCCGCCGGGAC
>JAIESL010000028.1 GCA_019746095.1 Caulobacteraceae bacterium
TGCTGTGGAAGCCCTCGAAGCCCGGCGAGCCGTCGTGGCCGTCGCCCGCGGGCATCAAGGTGGAGGGGCGTCCCGGGGGAAACCGGGGCGCCCCCCCTGCATGCGAAACCATACCAGCCGGGCTGCCGGCAGGGGCCGCCGGATGGAACGCTGCCGGGCGGCCTGCGCCGCAGAGGGTCAGTCCTGCCGGGTTATCCGGGTGATCGGACTGTCCGCCTCGTCGGCGACGATCACGACCGACCCGTCCGCGGGGTCCACCGCCACGTCGCGGACACGCAGACCCCTGCCGGCGAGGAACTCCTCCTCGCCCACGACCTTACCGTTCTCCACGTCGATCCGGACGAGCGCGCCGGGCGTCAGCGATCCGGCAAGGATGTCGCCCCGCCATTCGGGGAACATGGCGCCCTCGTAGAAGACCATGCCCGAGGGCGCGATCACCGGATCCCAGTAGTAGACCGGCTGTTCCATCCCGTCCTGCGCCGACCTGCCCGAGCCGACGGGGGTGCCGTCATAGTTCTCGCCGTAGGAGATCACCGGCCAGCCATAGTTCCTGCCGGCCTCGGGGCGGTTCAGTTCGTCTCCGCCCCGCGGGCCGTGCTCGAGCGTCCACAGCCGTCCGGTCGCCGGCTCGATGGCGGCACCCTGGATGTTGCGGTGCCCGTAGCTCCAGATCCGGGGATCGGCATCGCCGCGGCCGGCGAACGGGTTGTCAGCGGGGGCGGTGCCGTCCGGATTGAGCCGCAGAACCTTTCCATAGGTGTTCGTCAGGTCCTGCGCGAATCTCCGTTCCCTTTCGGTGAAGCGCTCGCCCACCGTGACGAACAGCGTGCCGTCCGGAGCGAACACGATTCGCGAGCCATACTGGAGCGTGCTGGCCGAGGGCGGCTCCTGGACGAAGATGTCCGCGACGCCCTCGAGCCTCCGCATGTCGTCCGACAGCCGCCCGCGGGCCGCGGCGGTCGCGGAAAGGCCGTTCCCCACCGGCTTCGAATAGCTGAAGTAGACCATCCTGTCCGACGCGAAATCCGGGCTCGGCGTCACGTCGAGAAGTCCGCCCTGTCCTTCGGCCAGGACCGCCGGAACGCCCTCGATCGGATCGCCGAGCGTGCCGTCCGCCGATACCACGCGCATCCGGCCCGGCCTTTCGGTCACGAGGAAGTCACCCGTGGGCAGGATGGCGACGGCCCAGGGATTCTCCAGCGGGCCGCCGATCGCGGTGGTTGCGATCCCGACGCCCGACCTGCTTTCCGGCGCCCGGGTCTGCCCGGGCACCGCGGGCGTGAAGTCGGTGTTCTGCGCGCCACGGTCGAGATGGGATCCGGCGGGGGCCGGCGATCCCGAAAGGACCACCAGAACCGCGGCGGCGGCCAGTCGTGTCGATGCGGTCATGCGGTCGCTCCCTTGCAGGTGTTGCAGAACGTGGCGCGCAGGCCGGGGCCAGGCATGTCACGATTGCGTCAGCCTACTGCAGTTCGGACAGGGCCGCATCGCAGGCGTCGGCGCAGGCCATGCAGGTCTGGGCACAGTCGACGCTTTCGCCGATCGCACGAAGAAGCGTCTCCGAGGTCGGACCCTGGACGTCGGGATGGGTCGCGATGATTCCGCGGATGTGCATTGCGGGTCTTCTTGCTTCGGTTATGGACCCGATCGGCCGCCGGGGCCCGCGCCTGTTCCCGGCCCCGGCCCCTTTCGCCGTTTCCCCTTCCCACTGCCGGCCCGCGCCACTAGCATGCCAGCCCGAACGGGGGGCACTGCATGAGCACGGGCGATCTTCTCCACGTCGTCACCGCAGACGACATCGGACCCGGACGAAGGCTGTTCGGCCGCGTGCTGGTCCGGGGGTCGGCCGCGGTCATGGCGGCGGTGGCGCTTCTGCAGATCCTGCAGGAGACGGGCACGCTCGATCTGGGCTTCCGGAACTGGCGCCCGACGCTCTACGCCTACGTCCTCTGGGCCGTCTGCCTCTGCTGGAGCCGCGTCGTGATCGAGGGCGAGCACGGCAAGCGGGCGCTCTTCGTGCTGCCGGCGGCGCTGTTCGTCGTGTCGCTGACGGTGTTTCCCCTGATCTTCGGTCTCGTCATCGCGTTTTCGAGCTGGAACCTGTCCTCGCCCGACGGCCGGCAGTTCAACGGCATCGCCAACGTGGTGCAGATGTGGAACGACCCGTTCTACTGGAACGCGCTCGGCAACATGGTCTGGTACGTGCTCGCGATCCTGCCGGAATACGCGATGGCCTTTGCCCTCGCGCTCTTGCTGAACGCCGAGATCCGCGCGCGGAAGTTCTGGCGGGTGGCGTTCCTGATGCCGCTCATGCTGTCGCCGGTGGCGGTGAGCTGGATGATCGGCAAGTCGATGCTGGAAATCCGCTTCGGCCCCCTCGCCCGGCTTGCCCGGCAGCTCGGCTGGGACAGTCCGTCCTTCTTCGGCTCGCCCGAGGTCGCGCGGGCCACGATCATGATCCTCGACGCCTGGACCTTCATTCCCTTCATGATGATCATGCTTCTGGCCGGGCTTCAGGCGATCCCGAAGGAACTGACCGAAGCCGCCAGGGTGGACGGCGCCAGGGGCTGGCGTGCCTTCTGGGAGGTGACCTTCCCGCTGATGCTGCCGGTCAGCGTGACCGCGATCCTGATCCGCATCATCTTCAAGCTGAAGCTCGCCGACATCATCATCAACATCACCTCCGGCGGACCCGGAGGGGCGACCGACAGCGTGACGAGCTTCATCTTCCGCGAGTACCGCGACCGGTCGAACGTGGGCTACGGGACGCTTCTGGCGATGGTCTATCTCGTGCTCATCATCATCTTCATGACGATCCTGATGAAGGTCGCCGCCCGCTGGGCGCGGCCCCGGACCTGAGGGGGCGCCGATGACGGCGGCAGGCGAGCAGATCTTTCGCGACAGCCCGGCAGACGCGCGTTTCCGGGCGAAATGGTGG
>JAIESL010000127.1 GCA_019746095.1 Caulobacteraceae bacterium
GCCTTTCAGCGCCACGCCGGTGTAGTGGGGGGCGTTGTTGGACGCCGAACGCTTCGCACCGAATGCGCCATCAATGAGGCCCGCCAGTCTGCGCATCACGCCGGACCCGATCGCTGCGACGCGGTCATAGCCGTGGGCCACGGCGAAGTTGGCCAGCGCCGCCTGAAGTTCTGAGGAACTCAGCCGATTCCCAGGCGCGGCTACGAGTTGGGTGTGCACGAAGAGGCCAACCACGTCGTCCTGGAACTTCGCCTTGAGCATCGCCTCGGCATGTCCTGGGGGGAGGTCAAAGGCGCCACGCGCCATCAGGCGCTCCGCGCCCTCGGCAGCCCAAGCGATGATCCCCGGCCGCTCCTGCCGGATTTGCTCGATAAGGTTGCTGTCCATTTCCGACTGATCGAGAGGCTGGTCGAACTGCAGCACCAAGAGCCTGCGGTCGAACGCCCCCGAGTTGTCGGTGATGTGCGGCATCGTGTTGGTCGCCAGGACGTGGAAGGCGATCGGCTGGATCTCGTGCTCTTGGCCGTAGCGGTGGCGACCCGTGACGGTCTCGCAAGCGACAATCTGTTTGACCTGATCGTCGGCCAGCAGCTTGTTCCGCGTCAACTCGGTGCAGTAGTTCAACCACTTTCCAGCCAGACGTGCGCGCGCGAACTCACTGTGCCAAGTGGCCGGGGGGACGTTAGCAACCACCGACGGGGGGAGTACGAGCTTCACGGTCTCGATGAAGGTCGACTTCCCCGAGCCAGCCCGACCGGTCAGGATGGCCATCCGGCGCGCCGCGTCACGACGTGGCACGACTTGGAACATCACGCAGCCCATCATTTCCTGGAGAGCTTGTCGCTTCTTAGCGTCGGGCAGCACTCGGCGGAGGCTCCGGTTAAACACCGGCGCTGTCGCGTTGGGCGAGAAGTCGATGTCGAGACAGAGTCTCGCCTTTTGCCTCCGCGAGTGACGGTCGAGCCTGACCTTGCCGGTGACTCCGTCGTAGAAGGCGAACCCATTGGCCACCGGTAGTCCGCGCGCGGCGTTGGCAAAGAAGCCGACGGCCCGATAGTGTTCCGCGATGCGGTTGTGCATTTCCTTCACGTCGCGATCCGTCCTAACGACGGCGCGGCCCTTGAAGGTTTTGCGCAGGTCCGCGCTCAGCACTTCCGTCGAAATCAGGTCGTAAAATCCTCTCTCGTCGTAGGCCGAAAGCTCGTCCTCGTCGTAGACGATTCCCGGGGATTCCTCTTCGGAGGGACAATCCTCGTCGAGGATCGTCACATAGACCCGAGCGGCTGCGTCGTAAGTGCCCACGTTGCCATACGGGCGCATGATATCCTTGGCGTCTCGCGCTGCCGCGCTGATCACCGACTTATCCAATCCCGTAGCTTCACAGAGACGAACTTCCAGCAGCTTCAGCTTTGCCGCGCTCAGCCCGATCTCGCGCCCTCGCACCAGAACGTCTTCTACGTCATCGGGCGTTTCGGCGCGGGCGGCGTCGGCGACCAATCCGTCAAACGTGATGACCTCGGCGGCACGCTCCTGCGCCGGGCCGTTCTGGTTCTCGTAGGTGTGCTGCGCCGCGATGACGAGTTCGTCGCCGCTGCCCTGTGTCGCCGTGGTGGCCCCTGCCACCTGGCCCTGTCCCGTGGCGCTCAGCGCCGGCGTCGTCGTGTCCATGCCGTTAACCGTCGGCTCGGTGTTGAGGTTGTTCAAGGCCTCAGCCAAGAAAGGCACCTCGAAGTCTGGTTGCGCACCAAGATTCTTTTTTCATGTATATCGCTTGCTAATCAGGATGGTCGTTGTGCCGAAATGGCGAGAGAAGATTTCAACAATCAAGTTTAAAGGTCAACTAATTTTTTTGATATCGATAGTTTGCTTGAAGTATTTGTTTTGTTCCAATTTGAATACTTTCAATGTTTGAACCGTATTCAAGTCGGCCCGAAAGGGGCGTAGTGGTGGCGAACGGCCTTCAACACGGCTCGCAGGACAGACGCCTTGGCGGGAGGGCGGATAGATTGCTCTCGCGGCTCCTCGGGCGTTGTGGCGCTTCTGTGGAGAATCCGGCGCTTAGTTTTTTTGATCTCCGTCGAAGCCCCGGAGGGTAGTCACATTTCATTCCTGAGCCGCCGCACGGAGCGGTTCAGACTGGAAACTTCCATGAGACCCCAAATGCCAACCCTGGCTGACGTCAGGGCGCGCTTTGTCCCGCCTGAAGACGACCCTCCCTATCTGGAGACCTGCACACTCGATGGCGCCGCTCCTGGCTCGGAGGGGGAAAAGGTGCTCCGCTATCTCGAAACACTGGGCTTCCAGCCCAAGACCAACAGCGACATCTTCCATCACATTCGCGCACTGGAGGATGAGGAGGAATTGTCCGCCTTCCAATGCCAAGAAGGAGTCGCGGTCACCCACGCGTCCGACGGCTGGTGGCTGCTCTTCGTGGAGGACGACGCATGAGCGATGCCCTGAGCGCCACAGACAAGCTGCCGCCGCTGTGGTCGACCGAGGCCAAGGCGACCGAAGAAATCGTCCTGCCGCTCCGCCTGTCCTGCCGGTGGCACCGTCTGGTCTGGTACCCGGTCGAGCGGACGGGCGACGTGCTGTTCGGCTTCACGCTTCGGATGCTGCCGGAGTGGCGCCACTTCCACGCCTCGGAGCTGACGGCGCGCTACGCGGGCCACGACGTCGTTGTGGACGCCGCGCATCTCCCCCGCCCGGCAACCGCCACCACCGAAGTCCGGCTTCACAAGCTGGACGACCTCACCCCGTTCATCCGCACCCGTCCGGTGAATTTCTGAGGAGAGCGCTTGCGCACCATCATTTTGACCATCGGCAAGGCCGCCAAGCGGCTGATCGCCGACCCGGATGTGATCGAACCTCTAGCCGGCGCTGTCCGCAAAGCAACGGCCGGCGCCTCGGAGGTCAGCTTCATCAAAATCGTCATCAACATCGTGCGCCCCTCCGGGCGCTGATTCTCACCAACATCAGCAGAGAAGGGGGGGGGGGGGCCGGCGCGCGCCCGGGAGGGGTTGGTGGGGGCGCGAGGGTGGGGAAAATAAACGGG
>JAIESL010000040.1 GCA_019746095.1 Caulobacteraceae bacterium
GCCCAGCCGGCAACGCGCTCTCCGTCGATCAGGTCGAGTTGGCCCTGGATGTCGCCCGGCTTCTCCGTGCCCCAGCTGGGAAACTCCGCATCGGACAGGGGGACGGGAGCCGATTCGTTCTCGGCCGAGCCGGCTTGCATCGCGGGATCTTGAGGAGGCACCATGCTAGTTCTGTTCCTTCATGGACAAGCTTCTGGATCTGGCGTCATCAAGCACGCTGGTGATCGAGTCATCCCAGGAGACTTTTGGCCGCCAGCCGATCGCCGCAGTCAGAGCCGACGCATCCCCGCTCGCGGTGGGGATCTCGGAGGGCCGCAGGCGGTCGCCAGCGACCCGGACTTCGAAGGGAACCCGTGCCTTCGACGTCAGGTAATCGAGGATGTCGGAGATGGGTCTCGCGATGCCGGAGGCGATGTTGAAGGTCGATCGATCCGGAAGTCCGTCTGAGGCCTGCACAAGAGCCACGTAAGCCGCGACGACATCGGAAACGTCGAGGAAGTCGCGCTTGGCCGAGAGGTCTCCGACACTCACGACGGGGGGACCGAGGCCCGCCTCGATGCGCGCGACCTGACCGGCGAAGGAGGGAACGACGAAGCGCTCGTCCTGGCCAGGGCCGATGTGGTTGAAGGGCCGGAGCGTTACCAGCTTGACGTCCGCCGACGCGAGCGTGTCGACGAGCAGCTCCTCACCGACCAGCTTCGTGCGGGAATAAGTATTAGTGGGCCACGGCCGCGTGGTTTCGTCGACGGGCACGCCGGAGAGAAAGGCGCGGCCGTAGACCTCACCCGAACTGACGAACAGGAACGTCGCGTCCTTTGCGTGAGTCACCACGGCCTCGGCGAGGTTCAGGAGCCCGAGGACGTTGGATCGCCATGTCTCGGCGGCACATCTGAGCGATTGCTGAACGGATGAGAGCGCGGCGAGGTGAAGAATGTGCGTGGGGCGGAACTCGGCGATGAAGTTCGCGGTGGCCGAACCGTCGAGGAGATTGATGCGGGCCAGCGTGATCTGAGCGTGAGATGCCGGCGGCAGGGAACTACCGAGACCAGCCAACGCATCGCCCGGGCCCAGGCTCCGCGTGAAGGCGGCCATGGCATGACGCCCGACGAAGCCACCAGCGCCCGTGATGAGAATGCGAGGCACGGCTAGTGAGACAACCTTCTCTGATCAGGGGAAAACACTGCCTCGGCGAGCGTCGAAGCCGCCGCTCGCCGTGTGCTGGTGGCTGCGGAGCGGGCGTCAGGCCAGGCTCTTCAGCCGCGCTAGGTCCGCGTCAACCATCTCCTGGATCAGGGATTCCAGGCTGATCTCGGTCTTCCAGCCGAACGACGCCTCGGCCTTCGCCGGATTGCCGAGCAGCACCTCGACCTCAGCCGGACGGAACAGCTTCTCGTCGATGACGAGATGGTCGCCGGACGAAAGGCCGACATGCTTGAAGGCGATCTCGCACATGTCGCGGACCGTCACGGTCCGGCCTGTCGCAATCACGTAGTCGTCCGGCACGTCCTGCTGGAGCATCATCCACATGGCGCGGACATAGTCCTTCGCATGACCCCAATCACGTTTGGCGTCGATGTTGCCCAGTCGCAGCTCCTTAGCGAGACCAAGCTTGATCCGGGCCACGCCATCGGTGACCTTCCGGGTGACAAACTCGACGCCGCGGAGCGGGCTCTCGTGATTGAACAGGATCCCGTTCGAGGCGTGCAGTCCGAAGCTCTCGCGGTAGTTGATCGTCATCCAGTGGGCGTAGAGCTTGGCCACGCCGTAGGGCGAGCGTGGATAGAAGGGTGTCGTCTCGCTCTGTACCTGCTCCTGGATCAGGCCGAACATCTCGGACGACGAGGCCTGATAGTAGCGCGCGCCGGGACGCAGGGTGCGCATGCATTCGAGAAGATTGACCGCTCCGATGCCGGTGACCTGTCCGGTCAGGACGGGCTGCTGCCAGGATGCTGTCACGAAGGATTGGGCAGCAAGGTTATAGATCTCATCGGGCTGCACATCTTGAACGATACGCGCAAGGCTTGACAGGTCGATCAAATTACCATCAAGCAGCGTAACCTGATCGGCAATGCCAAGCCACTTAAGGCGATGATCGAACACACCAGCATGGCTCGATCTGCGCACGACACCAGCTACCTCGTAGCCCTTATCAAGTAGTAATTGAGCAAGATAGGCACCATCTTGTCCCGTAATTCCAGTGATGAGGGCGCGCTTGCTGCTCATATTAGCTCCGAAGACATGTATCTATAAATGATAAGATGTATTATAAATTTATACATCCATTATTATTGTACGTTGTGACGTGCCGGGCGCGTTAAGTCAATCCGTGCGAAATTCCAAGGGATGAAAACTCACCCTCGCGACAACTGGGTCCAGGTATCCACGTCTTGAGAACGATGCCGAGGAGTTGGTCCTTATTCCGAAACGGAAGCTCCCTATAAGCCCTGTCGCGCCGGACTGGAAGTATCTATTGGCGATTGCGGGCGGCATCTCTCGAAGCCTGTGTGCTGCCCTGCGGTGTGGGTACATCCCCAGCGTTGCTGACGGCCGGGGCAGGTTGCGGGGCTACCCATACCCAGCTCGGTACTTCAGAACACCGACGCATCCGCCGCGAAGACATCTGCGATACATTCCAAACCAATAGCGCGCTCAGTCACTCGAGGGCACGGACGAGATTTAGCGAGTCGGTTTCGTTTCTTAGAGGGTCGTGTCCCTGGGCGTGGTGTAGCTCGCTGAGGGCCACCACGATCACCGGCCGGGGCCGGGCGGATCAGGCTGCCAGGGTTGGCAGGCTGACGAGGGGATCATCGCCGATTGGGGCGATGCTTTCCAGGGTGATGTAGCGTGAGCGCTGTACGGCCCACTCGTCGTTTTGTTCGAGCAGGATCGCGCCGACGAGGCGCGTGATGGCCGCCTCGTTGGGGAAGATGCCGACGACCTCGGTCCGGCGTTTGATCTCACCGTTCAGGCGCTCCAGGGGATTCGTGCTGTGGAGCTTGACCCGGTGGGCGGACGGGAAGCCCATGTAGGCCAGCACGTCGGGCTCGGCGGCGTCCATCAGGGCGGCAAGCTTGGGGACCTTGGGCCGGAGTTGATCGGCGACC
>JAIESL010000096.1 GCA_019746095.1 Caulobacteraceae bacterium
CGTGCCCGCCTGCGGGATGCACGACCAGCCCGGCCGGCTTGTCGATGACGATGAGATGCTCGTCCTCGAAGACGACGGCGAGGGGGATGTCCTCGCCCGTGGGGGTCGGATCCTCGGGCGGGGGCACGGCGACGCTGACCTGGTCGCCCAGATTGACCCTGTGGCTCGCATCCGTCATGGTCCGCCCGCCGATCCGGACGTGCCCGGCCTCGATGAGCGCCTTCAGGCGCGAGCGTGACAGGTCGGCGAGTCGGCGTGCGAGAAGGCGGTCCAGCCGCTCCCGTGCGACATCCGCCTCCACCACCGCCTCGGGCTCCCCCGTCATGCCCGCCACCCCATTGTCCCGTTCCTTGAACCCCAGCACCCGATGACCAGCACGCCCACTGAGACCGATCCGAACGCGGCCGCCAACGAAGTCGTCGTCGCCCGCATCCGCCGCATCTCGGTGGTCTCGTTCCTGGTCATGATCCTCGGCGTCGGCAGTGTGTTGGCGGTCATCGTCTTCCGGCTGATGACGGTTCCGGCGGCCGGACCGCTGATCTCCGGCAACGTGCCGGCCGAGCCCGGCCGTGTCGTGTCGGCGGTCGCCGCCGACAAGGGACTGACCGTCACCTATCAGCGCGATGACGGCGCCCTGATCGTCATCTACGACCTCAGGACGCTGAAGGAAACCCACCGCATCACCGTCGGCGGGCCACAGGTGCCGCGGCCCTGACGCCGGCCTCTCCGGCAGACCTCGTTGGATTGTCGCGCCAGGACGGACCGGCCGGCTTGACCCGGCCGCGGCTTTGCGATTATGAAGCGCCCTCCGTTGCGCAAGCGGCGGTCCGCTCCCTTCGTCTAGCGGTCTAGGACGTCGCCCTCTCACGGCGAAAACAGGGGTTCGATTCCCCTAGGGAGCGCCACGGTTTCTGGCTTTTCGCCCTGTGTTTTGCCTACAGGGCTTGCCTACAGCGCTTTCAAAAACCTACCTTGGCGTCCCCGTGAATGGCAGGACGCATGCCCAAATCACCCGATTCCCTGTATCTCCAGCGTATCGGAAATCGCTGGTACGCCCGCATTCCTGTGCCAAGCCGGCTGCGTAAGGCCATGGGACCATACTTCCGTCGAGCCTTAGACACCTCGGATATCAACGAGGCGAGGAAGCGGCGGTGGGATGTCCTTCAGCTTGCCAAGCAGGAGTTCGAGCGGCGAGAGGCTGTAGGCAAAGAGGCGGTAGGCAAGGCCGTCAGCCTGTCCCAGGCATCGTATGCTGAGTTCCGAGCGAAGCTGCGCAGCGACTTCGGTGACCCAGGTACTCTCGTCGATGCCACCGGGGACCAGATGACCCACCCGGGGCTTGATGCGCTCATCGACAAGCTGGAGGACGCAGGGCTGTCCGAGGATGCGCCTGCGATAGCGGCCATCAGGGATCACCTCAGTGGCAGGAGGACAGTTACTGAGCTTCTGGAGGACTACCTCCACAAGAACCCAAAGCGGTCAGCGACCACCGAAGCGAACTACCGGACAGCAGCGAAACTCTGGGTGGACCATCATGGTGACGGTCCGATATCGGCCGCCACTCGCCGGACCGCATTGGCTTGGCTGGAGGATGCCGCTGCAGGCAAGGCAAGGGACACGGTGAAGCGATACGTGACCGTGATGTCCCACCTCTGGGATTGGGAGCATCGGGCCCAGGACGAGCCTCCTACGAACCCCTTTGACAAGTTGCAACAAGGCGCGGGGAAACTCGGTCGCGAAGCCGAGGACTATCTGCCGTTCGATGATGACGAACTGAAAAAGGTGTTCGCTGCGTTGGACGCCAACCCGTCCCTGCGGTCCGTCGCGCTGGTGTCCCTCTATTCTGGTATGCGCCTAAGCGAGTGCCTTGCGGCGACCAAGGTGGACCACGACGGCATCGAGTGCTGGCGGGTCACCAGGGGCAAGACGAAGAACGCCAGCCGTATCATCCCGGTCCACCCGAGGCTGGCTGGTGTGGAACTTCCAAAGGACGTGAAGGCGGCTGCCTTGTCGGTGGCGTTCGGGAGGATGGGCAACAAGCTGCACCTCCCACCCAGGAAGGTGTTCCACTCGTTTCGGGGCAACTTCGCGACGGCGTTGGAGCGCACCGGGTGCCCAGAGGAGGTGGCGGTCAGGCTCCTCGGGCATAAGCCCATGAGCCTCTCGTACGGGCTCTATTCCGCCGGCCGTCTTGCAAGCGAGCTGCAGGGATGGGTCAGGCGGGTTTCGTTCAACCTGTGAGCAATATAGGAACGGCGTGCCCTCCCGTAGGGAGCGCCAGCCTCATTTGGCTATAAAATCATCAATTAAAACAATGGGTTATTTAGTCAGCAATCCTGACCTATCCCCCATTCTTTGTCGATCCTATCCCCCAGAGCCTCGGGCTTGCCGAGAATCGCGAGTCATCGTCCAGAATGGCTGCGGAGGTAGGAGCATGCCGACAGAACGCCAAAAACTTGGGCAGTTCGCTGAGACGTTGGTCGCGAAGTCCTGCACATGCCCCCGCTGTAAGCGCAGCCGGACCCTCATCAGGCTCCCCACCAACTTCAAGTGCGCGGACCTGATCTGCGACTTTTGCGGTTATCTCGCACAGGTCAAAGGGGCGACGGTGCGGGATGTCGGCGTGATACCCGGCAGCGTGATGGGGGCAGCTTGGGGGCCGCAGAAGGAGCGCATGGAAAGCGGCATCTATTTCCCCCTCTTTCTCGTTCTCGTCACGGCGGACAAGGCCCAACAGGCCATCTTTTATCTGTCCGCTGACCTCCAGCGTCCCGAGATGTTCAGAAAGCGAAATCCACTGAGTTCGATGGCTCGCCGGGCTGGTTGGACCGGCTTCAACTATGACACGGGCATTGTCAGAGATGCCTTCGTAAGGCTCGCGTAACGTCGCGCGGCTGGTTAGCGCGTTAGAAGGGGTACCGGTGTTTGTGGGGCGGGTAGTTGATCTGGGCGAGAATCAACCTAAAGTTTAATTTTTACGGGCCGGGGGCGAAGCGTGGCGAAGAAAGGTGCGAAGAAGGCAATTGTGGAACTTGCCAAGGCTCCCCAGCCCTCAGTTGACTGAGCTACTCCCCGATCCTTGGACAGATTCCCGGCTGGTTTAAGCTACTCTGCTGGCCTGCTGATCGTTTTCGAT
>JAIESL010000114.1 GCA_019746095.1 Caulobacteraceae bacterium
AACCAGTACCGCGTCGGCCTGCTGCGGATGGAGCGCGCCATCAAGGAGCGCATGTCCTCGGTCGATATCGACACGGTCATGCCGCACGACCTGATCAACGCCAAGCCGGCCGCCGCTGCCGTGCGCGAGTTCTTCGGTTCGTCGCAGCTGTCGCAGTTCATGGACCAGACCAATCCGCTGTCCGAGATCACCCACAAGCGTCGCCTTTCGGCGCTCGGGCCGGGCGGTCTGACGCGTGAGCGCGCCGGCTTTGAAGTCCGCGACGTGC
This sequence comes from Caulobacteraceae bacterium, assembly GCA_019746095.1. Lineage (GTDB taxonomy): Bacteria > Pseudomonadota > Alphaproteobacteria > Caulobacterales > Caulobacteraceae > Brevundimonas. The sequence continues at coordinate 269 of JAIESL010000114.1, forward strand.
ACCCGACCCACTATGGCCGCATCTGCCCGATCGAAACGCCGGAAGGCCCGAACATCGGCCTGATCAACTCGCTGGCCACCCACGCCCGGGTGAACAAGTACGGCTTCATCGAGAGCCCCTACCGGCGCGTGAAGGACGGCAAGGCCACGGACGAGGTGGTCTACATCTCGGCCATGGAAGAGGCGAAATACACGATCGCTCAGGCCAATATCGAGCTCAAGGACGGCATGATCGTCGAGGAGCTGGTCCCGGGCCGGATCAACGGCGATTCCCAGCTGCTGATCCGCGCCGACGTGGACATGATGGACGTGTCGCCGAAACAGGTCGTTTCGGTCGCCGCCGCCCTGATCCCCTTCCTGGAAAACGACGACGCCAACCGGGCCCTGATGGGTGCGAACATGCAGCGTCAGGCCGTGCCGCTGGTGCAGTCGGACGCGCCGCTGGTCGGGACCGGCATGGAAGCGGTCGTGGCCGTGGACTCCGGCGCCGTCGTGGTCGCCAAGCGTGACGGTGTCGTCGAACAGATCGACGGTACCCGTATCGTGGTGCGCGCCACCAACGAGGCCGACGCCGGCCGTTCGGGCGTCGACATCTATCGCCTGTCGAAGTTCCAGCGTTCCAACCAGTCGACCTGCATCAACCAGCGCCCGATCGTGCGCGTGGGCGATGAGGTGAAGGTCGGCGATGTGATCGCCGACGGCCCGTCGACGGACCTGGGCGAACTGGCCCTGGGCCGGAACGCGCTGGTCGCCTTCATGCCCTGGAACGGCTACAACTTCGAGGACTCGATCCTCATCTCCGAGCGTATCGTGCGCGACGACGTCTTCACCTCGATCCACATCGAGGAGTTCGAGGTCATGGCCCGCGACACCAAGCTGGGGCCGGAAGAGATCACCCGCGACATCCCGAACGTCGGCGAGGAAGCCCTGCGCAACCTCGACGAGGCCGGCATCGTGGCGATCGGCGCCGAGGTCCAGCCGGGCGACATCCTGTGCGGCAAGGTTACGCCGAAGGGTGAGAGCCCGATGACGCCGGAAGAGAAGCTGCTGCGCGCCATCTTCGGCGAGAAGGCTTCGGACGTCCGCGACACCAGCCTGCGCCTGCCGCCCGGCGTCGCCGGCACCATCGTCGACGTGCGCGTGTTCAACCGCCACGGCGTCGACAAGGACGAGCGGGCCATCGCCATCGAGCGTTCGGAAATCGAACGCCTCGGCAAGGACCGCGACGATGAGCTCAAGATCCTGGAGCGCAACGTCTATGGCCGCCTGAAGCCGCTGATCCTCGGCAAGACCGCCACCTCGGGTCCGAAGGGCCTGGGCCGTGGTGTGGTCACCGAAGAGAAGCTGGGCGAGCTGTCGCGCGGCCTGTGGTGGCAGATCGCCCTCGACGACGAGAAGGCGATGGGCGAGCTCGAGGCCATGAAGAAGCAGTTCGAGGACGCCCGCAAGGCGCTCGACCGCCGCTTCGAGGACAAGGTCGAGAAGCTGCAGCGCGGCGACGAACTGCCCCCCGGCGTGATGAAGATGGTCAAGGTCTTCGTGGCCGTGAAGCGCAAGCTTCAGCCCGGCGACAAGATGGCCGGCCGTCACGGCAACAAGGGCGTCATCTCCAAGATCCTGCCGATCGAGGACATGCCGCACCTGGAAGACGGCACCTCGGTGGACGTCGTTCTGAACCCGCTGGGCGTGCCTTCGCGCATGAACATCGGCCAGATCTTCGAAACCCACCTGGGCTGGGCCGCTGCCGGTCTCGGCAAGCAGATCCAGGGGCTGCTGGAAGCCTGGCAACAGGGCGGACAGAAGAAGGCCCTGGTCGATCACCTGACCAGCATCTACGGCGCGGACACCCCGCTTCCCGAGTCGGAAGAGGACCTGGTCGAGCTGGCCCGGAACCTGTCCAAGGGCGTGCCCTTCGCCACCCCGGTGTTCGACGGTGCCCACATCGAGGACATCGAGGAACTGCTGGAGAAGGCGGGTCTCGACCGCACCGGCCAGTCGATCGTCTATGACGGTCAGACCGGTGAGCAGTTCAAGCGTCCGGTCACGGTCGGCTACATCTACATGCTGAAGCTGCACCACCTGGTCGACGACAAGATCCACGCCCGTTCGATCGGTCCGTACTCGCTCGTCACGCAACAGCCGCTGGGTGGTAAGGCCCAGTTCGGCGGTCAGCGCTTCGGGGAAATGGAAGTCTGGGCGCTGGAAGCCTACGGCGCGGCCTACACCCTGCAGGAAATGCTGACGGTGAAGTCCGACGACGTGGCCGGCCGGACCAAGGTCTACGAGGCCATCGTCCGCGGCGACGACAGCTTCGAGGCGGGCATTCCCGAGAGCTTCAACGTGCTCGTCAAGGAAATGCGCTCGCTGGGTCTGAACGTGGAGCTGGAGAACAGCTGAGTTGGCAGGGGCGAGGGTCGAGGGTCGAGGGGCGATTGAGATCGCTTCGTGACCGCCGACCCCGCCTCTTTCGACCCTCGACTCTCGCCCCTCGAACCGAATTTTAAGCGGCCCCGAGCCGCAGAAGGAAACCAAGATGAACCAGGAAGTCCTGAACATCTTCAACGCGGTCCCGGTCACCCCGACCTTCGACCAGATCAAGATCGCCCTCGCCAGCCCGGAGAAGATCCGGTCGTGGTCGTTCGGCGAGATCAAAAAGCCCGAGACCATCAACTACCGCACGTTCAAGCCCGAGCGTGACGGCCTGTTCTGCGCCCGTATCTTTGGCCCGACCAAGGACTACGAATGCCTGTGCGGCAAGTACAAGCGCATGAAGTACAAGGGCATTATCTGCGAGAAATGCGGCGTTGAGGTCACCCTGGCCCGCGTTCGCCGCGAGCGGATGGGCCATATCGAACTGGCGTCCCCGGTCGCCCACATCTGGTTCCTGAAGTCGCTGCCGTCGCGCATCTCGCTGATGCTGGACATGGCGCTGAAGGACG
>JAIESL010000049.1 GCA_019746095.1 Caulobacteraceae bacterium
GCGCACCGAACCTGTCGGACAGGTGCCCGCCATAGGCGCGGAACAGGCTGGCCGAAAGGCTGAAGGTCGCCGCCGCCATGCCCGCCGTGCGCACGTCGACGCCGTAGACGTCGATCAGATAGTTGGGCAGCCACAGCGCCAGCGCCACGAAGGCGCCGAAGACGAAGAAGTAATAGAGCGAGAAGCGCCAGACCTGAACGTTCTTCAGCGGCGCGAACTGCTGGGCAAGGCTCGGCGCCCTGGCCCCGGTCCGGCGCCGCTCGACCAGGGCCGGGTCGTCCTTGGCGAACAGGAAGAACACCACGGCCATCAGCGCAAGCCCCGCCGCCCAGACGTTCGCCACGCCCTGCCAGCCCCAGGCGACCATCACGAAGGGCGCGGCGAACTTGGTCACCGCCGCGCCGATGTTGCCCGCGCCGAAGATGCCCAGCGCCGTGCCCTGCCGGCCCGCGTCATACCAGCGGCTGACATAGGCCACGCCGATGATGAACGCGCCCCCCGCCAGGCCCACGCCCAGCGCCGCGACCAGATACGTGATGTAGCTGTCGGCCAGCGTCAGCGCCCAGGTCGCCAGGGCCGCAAGCAGCATCTGCCCGGAAAAGACGAGGCGCCCGCCGTATTTCTCGGTCCAGACGCCCAGGAAGATGCGGGTCAGCGATCCCGTCAGGATCGGCGTGGCCACCAGCAGGCCGAACTGGGTGTCGTTCAGCCCAAGCTCGGCCTTGATGGCGACGCCGATGATGGAAAAGATCGTCCAGACCGCGAAACAGGTGGTGAAGGCAATCGTGCTCAGGGCCAGGGCACGCTTCTGATCGGCGCGCGAGGCGGTGGCAACGGTGGACTGCATGGCAGGCTCTCCGGCAAGAATGGCGCGTTCACCCCGACGGGGGATCGGCGCCAGACCTGCAATCCGTGCGGCCGGGCGGATTTGATCTAGATCACATCGCGCCGATCTTGCAGTGAAATAAATGGCTTACAGAAAAACGTCATGCCGCGTGCCCATCTGCGTCAAGCGGCCTGATGCCTGCATCACTTGATATCTTGACAAATATCAAGTATCGAAACGATCCTCGCGGAAGTCAGAGAGAGCGCGTTGCATGCCAGGGTCGATCTACCCCGAGGTTCGGGCGCTCAGCCTGTTTTCCGAAATGGCGGAGACGCATTTCCAGTCCCTGATGCGCGGCGCCTATGTGCAGAACTTCCCTCCGCAGATCGAACTGCTGAAAGAAGGCGAGCCGAGCGACTTTCTGCATGTGGTCCTGTCCGGCACGGTCGATCTGTTCTCGAACTGGAGCGGCCGCGAGACGAGCCTTGCAACCGTCCGGCCGATATCGACATTCATCCTGGCCGCGACAATCAGGGATGCCCCCTATCTGATGTCGGCCAGAACGCTGCAGAAGAGCCGGATCGTGCTGATCCCGAGTCAGGACGTGCGGGCCATTTTCGACGTCGATGGCAACTTCGCCCGCGCGATCGTGAGGGAACTCGCGCAATGCTATCGCGCCGTCGTGAAGTCGCAGAAGGATCTCAAGCTCAGGACCTCGCTCGAGAGGCTGGCAAACTACCTGCTGCGGCAGCAGAAACGCGCCGGTGGCGGGCCCGTCTTCGAGCTTGAATTCGAAAAGCGCCGCGTCGCGTCGGTTCTGGGCATGGCGCCGGAAAACCTGAGCCGTGCCTTCAAGGGCCTGCAGCCCTATGGCATCACGGTTCAAGGCACCCGCATCCTGATCACGGACCAGGCGGATCTTGAACGGTTCGCAAGGCCCAATCCGCTGATCGACGATTTCTCGACCTGACGTTCGGGACAGCGGGGACCCGGATCGGGCGGGCATCGGCCCGCCCGGGCCTGCCCGTCCCCGAAACCGTCACTCCAGAAGCCCGCGCCGCGCCAGGTTGCGCATCAGCGCCCCCGCCCCGAAGGTCCATTCCGGCGCCTCGGTCGAGAGCCGGACGGTGTTGACGAGCCGCCCCAGTCCCGGCGCCTCGATCGTCACGATGTCGCCGAGGTGATGGGTGAACCCCTGCCCCGCGCCGTCGCGGTCCTGCACCGGCGCGAACATCGTGCCGAGGTAGAGCATGAAGCCGTCCGGGTACTGGTGGTGGCGCCCCCGCGCCTGTGCCACGAGGTCGGCAGGGTCGCGGCTGATTTCGGACATCGAGGACCGACCCGTCAGTCTGAAACCGTCCTTGCCCTCGACCGTCAGGGTGAGGTCCGCGCGGCGCACGTCGTCGAGAGTGAAGGTGTCGTCGAAGACCCGGATGAAGGGCCCGATCGCGGCGCTCGCGTTGTTGTCCTTGGCCTTGCCGAGCAGAAGCGCCGAGCGGCCCTCGACATCCCGCAGGTTCACGTCGTTCCCGAGCGTCGCGCCCCGGATGCGGCCGCGGCTGTCGACCGCGAGCACCACCTCCGGTTCGGGATTGTTCCAGCGGCTGACCGGATGCAGCCCCACCGCCGCCCCCCAGCCCACCGCCGCCATCGGCGGGCACTTGGTGAACACCTCGGCATCCGGCCCGATCCCGACCTCGAGATACTGGCTCCAGAGCCCCTCGGCCTTCAGCATCTCCGTTACCCGCGCCGCCGCCCCGGACCCCGGCACCAGATCGCGCAGGCTCGCCCCGATCGTGTCCGCGATCCGCGCCCGGATTGCCGCCGCCCGTGCCGGATCGCCCGCGGCGCGCTCTTCGATGACGCGCTCGATCATCGACCGGGCGAAGGTGACGCCGCAGGCCTTCACGGCCTGAAGGTCGCACGGGGCAAGGAGGCGCGTCGCGTCGGGATCGGACGGCTCGACGCTCGCACCCGCGAGGTCCTCGGCCGACCCGATGTCCTCGCGCTCTGCCGCGGCGACGGCGCCCGGGATGTCGTCGGCCTCGAGAAGGGCCGAAAGCGTGGGCGCCGCCGGGCCGGTGATGTCGTGCATCCGTCCGCCGCGCACCGCAACCACCGACGGTCAGACGCCTTCGCGCCAGACCCGCCCCACGTAGAGGCCCGCGTCGTCCAGACCCGGTCCGCCGCCCTCTCCCCCCGTCAGCACACCCATTCAACACCCTCCGGCTGCCCACCCAAGGGGGGTGTAGCGCACCGCGATCCCTCCCGGAAGCCTGCGGGCAGCCGGCGCGTCCGCAAACCGGCATCCCGCTGCACGTTCCGGTTGCAGGCCGGCACAGAGCTTCTAAGATCGCCGCGCGTCCCGGCGGACAGGGAG
>JAIESL010000074.1 GCA_019746095.1 Caulobacteraceae bacterium
GACCGGTGAGGACTTCGCTTTCCTTGACCAGGAACTCGATGTCTTCCGGCGCCTGGACGGTCAGCAGGGACGGGGCGTCGTTCGTCATGCGCGTTTGGGTGTGCATGGCGGCCTCCTCACAGCACGTGCGGCGTGCAGGGCCCGTCGTCGGGCGCGCCCGCGTCCGTGCGGCGGGTGGATGGATCGAAGGGCTGATCGTTGATCCGCGCCAGGGCCTCGCGGTCCGCCGGCGTCGCCGTCAGACAATCAGCGTGCAGCCGTTCCCGCCGGGTCTGTTCCAGCCGTACCGCGTCTTCATAATCCAGGCGTCCGACGATGCCGTAGGCGACGAAGATCGCCAGCAGGCACAGGACATCCTTGAAAGTGGTCATGATGACTCCTTGAAAGGGGAGGGCCTTCGCGTTGGCGACCAGCCCAAAAATGGGAGACGGCATCAGGCGAACAGGTCGCCCTGCACCGCCATCTGCTTGATTTGCTCGTTGATCCACTGGGGGTTCTTGGCGAGCCGGGCCTCGACCCATTCAGGGTTGTGGACGACGGCGTCGCACACCCAGTCGGGGTAGCGCTCGAGCGTGGCGTTGAACCAGGCCTTCAGGCTGTGGCGGATGCGGTCGCGCACTTCCTCCGCGTCGACCAGACCGCAGTAAGCGATCGGCGACAGCGGACTGCAGCCGACGACACGCAAGCAACTCACGAAGGAGAACGGCATGCCGTCCTTCTCGCGCTCGCTGAACACCCAGCGCAGGGTGTCGAACTTTTCTTCCAGCGGCGTTGTGGGATCGGCCAGATGGCTGACCTCCTGCAGCAAGCGCCAATGCAAGAAGACGATGTCTTCCTCGCTCCATTCGACGGGCGCATCCTCGCCGTCGAGCACAGCGTCCAGGGCGGCGCGATCGGAGATCGCCGCCGGACGGTGACGCGAGGTGGCCGCGAAAAAGGGAAGAATCGGCGGCAAAACTGGGCCCACGGGCGTGGGACGGGGAACTCGGGGGGGTACGCTCTGATTCAGCATCGTTGGCTCCAGGAAAAATTGGAGGCAACGCGCACCACGACTGGGGGCATATGCCCCCGTGGGGTGAGAAACTGCCGGCCCGCTACGGGCGGAACGGCGCTATGGGAAGAAGCTCCAGGGCTGGCTTGAACGGGCGGTGAGAACCGCGGTGACCGGTATGCCAGCTACCGATCGAGGAAGGCTTTCGGGGGAGGGCGCTTACGGAAGCACGGAAGCACCTCGCCCCTGCCTCGAAAACTCGCCTCGATGGCATGGCGCAACCAGCACCCGTATCGGTGCCGGCAAGATCGGCGCATGCGGCAGCGGCGAAGGCTGGTGGCATACGCGACAAATAGAAGACTCCAGGGCTTGCCTTGTTTGAATGCAGGGCCAGCTGCTGCATGACATCAAGGTAGTGCCGCCGGATTGCCAGGTCAATATCGAAAAACAGTCCGAATCGACCCCGATGCCGAAAGCCCCCTCAGGCCACGGCCATTTCCAGTGGCGAATGCGTATGCCGGCGCGGATGATCGGCCCGAACGCGGTATTTCGAGGAGCGCGGCATGTCGGAGATCCAGATCGTCAAGGTGGACCAGGGGGGCGTCAACGCCCGCATCCTCGCCAAGGAGGCCAAGGCCGATTTCCGGCGCGTCGAGGCGGCCAGCCTGAAGATGCCGACCCGTTTCACCAGCGCCGAGGGCAAGCGCTTCTTTGCGCGGCTGTTCAACACGCTGCAGCTCAACACCCACTTCATCTCGGTGATCGCCCGCACGCGGCTCGAACACGAGGACGTTGCCAAGATCGAGGACACCATCCGCGCCCAGATGGATGCAGTGACCGCAAACCTCAACCACGCCATCGACGGCGCCGAAGCGCTATTCAAAGCGCATGGAATCACCAGCGCGGCAACCTACGATACCGTGCCCCTGGATGTGGACGTCCATGTGCTGTCGTCGATCGGGCGACGCTTCCTGGAGGTGCTGGGCAAACTCGACCAACTAATGCCTTTGCTGCAGACCCTGGAGATTCACGAAGTGATCACCACCCAGGCGGTGGACGTCCAGCGTGCAACTCTCAAACGGCAGGTGCGCGACGTCGCCAATGGCACACGGAATTTTGCGATGGGGCTGCGGCGGCGGATGAACGCCATGGACGCGCGCAGTGGCGACAGCCGTAGCGAAGGAAGTCGGCAAGAGGCCGTCGCCGTGGGCGTAGTGAATGGCGCGGACAAGCCCGGGTCGGACGGCGACTTGGGCGTCGTTTCGACCGAGGTGAACGCCGATGTACAGCTAGTGGAAGGTGATTAGCGTCGATTGCCGCAATCCGATCATGCCCCGTTTGTCATTCGCCCCCGATATCAACAAGGATGATGATAACCAAAACAACGTAAGAACCCCTGTTTCGATAGTCCAGTGACCGTCATTCTTGTTGAGTGAAAGGACAACACGATGGCGGTCAAGAAGAAAGACTCCGCCCGTCTGGCGAAGCGACTGGGGGGCAACTTGTCCGAGCGGCGCAAACAGATGGGATGGACACAGGAGATGGTCGCGGAGCGGGTCGGCGTCGATGCCGAAACCATCTCGCGCATCGAGCGCGGCGCGCATTTGCCGTCCCTGCCGACGCTGGACAGGCTTGCGGTGGCGCTCCAATGCGCTGCGGGCGACCTGTTATCGACGGAAGGGCCGGAAGAGGCCAGTGAAGCGGCGGCCTTTGGGGCATGGATTTCCGAACTGGGGTCTGACGATCGGGCATTCGTTATGACAGTCGTGCGGAGTTGTTGTGATTACTTGGGCAGCCGCTCGAAATAGCAAGTATTCCCGTCTACGGTGGGAGAACCCGCCCGCCCGGCCGAAGTTCGTGTGTGAAATCCTCCAGACTCTCTCCCCGCGGTCGGATAACACGGCGTCTCACGAGACGCCGGCGCACATCATCGCCCCATCCGCCAACGCGGGCTTGGGCCGGATCGGTTTCGGCAGCGATCCGACTTCTGGACCGCGACCTTGATCACGGCGTGCTGGAATGGTTTCGGCACCCGTGCCATCTCCAATCGCTGGCGGACGCGGCTTATTGAGGCAGGTACGTCCTGGAACGTCTTGCGTCGGCCCACGGGCCTCAATATTGTATCGACAAGTTCCACGTCGTCAGGCTGACCTGACCCCGTGGGTACCCGCACCGCTCTCGTGGCGGCGTCGCAGTCGATACCTGCCTGTTGCCCGACGATCCGCTGTCCCGCGTGCTGCGCGGTGCAGGTGCGGATCGGCTGATCTTTCCCGACCCGGACGCACTTGGCCGTCATGCGGTGGGAGTCACTTTCTTGCCCGTCTTTCCATGCCGCGCGACCGGGGCGCCGGCGGCATGTCGTCGAGTTCTGCGTTCCCTATCGGCCCGCGCCATCCTGACCTAGCGCGGCCGCAACAGAGCAGGTCATGTCCTTTATCGGCACCCGCCGTGACGAGGCCCGATCATGCCCAACATCCGTACCAATCCCGCCGCGAAGGTGGCGGCTTCCCGCGCTCTTCCAGCTACGCCTGCCGCTCCGGTTGCGACCCTGACGTTGCCCGAGACCGGCTTCCTGCGCCAGCCC
>JAIESL010000006.1 GCA_019746095.1 Caulobacteraceae bacterium
GAGCGGACCGGCATCGCGCCGCTGTCCGTCGAGCGCCTGCATCGCTTAGTCTACCTCGCGAACGCCATGGCGCCGGTCTACGACCTGCTGACCCCGGACGGCTATATTCTGAAGTTTAAGCGTGGGCCTTTCTTTCCGGAGGTCCAGTGGGACATCGATCGCCTGTCCGTCCAGGGCCTCGCGGCAGTGAGCGGCTTAAAGCGGATGAAGGATTATCAGGGGTGGTGGTTCGAGGCCAATTACTCGCTCACCCGGTCGGGGATGGCCGCAGTCGATCATGCACTTCTCCTTGGAGAGGCTAGACACAAGGCCTCATTCCTCAGGGAGGTGGTCCGTGCGTTTGCAGCGATCCTGCGTGACGAGGCCAGCGATGAGCCGCCGGGCGACGCCGACGACGTACTGCTGAAGGATGTGGCATTTACTCGTGCTGACCTCGAGGGGCCCATCGACTTCCGGACCGCATCGGAGAACCTCACCGCGCTGGCGGCCGGCGCCATAGGGCTCCGTGTTGGCGGCGATCGCTCCGTGGGGCGTCGGGCCGAGGTGCATCTCTATTTCCGCTACCTCGAGCAGCTATGGGACCGCCGTCACAATCGGGCGGTTGCCTGAGGTGGTGCCCGATTTGCAGGCTGCCCTTGCGGAGCTGGACGATGCCGCGCTCACGTCACTTCGTGGCGCAGGCTTGGCCGGGGTCCCGCATCTGCCGGCATCAAATGAGGGCCTAGAAGGCGAGTTCTTAGCGCGAGCTTACGACTACACGAGGCGCTGGCTTCTGGACAAGAACGGACCGGTGCTGGGCGCGAACCCCTGCGCGTTCGTGTTGTCTCGGGCGATCAACCAGGACGTTTCCCGACTGGAAGCCAGCATTATCCACTACCTGAACTCGACCGTCGACGCTGAAGTGTGCGGTGGGGTGTTCATCACAAATGAGGACTTCTCGATAGTCGCAAGACTGCCGCATCAGGATTGCGGCGATCTAAGACAAATAGTGACGGCTCTCAGGGCGGCAGACCTTCACGCGGAGCCGCATACGGTGTTCCGCCCAAGCAGGGGCGAGTTGATCTTATGCAAGGGCGGTGTCCTTGGAAAAAATTCATGTGTCCCAATCGTCCTAGATCCGCACAAGCAACTCAGCGCGTCCGACCTGGAAAGACATATTTGGGAATTTCATCGCCAGTACACACAGACGCCTAGCGGCGACCTCTTGCCTTGGAAGGGCGCAGCGGCGAATCGGATCACCATTGAGGCACTCGAGGTACGCATCAGCAAATTGCTGACCGTTCACCTTCGCCGACTGGTCGGCCTAGACAATGTGCGTATGGAGGAACAGACCTCCCATGGGCGGGTCGATGTCTCGATCGTAGGTGCGGCCATGGCGTCGGGCGTTGGCGGATGTGCGCTCGAACTCAAGGTGCTGCGCTCCAAGAAAACCGCGGGTGCCAGAACGGTCAATGTCACGCTGGAAGACATGCTCGAATATGCGAAGGAGGGTATCGGGCAGGCGGTAGAGTACCGTCAGGACGTGGGCGCCAACCTAGCCTACCTCTGCTGCTTCGATGCCCGGCTCATTGACGAGGACCAGCCCGAGGTGATCGCACTCGGAAAGTCAAAAAACGTCGAGGTGCGACGCTACTTCATGTACGCCAGCACCGCGGAGCACCGTGCCGCGAAGGCCGCGGCCGACAAGGCAGGGCTCCTACTCGCAGGTGAGGTGGACTAGGGTCTCACCGAGCTCATAAGCGCCACCCTGCTGGGCGCTCGATCGCATAGAGCGCATCTGTGACACTCCCTTCAGCGCGAAGCCGCAGCCATCGGCCATCTCAGCGCATATCGCCGCGACGTCAATCGGCACCCCCGCGTACTGGCTGTCGCCGACGACCATCATCACAGATCCCCCTGCTGGCATGACGCGATGGAGGCCCCGAAGGACTGCCGTCATGTCGTCGAAGTAGGCGTTGACCATCTGTGGGATCTTGGCGTCCCAAAGCTGGTCACGGCGAGCGTTGAGCAGGTCAAGGGTCTCCGTCAGGAGCGGCGATACGGCGGCGCTATCGAAGCTTCGGTGGATCTGTACGTGCGAGCGCAGGGTCGCCTCGCGGAGCGCCCGATTGTCCGCCCCGGTCCGCAGGTAACCCAGCATCCAGAGCTCGACGTTGTAGATGTCCGTGTAGTCGAAGGAGTTGGGGTAGGGCGGCGAAAAGAGCGCGAAGTCGACTGGGCCGCTCTGTGAGAGCGCCGTGCGGGCGTCGCCGCGTAGGAGGGTAAAGTCCAGGCAGGCTCGGCGTCCGAAGCGCACGATGTCTTCGATCGCGCGCAGGACTGCGGCTTCGAACAGCCTGCCGACCTCGAAGGGCCGTACCGCGCGACGTGTCCAGCCGGAGCGGTAGCGGCGACCCTTCCCGCTGATCACCACATTGCTAAGTGTGATCAGCGTCGAGCCCAAAAGAACCCGCAGCAGTCGGCGATGCGTCGCGTCTTCGAGACCCTCAATAGCCAGGCGGTAGGCCAGGATCCGCACGGCCACGTCCCGATTGAAGATCCACCGGCCCGCGACGCCCGGTTCCACGAACGTTGATGGCGCTCCGGCCAAGACGGCCGACGGGTCGGGTGCGATGTCTGCCGCTGCATCAACAACCGTGCGGAACGCACGGATGAGCTGATTGGGCACGTAGGTTGTCAGCTTGGCCTCGATGAGGTCGGCCAGGAACGGATTCACCTCAACAGTGGTAGGCCGTACGCCTAAGAACTGCGCGGTTAAGGACGTCGTTCCGCTGCCTCCGAACGGGTCGATGCAGGTCTGCGGGCGCACGGGGAGCGCGGAGAACGCCTCCACGACGGCACGGGGCGCGAACGCCTCCTTGAATCGGTACCAGCGTTGGAACGGCAGGTCGTGGCTGTCCTGGTTGGTGGACGCTGGCCCGAAGAACTCATGCCGCGCGAACCAGCTCTGGGCCACAAGCCGAGGCCCGGCGCCAAGCTCGTCAGCGAGCGAATCTACTCGCAGGCCCAGGCTATCCCTCAACGCCTCCAAATGCCGTCTCCCGCCTGTCCAGATGACTTTGCAGTATGCGTTTATGCGTGTAAAGTCTACCTATGAGCATGCGGACCCCACAGGCGATTGGCGTGGAGCTACGGGAGTGGCTTACGGCACGATCGCTGACCGAATCTGAGCTCTCAGCTCTGATTAAAGCGAAAAACCCCAATGATGGGGTAAGCCAATCCTGGATTAGCCGCATCTGCAACGGCGACTTTGTGCGGCTGAGCCGCAAGACGCGGATAGTCCTAGATTATGCGAATATTCGTGTTGAAGAGTCCTTCGGCGTCGACCCGAAGGGCAAACAGATTATTCAGACCGCCGTCTCGGACGTCTGGGATGGGAGCTTGCGAACGGCGCAGGCGCTGGCGGGCATTCTGCGCAGCGCCGGTCGCTTAGCGCAGAAATAGTCATCACAGCGGGGGCTGGAGGGGGTGGTCCAGGGAGGGCCTGGCGTTCGCCGGGCGGACCTCAGGGTCAGCGTGAGGACCTTTGCCGCCGCCGTGTTCGCCACGACTGCTCGTGGCCTGGAGTGCCTGGACGAGGATGGCGGCGTGAACGCAAAGCTTGGAGCGATAACCAT
>JAIESL010000004.1 GCA_019746095.1 Caulobacteraceae bacterium
TCGGCGGCCTGGTGGGCATGATCGGCGGACTGGGCGGCTTCATCCTGCCCATCACCTTCGGCGTCCTGAACGACCTGACCGGCGTCTGGACCAGCTGCTTCATGCTGCTGTTCCTGCTCGTCCTCGCAGCCCTTATCTGGATGCATTTCGCCGTCCGTCGGATGGAGCGCCGCCGCTCTCCCATGCTGGCGACGCTGCCCGAATTTCCCGAGCTCGCCGGGGTCGGTCCCGACAAGACCGCCTCCGCCGCCCCTGCTTCTTCGCACTAGAGAAAGACGCGCATGTCCCGTCACATCCTGCACGACTGGCGCCCGGAAGAGCCGGCGTTCTGGGCCTCCACCGGCCAGCAGATCGCGCGTCGCAATCTGTGGATCTCGATCCCGAACCTGCTGCTGGCCTTTTCCATCTGGATGCTGTGGTCGACGGCGGCGACCCGCCTCAACATGGTCGGCTTCCAGTTCTCGACGGCCGAGCTGTTCTGGCTGACCGCGCTTCCCGCGCTGTCGGGGGCCACGCTGCGGATCTTCTACAGCTTCATGGTCCCGATCTTCGGGGGTCGCCTCTGGACCACCCTTTCCACCCTGTCGCTCGCGATTCCCGCCGTCGGCATCGGGATGGCGGTGCAGGACACGGGGACGCCCTATGTCGTCTTCGTCATCCTCGCCCTGCTGTGCGGCCTGGGCGGCGGGGCCTTCGCCTCGTCGATGGCCAATATCGGCTTCTTCTTTCCGAAGGCCCAGAAGGGCAACGCCCTCGCGCTCAACGCCGGCTTCGGCAACCTGGGCGTCAGCGTCCTCCAGTTCACGGCGCCGCTGGTCACTGGCATCGCCCTGTTCACGCCCCTGTTCGGAGCGCCCCAGACCTATCTGGAAAATGGCGTTCAGCATCAGGTCTGGCTGCAGAACGCCGGCTTCGTCTGGGTGCCGTTCATCCTGATCGCCGCCGCCGCGGCCTGGTTTGGAATGAACGACGTCGCCTCCGCCCGCGCCTCGTTCCGTGAGCAGGCCGTGGTCTTCAAGCGCAAGCACAACTGGTTGATGTGCTACCTCTACATCGGCACCTTCGGCTCGTTCATCGGCTTCTCGGCGGCCTTTCCGCTGCTGGGCAAGACCCTGTTTCCCGACGTCAATATCCTGCAGATCGCCTTCCTCGGGCCGCTGGTGGGCGCAGCCTCCCGGGCGATGACAGGCTGGGTCTCCGACCGCTGGGGCGGCCATAACGTCACCCAGGTCGTTTTCTACGCGCTGATCGCAGGCGTGCTGGCGGTGCTCTACAGCGTCGGCGCCTTCGGCGGCGAGCCAGTGTTCGGCCTGTTCTTCGCCAGCTTCATCTGGCTGTTCTTCTGGACCGGCGTGGGCAACGCCTCGACCTTCCAGATGATCCCGGCCCAGGTGCGCGCCGACATGCCCCGCCTGCTGCCCCTCGCAACGCCCGCCGAGCGGCTGAAGGCGGCGGAGCTGGAAGGGGCGGCCATCGTCGGCTTCTCGTCGGCGATCGGCGCCTACGGCGGCTTCTTCATTCCCCTGGCCTTCGCCAACTCGATGAAGGCCACCGGGGGTCCGGTGACCGCCCTCTACATCTTCCTGGCCTTCTACATCACCTGCGCCGTCGTGAACTGGGTGTTCTACGCCCGCCGGCGCTCGATCCTGAACCCCTCTCTGAACACGGCGGCCTGATCATGAGCCATACCCTTGACCGTCTCGCCTTCTTCACGCGCAAGACCGAGCTGTTCTCCGACCGTCACGGCGTGATGAACGACGAGGATCGCGGCTGGGAGGAGGCCTATCGGAACCGCTGGCGCCACGACAAGGTCGTGCGCTCGACCCACGGCGTGAACTGCACGGGTTCCTGCTCCTGGAAAATCTACGTCAAGGGCGGGATCGTCACCTGGGAGACCCAGCAGACCGACTACCCCCGCACCCGGCCCGACCTGCCCAATCACGAACCGCGCGGCTGCGCCCGTGGGGCCAGCTACAGCTGGTATCTGTATTCGGCCAACCGGGTGAAATACCCGCTGGTGCGGTCCCGCCTGCTGCGCGTGTGGCGCAAGGCGCGCGAGACCATGGAGCCGGTCGCGGCCTGGGCGTCGATCCAGAACGATCCGGCTGCTCGCAAGTCCTATACGAGCATGCGCGGCGCGGGGGGCTTTGTGCGGGGCACGTGGGACGAGATCACCGAAATCATCGCCGCGGCCAACGCCCATACGGTCAAGCGCTGGGGGCCCGACCGGGTGTTCGGGTTCTCGCCGATCCCGGCCATGTCGATGATCTCCTATGCGGCCGGCGCGCGCTACCTGCAGCTGCTGGGCGGAGTCACCGGCTCCTTCTATGACTGGTATTGCGATCTGCCACCGGCTTCACCCCAGACTTGGGGCGAGCAGACCGACGTCGCCGAGAGCGCCGACTGGTACAATTCCAGCTTCATGCTGCTGTGGGGCTCGAACGTTCCGCAGACCCGCACGCCGGACGCCCATTTCTATACCGAGGCCCGCTACCGCGGCGCCAAGTCCGTCGTCATCTGCCCCGACTACTCTGAGGCCTCGAAGTTCTCGGACTTGTGGCTTCCGGTCAAACAAGGGACCGACGCGGCCCTGGCCATGGCCTTCGGCCACGTGATCCTCAAGGAGTACCACGTCGATAAACAGGTCCCGTATTTCCGCGACTACCTGCGCCAGTACAGCGACCTGCCGATGCTGGTCCGCCTGGTGCCCCAGGAGGGCGGCTATGTGCCCGAACGCCTGGTGCGGGCCTCCGATTTCGTCGGCGACCTCGAACAGGCCAACAACCCCGACTGGAAGACCGTCGCCATCGACGAGGCCACCGGCGAGATCGTCGTGCCCAACGGCTCGATCGGTTTCCGCTGGGGCGAGGACGGCCGCTGGAACCTTGAGGAACGCGACGCCGCGGGTCGCGAGACCACGCTGAAGCTGGGCCTCAAGGACGCTCATGATGAAGTGGCCGGCGTCCGCTTCCCCTATTTCGCCAATACGGCCAGCAACGGCTTCGCCTCCACAGACCACCCCGATGTCCTGACCCGCAACGTGCCGGTCCGGCGGGTGAAGCTGAAGGACGGCGAAGCGCTGGTGACCTGCGTCTACGACCTGTTCCTCGCCAACTATGGCGTGGACCAGGGCTTCGGCGGCGACTGCATGCCGGAGTCCTTCGACGACCTGCAGCCCTATTCCCCGGCCTGGGCCGAAGCCATCACCTCGGTCCCGCGCGACCAGATCATCGCCACCGCCCGCGGCTTCGCCACCAATGCCGAGAAGACCAACGGCAAGTCGATGGTGATCATCGGCGCGGCGATGAACCACTGGTTCCACATGGACATGAACTACCGCGGCGTCATCAACATGCTGGTGATGTGCGGTTGCGTCGGTCAGTCCGGCGGCGGCTGGGCCCACTATGTCGGTCAGGAGAAGTTGCGGCCGCAGACCGGCTGGGCGCCGCTGGCCTTCGCCACCGACTGGATCCGTCCGCCGCGGCAGCAGAACTCCACCTCCTTCTTCTACGCCCACTCCGATCAGTGGCGTTACGAGACCGTCGCCATCGACGAACTGCTTTCGCCGACGGCCCCCGAAGGCCCGTGGAAGGCGTCGATGATCGACTTCAACGTTCGGGCCGAACGGATGGGCTGGCTGCCCTCCGCCCCGGCGCTGAAGACCAACTCGCTTGATGTGGCCAAGGCCGCCGAGGCGGCCGGCGTCGACCCCAAGACCTACACCCTCGACGGACTGAAGGACCGCTCGATCCAGCTGTCCTGCATGGACCCTGACGATCCGGCCAACTGGCCG
>JAIESL010000029.1 GCA_019746095.1 Caulobacteraceae bacterium
ATCGGCGGCGACAAGCCGCGCCGCCTGCTGGGTGGAGCCCGCCTGCTGGATCACGCCCTGACCCACGCGCACGTCATCGCGGCGCCCTCCATCCTGGTTGCGCGCAGCCCCGAACAGGTCGCCGGCTTCGACGGGACCGTGGTGCTGGATGCGCCGGGGATTGAAGGACCGCTGGCGGGCCTGCTCTCGGCCTTGTCCTGGGCGGCGGCCGCTGGCGCCGACCGGGTCCTGACCCTGGCCTGCGACATGCCCTTCCTGCCGGACGACCTGCACCATCGGCTGGAGCAGGCCCTCACCTCTGAGGTCGGAGTCGCGGTCGCCGCGAGCGACGGACGGCTCCATCCGGTCTGCGCCCTGTGGCGCACCGCCGTCGTGCCCACGCTGGTGCGACGGGCGGAAGAGGGACGGCTGTCCCTGCACGGCCTGAGCGAGGCTGTCGGTCGCGCCGTCGTGGACTGGCCCGTCGAGGGAGGCGACCCTTTTATCAACATCAACACCGCCGAGGAGCTGGCCGCGTCGGAGGCGGCCCTGGGATGACGACGCTGACGGAATCGCTGCTGGTCCATGCCTCCCGGAACCTGCCGCGCTATACGAGCTATCCCACCGCACTCGCCTTCCAGCCGGCGCCCGATGACGCT
This sequence comes from Caulobacteraceae bacterium, assembly GCA_019746095.1. GTDB lineage: Bacteria > Pseudomonadota > Alphaproteobacteria > Caulobacterales > Caulobacteraceae > Brevundimonas. The sequence continues at coordinate 639 of JAIESL010000029.1, forward strand.
CTGACAAGAGGCTGGCTGGACGCGATCCAGCCGACCGACGCCCTCTCAATCTACGTTCATGTACCCTTCTGCGAACGTCTGTGCTGGTACTGCGGCTGCCACACCAGCGTGCCTAACGGCTACGACCGGATCTCTGAATTTCTCGGCCATCTCACGAGCGAGCTGGATCTGTGGTCCGACGCCATGCCGCCGCACGCCGGCGCGGCCCATGTCCATTTCGGGGGCGGCAGTCCCAACTCGCTTTCCCGCGCCGACTTTTCCCGCTTGCTGGCCTCAATCTCCCGAGGGTTCAGCCTGCGCACCGGCGCCGAGGTGGCCGTCGAACTTGACCCCGGACATCTCGACGGGGATTTCGCCCGCGGACTGGGCGCCGCCGGCGTCACCCGGGCCAGTCTCGGCGTCCAGACCTTCGATCCCGACGTCCAGCGGCTCGTCAACCGCATCCAGCCCTTCGAGCGCGTCGAGGCGGCGGTCGCCGACATCCGCCGCGGTGGCGTAAAGGCGCTCAACTTCGACATGATGTATGGCCTCCCGGGCCAGAACCCCGACAATGTCGCGGACAGCCTGAGGACCGCACTCTCGCTGGCGCCGGACCGGGTCGCCCTGTTCGGCTACGCCCATGTCCCATGGATGAAGAAGCACCAGGCGATGATCCGCCAGGATGATCTGGCCGATGTCGGCGGACGATGGAGCCAGGCTGAAGCGGCCGAGGCCGTTCTCCTCGACCATGGCTACATCCGGATCGGCATGGACCATTTCGCCAACCCAGACGACCCGATGGCGGCGCAGCTGGCAAACGGCGGCCTGCGGCGCAATTTCCAAGGGTATACTGACGACCCGGCCGCGGTCTTGATCGGCCTCGGACCCTCGGCGATCAGCGCATTTCCGCAAGGCTTTAGCCAGAACGCATCGCGCGCGGACCATTGGGCGGCTGCCGTGAAGCGCCATCAGCTGCCTGTGTCGCGTCAACTGGCGACGACCAGAGACGATCGCCTGCGCGGGGCCGTCATTGAGCGACTGATGTGCAGTCTGGAAGTGGACGTGGCGTCCGTCTGCACGGAGCATGGCTACGCGGTGAGTACCCTCGATGATGAACTGGAGTCTGCTCGAACGTTGAGGGTGGATGGTCTCTGTGCGGTGTCTGGACGACGGATCAGCGTTTCACCGGAGCTCTCGCGGTTGGTGCGAGTCGTCGCTGCCTGCTTCGATCCCCAAGCTTCGCGGCCATCAGCGAGGCACAGCCTGGCGATCTGAGGTTCTGTGCAGGGGATCTGCATCGGCCTGAAACGCGATCCGGACAGCTTCGCGACAGGCGCGGAGGTTGGCGATCGGTTGGAAGCAGACATTTGCGTCGGCCGCTCGACGATGTTGACCTTGGGGGCCGCAGCCCTTCGTTGCCGAATTTTCGATATGCCCCTCTGGCGTTCCAATCACACTGGCCCCAGCTTTCAAGAATAGTTCTGGAGGGGCGGCGATGATTACCAAGGCTCATTGGGAAACCGTCTATCAGACCAAGAAAGTGGACGAAGTCAGCTGGTATCGTCCTCATCTGGAAACTTCGCTGAGGCTCATCGCACACGCGGCGCCCGGCACAGACAGCGCCGTCATTGACGTTGGCGGCGGGGAAGCGACCTTGGTCGATGACCTTGTCGCGCGGGGCTACGCCGACGTGACCGTACTCGACATCTCACAGGCGGCGATCGAAGTGGCGAAGGCCCGACTGGGTCCTGCTTCTGCCTCGGTGCACTGGATCACCGGCGACATCACAGCAGTCGAGTTGGGAGCCGCTCGCTATGACGTTTGGCATGACCGGGCCGTATTTCACTTCCTGACGAGCGCAGATGACAGAGCCGCCTATGTGCGCCAAGTCGCTCGGGCGGTTAAACTTGGGGGTCACGTCATCGTCGCAACCTTCGGCCTGGGTGGTCCGGAGAAATGCAGCGGACTGGATGTCGTTCGCTACGACGCCGAAAATCTCCACGGCGAGTTCGGGCCGAAGTTTCGCCTGTTGGATAGCGTTACAGAGCTGCACGAGACGCCTTGGGGGACGCCTCAGGAGTTCATGTATTGCTTCTGCCGCGTGGAGTGACTGGCGCTCGATGCGCGGCCTCCATCCGCTACCCTGCGCCCTTTTCCGGACAATCCACTCTTGGGCGACCTTCTAAAAAGGGGAGTCCCGACCTGTTCCTGCACAACCGCTCAAATGGCACGTTGGCCCTTTGCGGTCTCGCATATGCAGGCCAGCCAGGCCGACTGGCCGGTTATCCGCAATCGAACCTCCCAAGCGCTGTGCGCCCGACAGCCGAAGCGCGCCAAAGTTAGTGACCGATCACTTTCTTTTCGGTATTATGTCCCGCATGGCACGCCAGAACCTCCCAGCCGCGCTGCGCCGCGATATGACCGTGGAGACGGTCGTTAACCTCGCCGCCACGAACAATCCGGCCGAAATCACAACCGGACAGATCGCCCAGCATATGGGCCTGTCCCAAGGCGCGCTCTTCCGACACTTCCCCACCAAGGACGCCGTGTGGGGTGAGGTCATGGCATGGACCGCCGACCAACTTACCCAACGCCTGGACAAGGCCCTCGCCAAGGAGGCGTCGCCCTTGGCCGCTCTCGAGGCGATGTTCATGGCCCATGTCGGATTCGTCGCCGCCCGACCGGGCGTGCCCAGGATCATGTTCGGCGAGCTGCAGCGCACGGGCGATACTGTCGCGAAGCGCGGCGCGAGGGCTTTGATGGACAGCTATCGGACCCGCGTCATAGGGCTTGTCGAGCGCGGCAAGACCGATGGCTCACTGCCCGCCGATCTGGATACCGAGGCCGCCGCGATCCTGTTTGTCGGTACGATCCAGGGCTTGGTGATGCAGGCCATGATCGCGGGAGATTTCGCAGCCATGCGGACCATGGCCGGCCGGGTCTTCGCCATCTATCTCAAGGGCATCGGGGCGCGGACATGAAATTTTCCCTGCCGGGCAATCGTCGGACGTGGATGTTGATCGCCGTCCTGGCGTCGCTGGGTGTGGCGTTCGCCTATGTAGCGCTGCGCTCCGGCCCGCTTGCGCCGGTATCGGTCACCCTGGTGACGGTCGAGGAGAGGGCGATCTCGCCATCCCTGTTCGGGATCGGCGCGGTAGAAGCGCGCTATACGCACCGCGTCGGCCCCACGACGGCCGGGCGGGTCCGCACGCTGCTGGTGGATGTCGGGGACCAAGTCGTTGCGGGCCAGCCACTAGCCGAAATCGATCCGATCGATCTTGATGAACGCATCACCGCGCAACAGGGCGCCGAGGGCCGTGCGGCGGCGTTGGAACGCACGGCGCAGGCGCAACTCGCCGACGCGGATGCGCGGGCGCGGTTGGCTCGAACCCAGGCGGAGC
>JAIESL010000116.1 GCA_019746095.1 Caulobacteraceae bacterium
GCGGTGGCGGCTTCATGGGGGCCATGAGCGCCATGGGCGGCATGCGCCCCGGCCAGGGACGCTTCAACCTGTCGATCTATCACACCGCCCGGCTGCAGGATGAGATCCTCATCGCCACCGGCCTGCCGGTCCTCGACCTGCTGGACGGCGCCGCCACCGGTTCGCGCGGCGGCAGTTCGCGCAATGAGGTCCAGGCCCAGGGCGGCGTCTTCCGCAACGGCATGGGCGCCTTCGTCAACGCCAACTGGCGCGAGGGCACCCGCGTCGACGGCGGCACCGGCCCCGACCTGTTCTTCGCCGACCAGACCACGGTCAATCTGAACGTCTTCATCGACCTCAACTCCCAGGCCTCCTGGGTGGCGAAATTCCCCTGGCTCAAGGGCTCGCGGGTCAATCTCGGGGTCCAGAACCTGTTCGACACCCGCCCCGAGGTCACCGCCGGCACCGGCGCGACCCCGCTGAACTACCAGCCCGACTTCCTCGACCCCCAGGGCCGGGTGGTCAGCCTGACGTTCCGGAAGATCCTGTTCTAGGGTCGAGTGTCGGGGGTCGGGGGTCGCGGCCCCCTCGACCCTCGTCCCTCATCCCTGATCCCCCTTCTTCCCCCACCGCCGCTTCGGTGTCTCGCCCTTCGCCTTGGCGGTGATCTCCTTCAGCTTGCGGCCCTGCATGGCCGAAAGCGCCTGCCCGGGCGCGCCCAGTTCGGGGTCGCCGAAGGCACGGCCGTGGGTCTTCACCCGCTCGGACACCGAGTCGAGGAACTCCCCCTCCCATTCCGACAGCGAAACGCCCGCCTTCTCGGCCGAGCGGCGGGCGCGTCTCAGGGCATTCAGGGCCGCCCTCTGGGCCGCCTTGCGCTGGGCTTCGAAAGGGCTGGGTGGCGGCTTGCGTTGCATGGGGTCGAGGGTCGAGGGCCGAGGGGCGGGAAAGCATTGTCGGGAAACCCTCCCGCTTCAACCCCCTCGACCCCCGACCCTCGACCCTCGACCCTGCGAAGCCTCAGATCTCGCCGAGCGCCGACAGATACAGGTCGAGGATCGCATCCTCCTCCTGCCGCTTGGCCTTGTCCTGCTTGCGGATGCGGATGACCTTGCGCAGGATTTTGACGTCATAGCCCTCGCCCTTGGCCTCGGCGAAGACCTCCTTCATGTCGGCCATCACCGCCGCCTTGTCCTCTTCCAGCCGCTCAAGCCGCTCGATCACGGTGCGCAGCCGGCCCTGGGCGGCCGAGGTCAGAACGTCGGGCGAGGAATCGAAGGAAGCGTCGTCGGCCAAGGGAATACTCCGGGAACACGGCTCGCGACGGCATCAGGCCACCGGAGAGCGAATGGGGTTTGATCGGGACGCTAACCACGTCATCCCGCGCGACTCAACGACCGTCGGGGCCAGACGCGAAAAAGGCTGCGGACAAGTCCGCAGCCCTGAAACTTTCGCGCTCAAGCAGGCCGCGACCGCGTCGCGGCCGCTAGCGCAAAAAGGCCTTAGCCCTGCTTCGCCTTGAAGCGCGGGTCGGTCTTGTTGATCACATAGACGACACCCTTGCGGCGCACGACCTTGCAGTCGCGGTGGCGGGTCTTGAGCGACTTGAGCGAGCTACGGACCTTCATGGTCGTCGTCCTGGGGCAAAGCAAAACAGAAAAGCCGCGGGACGAACCTGCGGCGGAGCGGTGCGTATAGAGAGGCCTCGCGGAATCGTCAACCGGGGACTGGTGCTGTCTGCAAGCCGGGAGTGGCCAAGGGTGGCCAGCAGGCGTCAGGTCCAGTCAACCTCGCAGACGGTGACCGCTCCGGTCTCGTGGTCCCAGTGATGCACATCATCAGTGCCGGGAAGCAGTATGAGCAAATCCCCACAGCCGTTCGATGCCACCGCGATCCCGTGTTCCGGGAAGCTGTTCCATTTCCTTGCTTGCGCGGTCTCGTACACCACGTCGTTCGCCGTTCTGGCCAGGCGTTTGCGGTCTGAATGATCGCGCACGGGAATGAGCATCCAGTCCTCTGCCGCTGTCGAGACGTCGCCGCCGTTCGATCTCGCGAGCCGGGCCCTGAGCCCCCCTGGAAACCTCCGGCCCAAGGTGTCTTCCGCCCGGGCAATGACGTCGTCAGATGCGGGAAATGCCATGTCTCAAAGTATCAGGGCGGACGAGACCATCAAGGTCCGCAGCCCACCCGCGCTCAGGCAGCGAGCCGCCGCGCGGCGAGCGATAGCGCCACAAAAGCTCTGGAGGCCTGGCCTCCGAGTTGAACGGAGGGTCTACGGCGTTGCACCGCCGTCGCGTCGCCCCTCCGCCACCAGGCCATCGGTATCGGGTCTCAGAGCTGACGACAGACTGCGCCCACTCCCGGAAATCATTCCACAATATTGAGGGTTAACAACGCAAAACAGGGAAAATGCGCCGGTTACCATAGCGCGATCGGTGACCTGGCTCCCCTGACACGCGACCCAAACGACACACCCCGCCGCGACCTGATCCGGCGGCCTCGCTCTGGCCCGGCGATTGCAACAGGCTATGCGGCCCTCGCGCACTTGTTATGAGGGGCCGGCTCCAGGGGACTCTACAGCTATCGCCATGCGTATCAGCCTTCGACTCATCCTCATCGCCTCCGTTGCCGCCTGCGCGCCCGTGCTGCCGGAGGTCCTGCCGGTCATCCCGACGGTCGACGCCCCGGCACCGGCCGCCGTCGCGCCGACCACGCCTCCGCCCGGGGCGGCCCCAGCGGTCCCCGCGCCCGTGGTCGTCGACCAGGCCGGCTTCGACGGCTGGAAACAGGGCTTCCTGACCCGCCACGGCGGCACCCGCCGCGCCGAGTATGAGCGCGAGCTCGCGGGCCTGACCCCCGACCCCACGGTCATCCGCCTCGACCGCAACCAGCCCGAATTCAGCCGCCCCGCCGGCGCCTATGTCCAGTCGGCCGCCTCGGCCACCCGCATCGCCCAGGGCCGCGCCCGCACCGACCGGGTGCCGTGGGAAGTGACCCAGCGGTTCGGCGTCCCGACCGAGATCCTCGTCTCGGTCTGGGGCAATGAAAGCGCCTTCGGGGCCATCCAGGGCGACTATGACGTCATCCGCTCCCTCGCCACCCTCGCCTGGGACGGTCGCCGCCGCGACTGGGCCGAGGGCGAGCTGAAGAATGCCCTCGACATCTTCCTCGACGGCCGCCGCGACCGCGCCGGCCTGAAAGGCAGCTGGGCCGGGGCCATGGGCCAGACCCAGTTCATGCCTGACGCCTATCTGCGCCTCGGCGTCGATCAGACCGGCGACGGCAAGGTCGATATCTGGGGCTCCGACGCCGACGCCCTCGCCTCGGCTGCCAATCTGCTGGCCCGCGCCGGCTGGAAGCCCGGCCAGACCTGGGGCTATGAGGTCACCCTGCCCGACGGCTTCGACTATGCCGAGGCCGAGGGCCCGCGCCACACCTGGCGCGAATGGGCCCGGCGCGGCGTCACCCTCGCCCGCGGCGGTACGCCGAACGAGGCCGAGGTCCTGGAAGAGGCCGCCATCCTCCTGCCGCAGGGCGCACGCGGCCCGGCCTTCCTGGCCCTGCCCAACCACTATGTCATCCGCCGCTACAACAACTCGGTCTCCTACGCCCTCGCCATCGGCCTGACCGCCGACGGCATCGCCGGCCGCCCCGGTCTCGTCGCCACCTGGCCCGACGACGCCCCCCTGTCGCGTGACCAGCGGATCGGCGCCCAGAGCGCCCTCACCCGCCTCGGCTTCGACACCCAGGGCATTGACGGCGTCGTCGGCGCCAATACCCGCGCCGCCCTCCGCCGCTGGCAGGTCGCCAACAACCGCATCGCCGACGGCTATCTGACCGCAGACCTGGCGGATGAGCTGATCCGAAGGGCGCAATAAGTCTTTCCTTCTCCCCTTGAGGGAGAAGGAATTCGTAGCGCTGACAATCCGCCGATTGTCAGCATAGTCCGCGCCGCCAAACCCCTGACTTCGCTCGCCTTTCAAAAATTATAGCGTCACGAACCATCCGCGCCGGGCCCCGTGTCAGACTCACCTCATCCCGTCGGTGGGGAGGGCGTCGGATCCAGCGCCCCGATGTCGGCGGGCTGTGGTCGAG
>JAIESL010000135.1 GCA_019746095.1 Caulobacteraceae bacterium
GGTGGGGCACCGGCCCGACCGTTCCGGCCGAGAGCAGGCCCGCCAGCGCCGCCAGGCCGACCGCCAGGGCTCCGGCCTGCACCGGGCGGGGCCCGCCGAGGGCGATCCCGGCGGCCAACGGCAGAAACACGAAACCGCTCAGCGGCCCGGTCAGACCGCCCGACAGGGCCGCCGTCACCAGGGCGGCGAGGCCCCAGATGCCGAGCAGGGTCATCCGCTCACGGACGCCGTCGCGCCGGAGCAGGCCCAGGCCGCTCAGACCGGGCACCACCATGGCCAGCACGCCGTAGAACAGGGGCCCGTCGATGCCGCCGATCCAGCGTCCGCCCAGCGCCAGCAGACCCGCCGCCACGGCCCAGCCGGCATGCCAGGCAGCCAGCGACGGACGATCGCTCGCGGGAGCGTCGGGCAGGGTCTTCGGGTCCGGGCGGGCGGGCTGGTTCAAGGGCGGAACGGGGCGGGCCGGAGAGGAGGGCGCCGGCCTTCCCAGCCTAGCCTTCCGGGTGAGTCGTCCAAAGCTCGCACCCGTTCCAGGCGACTGGCGGCAAGGCCCCGCAGGCCGACGTCCGGGGAAGCCCCGGGCGGTTGTCGTCCGCACCGGACAGGCCTATCTGCCGCCCATGACCGACACCGCTTCCATCGACGACGTCCTGGCCGAACTGGTCGAGGAGTTCGACCTGCTCGGCGACTGGGAAGGCCGCATCGAATACGTCATCGACCTGGGCAAGGGTCTGGCTCCCCTGCCGAACGCCGACCGGATCGAGGCGCACAAGGTGCCGGGCTGCGCGGCCCAGGTCTGGCTGGCGGTGCGCCGCGACGGCGATCGTCTGAGCTTCGCCGCCGACAGCGACAGCGCCCTGTCCAAGGGCAATATCGCCCTGCTGCTGAAGCTGTATTCGAACCGGACCCCGGCCGAGATCCTCGGCTTCGATGCGCGGGCGGCGCTCGACCGCCTCGGCCTGCCTTCGGCCCTGACCCGCCAGCGGGCCAATGGTCTCAACAGTATGGTCGGCCGGATCCGGGATGCGGCCGCCAGCGCGGCCTGAGCGCCGGCGTCAGTAGTAGGAGCCGCGAACCGTCATGGTCGGGCGCTCGCCCGGCTGTTCCGCCACCTCGACCGCCAGGCCGTACTCGTCCGGATAGGCGCTGCGGCGATCCCAGCGCCATTCATTGTCCGCCGGGGAGGTCCAGTAGCGGGGGTCGCGGAAGGCGCGGCGGCCCACATCCGCCAGTTCGCGGGCGCTGGCCCGGCGCGAGGAGATGGTGCAGCTGGCCTCATAGGGGGTGCGGTCGCCGCGTTCGACGGACCCCTCCTCGATCCTTACCCGCCAGACGCCGTCGTCGGACACCATCGTCACTTCCGAGGCCCATTCATCGAGCGGCGCGGTGTCATTGACCGGGCGGCGGAAATCCAGCGCGCGGGCGGCGTGGATCGACCGTTCGAAGGTCTGGGCGCGGTTGGCATAGGGCAGGCAGACGTCGGTCAGCAGTTCGGCCAGGACCGCATCCTGCGCCGCGACCGGGGCCGCGATGGATACAAGGCCGCCGACCAGGGCACTCAATACAACTGACTTCACCGTCATCCCCGAACCCGGCGGCTGCAATCAGCCCACCGCCTCAACGCGATAGCGCGCCCCGGGTGGAGCGCGCTTTCCTGTTCTCCCTACGGCTGAATCCCGCCTGGAGAAAGTTACGAGCCTGTAACGTGACACCGTCCGGTCTCCGTCGCTGCGGTGCTTCAGCCGATCCGGTAGTGGGCAGCCAGGGCGGCCAGGCCCGCCTGCAGCAGGATCTTCCCCTCGCGGCGACGCAGCCCCAGATCACGCTCGGCCGCCTGCAGGGCCGAGGCCCGCAGACAGACCGCCTCGACCATCCGCCGGGCGGGGCCGCAGGCGGCGAGAGCCGCCTCGACCCGTCGCCCGGCGGCCAGGGCATTGTCGTCGGGTTCGGCCCGAACGGCGGACCCGCCGCCCGCGCGGGGCAGGGCGTCCCAGCGCAGGGTCATCGACGGCCCGCGCGCGGCCCGTTCCGCCTCCAGCGCCAGACGGGCGGCCGCGGCGATCCGGGCGGCGTCCAGCCAGGGCCGTCCGTCCGGTCCCCGGTGCCGGGCCAGCCAGGCCACCGCCGACTGTCCGAGGTTGGCCCGTCGCATCACAGGCCGGCCCTCGCCCTCCATCACCGCCTTCCTCCCCTCGATGAAGCCGGGCCGCCCGGGCTCCGGACGCCCGGGGCGTTCCGCCGGTGCCGTCCGCGCGACCCAGCCCCCGCCCTCGCGCCGCCTCAGGCCCGGCGCCTCGACCAGCCGGTCAAAGGCGGCCTCATCGAGGAGCAGGAGGACATGGGCCCGCCGGTCGGCACCCGAGCGGATGCCATAGCCGCCGGGAACGACGTCGATCCAGCCGCCCCGGCGGGCCAGCAGTCGCCGCGCCTTCGCCAGGGCCGCACCGCCGCCGCTCACGCGGGCAGCTCGCAGGTCGGGGCCTCGAGCAGCTGGCTGACACACAGCTCCAGTCGCTCCAGCAGGGCGTCGACCGTCGGATGGTCCCGGCCGTCCTCGGCCCAGCGGCAGGCCGCCGCCGCCGTGGCGCGGTTCAGTCCGAAGGCATGGGCGACCCGCTCCAGGGGCCAGCCGAAGGTGACATAGGCCGTGTACAGGGCCAGCCAGCGCGCCCGGCAGACCCGGCCCTTGAGCCGCACCGGGGCCGTCATCTCATCCACCGTGATCCCGGTCGCCGCCGCGACCAGCTGAAGCGCCAGTCCGGCGCGGATCCGGTCCGCGCGCGTCACCGGCACGCGATAGGTCTCTTGCATCTGTGAACTCCCGTCATCCCGAGGCGTGCCGGTCATTGACGTCGCGCCGGCACCGAGGAAGGAATATAATCCTATAGCCACGTCGAAAACGGACGCAGGTACGGTGCCAGGCCGGCGGACGGAATAAAAATCGCTCGGTTGACTCAGGACTCTCGACGCCGATTCGCAAATCAGCCTACGATTCGTCTCAATGGAGTGGTGTTAACCTTTCTTAAGTTTTTCGTCGGTTAACTCCCGAACAAGGTTACCCGCCATTTGATGTCGGGAATTACTGTCAAGCTTTGCCTGGAGGGGCATGAATGCGCGTCCTGCTTATCGAAGATGATCATGCGACTGCGCAGAGCATCGAACTCATGCTCAAGTCCGAGGGCTTCAACGTCTACACGACGGACCTCGGTGAAGAGGGCATCGATCTCGGCAAGATCTATGACTACGACCTTATCCTGCTCGACCTGAACCTGCCGGACATGAACGGCCTTGAGGTTCTGCGTCAGCTGCGCGTCGGCAAGGTCAATACGCCGGTGATGATCCTCTCGGGCTCCTCGGAGATCGAGACCAAGGTCAAGACCTTCGGCGGCGGCGCCGACGACTATATGACCAAGCCCTTCCACAAGGACGAGCTGATCGCGCGCACCCACGCCGTGGTCCGCCGCTCCAAGGGTCACGCCCAGGCCATCATCCACACCGGCGAGATCGCCGTGAACCTGGACGGCAAGACGGTCGAGGTGAACGGTCACCGCGTCCATCTGACGGGCAAGGAATACCAGATGCTGGAGCTGCTCTCGCTCCGCAAGGGCACGACCCTGACCAAGGAAATGTTCCTGAACCACCTGTACGGCGGCATGGACGAGCCCGAGCTGAAGATCATCGACGTCTTCATCTGCAAGCTGCGCAAGAAGCTGGCCACGGCCGCCGGCGGCAAACACTATATCGAAACCGTCTGGGGCCGGGGCTATGTCCTGCGCGACCCGTCGGAAAGCACGGGCTCGGTCAGCGCGGCCGCCTGATACCTTCGGGGAGAAACGACCAGAAACGATCAGCGCCCGCCGGGAAACCGGCGGGCGTTTTCCGTTTCAGGCCCGGATCGCGTCCGCCACCGCCCCGAACATCGGATTGGGCCGCCCGGCTGCGTTGAACAGCAGGGGGCTGTCCTTGCCGTCGTCGCGGGCGTCGCGGCGCAGCCAGCTGTCGGTGTCGCGCAGGCCCCAGACGGTGAAGCCGTAGCGCTGGGCGGCGGGCAGGGCGACGAAGGCCTCGGCCAGTTCGGCGACGCGGGCGTTTTGCTGGTTCAGGCGGGTCTGGCGCGAGCGGGTGTCGATCCGGCCTTCGGATCGAAGGGAGGCATCGAGTTCGGACACATGAATCGGCAGGCCGAAGGCGGCAGCCTCGCGGATGAAGGCTGTGGTCTGGCCGGCGGGGATCTCGATGTCGAGGTGGGACTGGGT
>JAIESL010000109.1 GCA_019746095.1 Caulobacteraceae bacterium
ACCCCGCCGTCCTCAAGGTCACCCAGAACGGCAAATACGACCTCGCCGTCATGGCCCGGCGCGGCATCCGCGTGGCCCCGATCGACGACACCATGCTGCTGTCCTACGTCCTCGAGGGCGGGCTGCACGGCCACGGCATGGACGAGCTGTCCCGCCTCCACCTCGGCCACGACCCCATTCCGTTCAAGGCTGTGGCGGGCACCGGCAAGGCCCAGAAGAGCTTCAAACACGTCGCCCTGAAGCCGGCCACCGCCTATGCCGCCGAGGATGCCGACGTCACCCTGCGCCTCTGGCACATCCTCAGGCCGCGCCTGGCCGAGGAACACCTTGTCACCGTCTATGAGACGCTGGAGCGCGGCATGCCCGCCGTCCTCGCCGCCATGGAACAGGCCGGCATCCGCGTCGACCCCGACCGCCTCAAGCGGCTGTCGTCAGAGTTCGGCCTGCGCATGGCCGAGCTGGAGGCCCAGGCCCATCAGATCGCCGGCCGCCCCTTCAACATCGGCAGCCCCAAACAGATCGGCGACATCCTGTTCGGCGAGCTCAACCTGCCCGGCGGCAAGAAGACCGCCAGCGGCCAGTGGGAGACCGGCGCCGCCACCCTCGAAACCCTGGCCCCCACCCATGACCTGCCCCGCGTCCTGCTGGACTGGCGCCAGCTGGCGAAGCTCAAGGGCACCTATACCGACGCCCTGATCGAGGCGCTCGACCCCGCCACCGACCGCGTCCACACCTCCTACCAGCTCGCCGCCGCCACCACCGGCCGCCTCGCCTCCTCCGACCCCAACCTCCAGAACATCCCGATCCGCACCGAGACCGGCCGCCAGATCCGCCAGGCCTTCATCGCCGCCCCCGGCCATGTCCTGATCAGCGCCGACTACAGCCAGATCGAGCTGCGCCTGCTGGCCCATATCGGCGACATCCCCGAGCTCAAGCGCGCCTTCGCCGCCGGCATCGACATCCACACCGCCACGGCCAGCGAGATGTTCGGCGTCCCCGTCGACCAGATGGACCCCGAGACCCGCCGCCGCGCCAAGGCGATCAATTTCGGCATCGTCTACGGCATCAGCGCCTTCGGCCTGGCCGCCCAGCTGAACATCGGCCAGGGCGAGGCCGGCGACTACATCAAGACCTATTTCGAACGCTTCCCCGGCATCCGCACCTATATGGACGCCACGAAAGCCCAGGTGCGCGAGACCGGCATGGTCAGCACCGTCTTCGGCCGCCGCATCCACATCCCCGCCATCCATTCCAAGTCGGGCGCCGAGCGCCAGTTCGGCGAACGCGCCGCCATCAACGCCCCCATCCAGGGCGCCGCCGCCGACATCATCCGCCGCGCCATGATGCGGATGCCGGGGGCGCTGGTCGACGCCGGCCTCTCAACCAGGATGCTGCTCCAGGTCCACGACGAACTGGTCTTCGAGGCCCCCGAAGCCGAGGCCGAGCGCGCCATCGCCGTGATCAAGCGGACGATGGAGGGGGCGGCGGAACCGGCCGTAGCCCTGACGGTGCCGCTGGTGGTGGAGGCGCGGGCGGCGGGGAACTGGGACGAGGCGCACTAGATGACCGTCAAGGAACGCCGAACCTTCTTTGAGATGCCGCTCGAAGTCGATGGGTTTGATCAGGCGTTTACTCTAGCGGTGTCGGCCCTCAAGCGCGGAAGCATGCAGTCGATTGTTGCTGACGAAAACGTTCAGCGGTTTTCTCATGGCCGTCGTTGGAATCACCGCGCCAGCCCCCACACAACTGATGGGGAAATGCAGACCATGTCGGTGGAATGGGAAACTCCCTTCCAAGATATCGTCGATGGAGACCTGACGCTCATCCCCCGGGCTGTCGACAGCATCGCGAAGCAGATGCAAGCGACCCAGATGCGGATGATGTATCAAACGATCAGCGACGTCTGTGATGTGAACGGCCAGACCGTTAGCGTCGCGGAGACCGGCTCGAACGCCGCCGCTTTTCTCGAGATGCTTCGCAAGATCGAATTCGGCGTCGACCGGGATGGCAATGTGGCAATGCCCGAGATCCATGCGGGATCGGAAGCGGCTCGTAAGTTGATCGCGGACTTAGAAGCACAGCCGCCCGAGTTTGCAGCAGAGATCGAACGGATCACGACAGAGAAGAGCGAAGCGGCGTTAGCCCGCGAAAACGAACGCAAGAAGCGTTTCAAGGCATCGGAATGACTAGGGCGCTCATCGCCATCGGCGTCGACACCTACGATCATGTTGGTGGTCTTGGCGCTGCAGAGCACGACGCCAAGGAGGTCTTCGACGAACTCATCAAAGCTGAGGTCGGCGCGTATGATCCAGCATTTTCTCGTCTCCTTCTGTCTCCGACGCTTGCACTAGTCCGCAGCACCGTTGAGGAAGTTGTCTTGGGCGGGGTGAAGTTCGAGGAGCTCACCTTCTTCTTCGCCGGCCACGGCATGATCCAGCCTGTCGGCTTCTACATGGCCATGCGTGACACCCGGCTCGATCGGGCAACTGCTACCGCCTTCAGCTTGTCGGAGCTGTTCGCACAGATTGCCGAAGCCTCACCGTTGCAAACCAATGTGATCATCGATGCGTGTTTCAGCGGAGGTCTAGTAGCCGACCTGCAGGTACTCACGCGTCCCGAAACCAGTGGATACGTCGGCTCACCCGCCGTGACCTTGCTTGCCATGTCGGCGCGCAATCAGGAAGCGGGCGAGTATGAAAACGGGGGCATCGGTACATCTGCCCTGCTTGATTGCATCAAGGGGCGCGCCTTAGTTCGCGAAGATGTGGGGGCCCTTGAGCTCTTCGATATCGGCCAAGTCGTCATCAACCGAGTTCAACGCTCTGGAGAGCAGAACCCCGTCCTATCGGTTCTCAACGTCCACCGCCGCTCAAAATTCTGCCGGAACCCGCTTTTTCACGCCAGCAGCCAATCCACTCTTAAAAAATGGGAGCCAAGAGCGTTTCTGGATGCCGTCGAACCCGTCCTCGCTTCACACGCCCACGACCCGGCTGACCTGATCGCCGATGTCGAAAGGCTTTTCGGTCATCTGATCGCAAAAGCGGACGACAGTCGCGACGTCTTCAAAGGACTGGAGCTTCGAGCGACAGCCTCAATCGCGCTGCTGTCCTATGCCGACTTCCACCCAGAAATCCGGAGCTGGCTGCTCCAGAGCCTCTCCGAGTTGGTTGAATGTCTTCATCACGCTCTGGCGGAAGCGGTCGAGGCGCTTCTAGACAACAAGTACGCGATGCTTGCTGGCCCTGGCGGCATGGCCAATCTTTACCTTCTCCCCATCCGCCTATCGAAACTTCTCGGTTGGGCGGGAGCCGCATTCCATATTGGGCACTTGTTAGGGCAACAATCGAGCTTTCCCAGAGACAACTTCAAGCGTCTGCTTGAACTGGTAACTGAGCACTATCGGCTGTCTCTGGTGTCAATGAGTGACAGCCAATCGCCCTATCTTGCCATGGCACTTACGGCCGCCGCAGCCCTCGACTTAGGCGAACTTGGAGAGGCGGTAGCGAGCTCACTGTTCAACTCCTACGTCGAATGCGGGGCGCGCGTGGCGTCTACGAATATCGACGCCTCTCGCATCCTGGCCTATTTGCTTGCTCGGCAGTCGGGGTCGTTTGACGGTCTCGATGGGCAAATCGCTCAGCCGAATGAGTTGGGGGTGGTGCTGCTCTTGGCGGCTCCCTTGTTCGACCTAACCAGCGTATTTGACGACGCCATGAGCTCGCTTGACCATGTGGCACTCAGCGCTTTCGTTCCGGACGACTACACTGCATTCGCTCAGGAAACGATCAACGAGGGCGAGAATAGCGGCTTCATGATCGGCCATGACATCTGGACCGTGGCGGACCTGCAGGAACATTTCCCGCACCACGCCTTTCAAGCACCCACTGATGCGACGGTGGCCGGGACTGCGATCTTGGCCTCGCTCGTTTTTCCTGACCGGGTGCCATGGTTTGTCTTTGGCACCAGTGCTCCCTCGCGGCCAATAGACGCGCAAACTTCGGCCGGTGGAAACGCCACGACACTACCCTGACCCCGCGCGAGACTGCGGTAAGGCCAAGGATCTCTCCAACCAAAATCCTGCTGACCAGAGCGGTACCCCTCACGTCATCGCCACATCCCCGCTCGCCCCATGCGGTCGCACCCAGAAGGTGACCCGGCCCGGGCAGCCCATTCTCCGGCAGGTCGTCGCGCGCCCCCACAGGACGAAGCCCGGGCCGCGTTCGCGGGCGATCCGTTTCAGGTCGGCGCGGATGCGCAGCTCGC
>JAIESL010000070.1 GCA_019746095.1 Caulobacteraceae bacterium
TCGTGACCGAACGCGGGGACGTGCTCTCGCCGGCCTGGATCAGCGCGCATGCGGACGCGGCCGCCCGCGGCTGAGGATGCGCGAACCCCGACCGCGCGGTTTACGCTCCGTTAACCTTCGCCGGGCCATCTGAGGACGACGCGGTCCGCGTGGAAGAAGGGAACCTAGGTAGTCTCCGCTCCTTCGACGAGACTGCAATGGCGTCGATTGCGCCATGCCATCGAAGGAATGACTTCGATTTGAGCTTGCCGTACTCGCCGTAGCGTGGCCTGTCATTCTAGGTCCACCCGAAAGCGACAAGGAGCGTCGGAGCCCGCGCGGCGGAGCGCCGAAAACGAGATTATGACCAACGAACTGAACAAGCCGGCCGACCTCACCCTCTGGCCGACGAACACCCCCGTGAAATCCGCGGCCTGCCTGCCGCAGCCGACCCTGCTCGAGGCGTTGCGTCTCGCCGGCGAGGCGATCGAGACCGGAACCGCGCGCCCCTGGATCATCACGGACGCCGGCGACATCCTCACGCCCACCTGGATCGCGGCGCACGGACCGCGACTGCTCGGCGGCCATGCCGATGTCGAGCCTCTGGCGATGGCGGCCTGACGGCGGCCCAGGCATCCTCCGCGGCGGATTGGAAACGACGAAGGGGCGGCCGGCAGGTCGCCCCTTCGTCGTTCATGCGTTGGCCGGGCGCCAACTATGGGATCTCGGAGGGCGGCCCGTGAACCGCTCTCCCATCGACCTCAGCGGATGCCGTAGCCGTTCATCGAGCCCATGCTGATGCCGAGCATGCCGCCGTTGGACGGCGAGACCATGGGCGATGGTCTCTGGGACGCGTTCGGCAGGGTGTCGGTCATTCCCCAGCACGACGTCGTGCCGTTGGTCCGGGTGCCGCAGAAGGCCGTCTGTCCCTGGGCGCCGGCGATGCTGGCCCAGGTTCCGCCCCCCGCGACCTCCGTCGCCGTCCGGACCGCGCCGACGGCCGCCTTCGTGGTGGAGTCCATATCTGCCAGGAGCGCGCCCGTTCTCTCGTTCTGGCCCCAGCAGAACAGCCTGCCGTCGGTCCGAATGGCGCAGAACGAATCGCCTGCAGCAGCGACTGCGGTCCACTGCGCCTCGCCCGCGGCCGTGGGGGTCGTGACGCCTGGGCTGCTGGACATCAGCTGGCCGTAGGTGTTGTCGCCCCAGCAGTAGAGGTAGCCGGCGTCCCGGATGGCGCAGGCCGCCGATTTGCCGATTGCGGCGGTCGTGAAGACCAGCCCCGGACCAGCCACGGCCGGAGAGGTCACCGGCGTGTTGCCTTTGGTGTAGTTGCCGACGATGCCGGTGGTGTTCGGGCCCCAGCACTTCAACGTCCCACCCGAGGCGACCGCGCAGAACGAGTTGTATCCGGCGAAGACCTTCTCGAAGTACTCCGTGGCCGCCACCGCGGCCGGAGTGGTGGCGCCCGCTGCCGTATTGCCGACGCCGGTCTGGCCGTTCTCGTTCGCGCCCCAGCAGTAGAGCCTATTCTGCTTGGTGACGCCGCACACCGTCGAGTCGGCCGCCGCAAGCTGCGCCCAGCTCATGCCGTGGGCGATGGGGACCGGGCTGGTCCTGTTCGTCGTCGTTCCATCGCCCAGGTTGCCGCTGGCGTTGCGGCCCCAGCAGGAGCCACCTCCCTTGGCCGTCCAGGCGCAGCCGAAGAGGCTGCCGGCGGTGGTGCCGGCGTAGTTCGAGGCGCCGCCCACCGTCTGCGGGATGGATCCATCGCCGATGAGCGTCGTTCCGAGGCTGACCTCCGCGCCCCAGGCCCATAGGCGGCCTGTGCCGGCGGCGGCCGTGCCGACGACGAGGGTCGCCGAGCTCGAGCCGGTCCGCCCGGCGGAGTCGGTCGCGACGATGGAGAGCGGGTAGGATCCGCTCTGGGTCGGCGTGCCGGACAGGACGCCGGCGGTCGACAGCGACAGCCCGCCAGGCAGAGTGTTGCCGCTGGTGAAGGTCAGGGTTCCCTGACCGCCGCTCGCGGTGAAGGTGTAGCTGTAGGCGGTGCCGGCCTGGGCGTCGGGCGGCGTGCCGACGACGGTCACCGCCGATACGACCGTGATGGCGAACGTGTTCGAGCTCCGCAGGATGCCGGCGGCGTCCGTGATCTGGACGGAGAGGTTCGACGCCGTTCCGCTTCCCGTCGGGGTGCCGCCGATCGCGCCGGTCCCGGTGTCGAACGTCAGGCCGGCCGGGAGGGTGCCCGACAGCTGGTAGGTGAACGGCGTGGCGCCGCCCGCGACCGTCGGCGACAGGGTGTAGGACTGCCCCGTGGAGGCGGTGTTCGAGGCGGGGTACGTGATCTGGGCCGCCTTCACGGCCGTCAGATAGATCGTCTCCGACTGCGCCGCCCGGCCGAAATCGTCGCTGACCCGGATCACCAACGGTCCGAACATCGTCCCGTTGGCGACCGACGGGTCGAGCGTGCCGGAGAAGCGGCGGTCGGCGCCGAAGGTGATGCCGGCCGGGAGGGAGGCTCCCGCGACGGTGTAGACGGCATCCGCGGGGAAGCCGGTCGCCCGCGTCGCATCGGTGCGGGAGGCGGCCCCGATCACGAGCGACTTCTGCGTCGGTCCGGTCACGGTCGGCGCGCCGGTCTGGATGTCGACGGTGACGTCGGTCGTCGCGACCTGATCGCAGGTATCGCGCAGGGTGATCGTGACCGGACCGGTCCGCCCGGCGTAGAGCGGCGCGCCGCTCATCTCGATCGAGCCGGTGTTGGGACGGAGATAGACGCCGCTCGGAAGCGCTCCGGCGGTCACGTTGTAGTTGGAGACCGAGCATCCGCCGACGACGGTGCTGGCGTAGTAGGCCGAGGCATCTGTCCGGATGGGGAGATTGCCGCCGTTGGCGTAGGAGAACTGCGGCGGCGTCACGGCCTTGATGATCGTGTTGTTGCCTGCGAAGGCACGCCGTCCGTAGGCGTCCTCGGCCCGCATCCCGTAGGTCCAGGTCGCGCCGTTGGAAATGTTGGAAGGCATCTGGCCGGATATCACGCCGGTCTGGCTGTCGAAGGCCATGAAGGGAGGCAGCACCGCCCCACCGGGGGAGAACGTGGGCGACGCCATGTTGGCAGACAGCACTGGGTCGGTCCTGAAGGAGGAGCCGGCCTTCACCAGGATCTGGCCCGGCGCCTGGATCGCTGCCGTGCCGCCCTGGACGTCCATCAGCACCTCGGCCGTCGCGGTGGTGCCGCAGGCGTCGACGGCGGTGACGACGACGCCTGGGAAGTTCCCCACGTCGAAATAGGCGAGCCCGTTCGTGTAGATCCGGCCGATGCTGTCGACGTTGATGCGCGAGGGGCGGTTCGAGGACAACGACCATACCTCGCTGCCGCAGCTGTCCTTCAGTGTCGCGGGATAGGAAGCCCGGTTGTCGGTGTCGAAGGTCATGCGGGTCGTGGCGTAGGCGATCGTCATCGGAGCGACGATCCGGATCGGGAAGCCCGGCGACTTGCCGACCCGCCCGCGGGCATCCGTGACCTCGATCTGCAAGGCATAGATCGAACCGACCGAGCCCTGGGCGGTCCCACGGATCACTCCGGTCTGAGGATCAATGGAGACCCAGGAGGGGGCGTCCTTGTTCAGGGCGTACGTGAAGGGCGCCGCCCCGTCGCTGACCGCCGGCGCCGGCAGCGCGGCTTCCACCATGTACGGCATGAGGAACCGCGTCGGCTGTGAGACGACGGGTGTGGTGGGGTCGACGGTGAACGTGAAGGGTGCGGTCGAGGCCGTCCGTCCGTCCTGGTCGGCGACCTCGACGACCACGTTGTCCGTAGCGCCGATCCGGGCGGGCTTGCCGGAGACGAATCCGGTTGCCCCATCCAGCGAGAGGCCGTCCGGCAGCGAAGTCCTCAAGGTCCAGCGGAACGGCGCCCGGCCACCGCGCACGGGGACCTGCGAGGAGTACGTCTGGCCGACGGTCGCGAACTGCACGGGCGGGTCGACGGCGATCGGGTTCGAGACCGAGATGCTGAACTTCGGCGACTGGCTCTGCCGCCCTTCGGCGTCGACGACGGTGGCCACGAGGTCGGAGAACGTATTGATCGGGCCGGCCTTGCCCGAGACGACGCCGGTGAGGGCGTCGAGGAACAGGTCCTGCGGCAGGGCGCGGGAGATCGAGAAGCTGTAGGGAGGCGAGCCGCCGGCCGCGGTCAGCTTGCCGGCGTAGACGTCTCCGGAGGTGACGGATGGCGGCAGGTCGGCCAGCGAGATCGAGATCGGATCCTGGACGCTGATCGAGAAGGCCTGCGTCTCGGCCACGTGGCCGCTCGCGTCCGTGATGCGGACCCGCAGCCCTTCGGCGATGCCGCTCGCGGAGGGAGCGCCCGAGATCGCGCCCGAGGCGCCGTCGAGCGTCAGACCGGTCGGCAGGGTGCCGGCC
>JAIESL010000089.1 GCA_019746095.1 Caulobacteraceae bacterium
GCGAGGCGTTCCGGGCCGCCGTTCTTAACCTCGGGGCTACGCCTTCAGGGCATGGTTAGCGAACCATGACCGCGCACGACTACAGCCCCGCCTTTTCGCGTAACGACCAGAGCGCCATCGCCAAATGGTTCTGGACGGTCGACCGTGGGCTGCTGGCGGCGGCCCTGACCCTGATCGGGCTGGGCGTGGCGCTCAGCTTCGCCTCCAGCCCGGCAGCCATTCTGGCGGATGAATCGATCTCGGACCCCTTCCACTATTCCTGGCGGATGATCGTCTGGGCCACCGGCGGAACGGCGGCCATGCTGATCACCTCCCTGCTCTCGCCACGCGGCGTGCGCCGGATCGCCCTGCTGGCGCTGCTCGGCGCGATCCTGACCATGATGGCCCTGCCATTCATCGGCGATGAGGTGAAGGGCGCGGCGCGCTGGATCAATCTGGGGCCGTTCAGCCTGCAGCCGTCGGAATTCGCCAAGCCCGGCCTGATCGTCTTCGCCGCCTGGATGTTCTCCGAGGCCCAGAAGGGGCAGGGGGTGCCCGGGGTGTCGATTGCCTTCGGGGCCTGGGCCCTGACTGTCGGCCTGCTGCTGATCCAGCCGGACATCGGCCAGACCCTGTTGATCACGACGACCTTCATGGCCGTCTTCTTCATGGCCGGGGTGCCGCTGAAATGGGTGGCGGCCCTCGCCGCAGCGGGTGCCGCCGGGGTGGTGGGCCTGTATTTCGCCTTCAGCCACATGCGCGATCGCCTGAGCCGCTTCCTGTCGCCCGAGACCACCGACACCCACCAGATCGACCGCGCCTCCGAGGCCATCCGCGCCGGGGGCCTGGTCGGCCGTGGTGTCGGCGAGGGCGTCATGAAGCGTTCGGTGCCCGACCTGCACACCGACTTCATCTATTCGGTCGGGGCCGAGGAGTTCGGCCTCGTACTGTCGCTGGCCATGATCGCCCTCTATGCCTTCATCGTGGTGCGCGGCATGCGCCGGGCTATGAAGCTGACCGATCCGTTCGACCAGACGGCGGCGGCGGGCCTGTTCATGCTGATCGGCCTGCAGGCCTGTATCAATATCGCTGTGAACCTGAACCTGATCCCGACCAAGGGGATGACCCTGCCCTTCATCAGCTATGGCGGCTCGTCGATGCTGGCCATGGGGCTGACCATGGGACTGGCCCTCGCCTTGACCCGACGCCGTCCCGGCGCCTACGAGCCGGGAACCAGCCTGCCGGATCGCGGGCGTATCCTGCCTTAACCTCACTGCTATCGTCATTCCGGCGAAGGCCGGAACCCGGCGGCGCCGAAGGCGATCTGTTCACGCACCGCGTCTGCGACAACATCGCGCTCACGCGCGCCGCTGGGTTCCGGGTCTCCGCTTCGCTTCGCCCGGAATGACGATAGCGGGAGGGGTGGCGAGCCGGCGCGCCATCGGGCAAACACACCGCATGACATCCAAAGTCTGCGTCGTCGCCGCCGGGGGTACCGGTGGGCATATGTTCCCGGCCGAGGCGCTGGCGCGCGAGCTGACGCGGCGTGGCTGGCGGATCGTGCTGGCCACCGATCACCGGGGCGAGGCCTATGCCCAGGCCTTTCCGGCCGAGGAGCGGATCGCGCTGGACGCGGCCACCGGGCGCGGGCCGGTCGGCATGGCCAAGGCGGGCGTGGCCATTGCACGCGGTCTGTTCAAGGCGCGCAAGGCGCTGAAGCGGCTGGATGCGGCGGTGGTGGTGGGCTTCGGCGGCTATCCGTCGGCCCCGGCCCTGCTGGCGGCGCTGAGCCAGGGGCGGCCGACCCTTTTGCATGAGCAGAACTCGGTGCTGGGGCGGACCAACCGCTGGCTCAGCCCCTATGTCGGTGCGGTGGCGGCGTCCTTCCCCAACCTGCGGCTGGTGCCGTCGGGCGTCGAGGCGCGCGTCAGCCTGATCGGCAATCCGGTGCGGCCGGACATCCGCACCCTGTTCGACCGGCCGTATGCCGCCCCGAAGGCGCGCGGGCCGATCCATGTGCTGGTCACCGGCGGCAGCCAGGGTGCGCGCATCCTGTCCGAGGCGGTCCCCCAGGCCTTCGCCGCCCTGCCGGCTCCCTTGCGCAAGCGGTTGCGGGTGCAGCAGCAGTCGCGGCCCGAGATGCTGGAGACGGCGCAGTCCATCTATGCCGCCGCCGGGATCGAGGCCGAGGTCGCACCCTTCTTCGGCGATATGGCGCGGCGGCTGGCGACAACGCATCTGGTGATCGGACGGGCCGGGGCCTCGACCTGTTCGGAGCTGGCCGTGGCGGCCCTGCCGTCGCTGCTGATCCCGCTGAAGATCGCCATGGACGACCACCAGCGCTTCAACGCCGCCAGCCTGGCCGAGGCCGGCGGGGCCGAGGTGGTGCTGGAGGATGAGGCGACGGTGGAACGGCTGACGGCGGCGCTGCTGTCGCTGCTGGGCGATCCGGCACGGCTGGCGGCGATGAGCGCGGGCGCACGGTCGGCGGCCCTGCCGGATGCGACCGTGGAACTGGCGGATATGGTCGAGGCAGCGCTGGTCTAGCTGCCGGCGGCCAGATTCATGCGACCGTGGGCGACGGCCTCCTCGAGCGTCACGGCGTCGATGTCATGGTCATCGGGATTGCAGGCGGCGACCACCATTTCAAAGGCCTGGTCGCCCTGGACGGCGTCGTGGGGCGGGGCGTTGTCGGGCGTGGCCGGCCCCTCCGCGCCACCTTCGCGCACAGCCGCGAAATCCAGCCGGTCGACCTTGCCGCCGGCGGCGCAGTCGAATCGCCACCATGACCAGCCCCCCCAGTAGGCTGCGCCGGCGGCCCGGAAATCGGGTTCAACCACCTGGAACACCCGGATGCGGCCGCCCGATCCCTCCGGCTCAAGGCTGGCCATGTCGGCGTAGTGGGCGAACCGGTCGGCACCGAGGAAGACGAACCGGTGCGGCGGCTGGGCGGGTTCGGCAACCAGCAGCGAAAGAAGGGTCAGGAACATGCGGCCATCGTAACCGGGCGTTGACCGGGGTGGGAGTAGATTGTCTCCATGACACGCTTCATGACCCTCGATTTCGCGGATGGCGACCGGACGCAGATGCTGGCCCGGGTGCTGGAGATGGCGCGCGGGGCCTATGGCTACGTCGTGACACCCAATGTCGATCACGTGGTCAAGCTGATGGACGGCCGGGTCGGGCGGGAGGTCTATGCGGAGGCGGATCTGAAGATCTGCGACAGCCGTATCCTCAGCCATCTGGCGCGGCTGCGGGGCGTGACCCTGCCGGTCTATCCCGGCTCGGACATGACGGCTGACCTGCTGGCCTCGCCGGCGGCCGAGGGGCTGACCATCGCCGTCTTCGGGCCGGACCGCGCGGCGTTCAATGAACTGGCCGCCCGCTATCCGCGCCAGACGCTGAAATACCTTGAGGCCCCCATGCTGACGCCCGGGACCCTGGGCTGGCGGGCCGCGGTCGGCCATGCCGCCGGGGCCGAGTGGGACGTCCTGCTGGCCTGCGTTTCCTTTCCCAAACAGGAGCTGTTCGCCCATGCCTTGCGCGCGGCGGGCCGGGAGACGGGCGTGACCCTGTGCGTCGGGGCCTCGGTCGACTTCCTCACCGGCCGCCAGCAGCGGGCACCGCGCCTGTTCCAGCGGCTGTCGCTGGAATGGCTGCACCGGTTGCTCAGCCAGCCGAGGCGGATGTTCCGCCGCTATGTCATCGAGGGCCCGGCGATCTTCGGCTGGTTCGTGCGGACGGAAGTCATCGGGCGATAAATCGTCCCCCTCCCCTGAAGGGGAGGAATGCGCCTACGCCGCCACGATCTCTTCCGCCTGCTGCAGGTCCACGCTGACCAGCTGGCTCACGCCCCGCTCCGGCATGGTCACGCCGTAGAGGCGGTCCATCCGGCTCATGGTCACCGGGTTGTGGGTGATGACGATGAAG
This sequence comes from Caulobacteraceae bacterium, assembly GCA_019746095.1. GTDB lineage: Bacteria > Pseudomonadota > Alphaproteobacteria > Caulobacterales > Caulobacteraceae > Brevundimonas. The sequence goes on from JAIESL010000089.1 coordinate 3,910, forward strand.
CGGGTGTCGGTGCGTTTGCGCATCTCGTCGAGCATGCGGCAGAAGCGGTCGACGTTGGCGTCGTCCAGCGGGGCGTCGACCTCGTCGAGGACGCAGACCGGGGCCGGGTTGGCGAGGAAGACGGCGAAGATCAGGGCCGCAGCGGTCAGGGCCTGTTCGCCGCCGGACATCAGGCTCATCACCGCCAGCCGCTTGCCGGGCGGGCAGGCGTAGATCTCGAGGCCGGCCTCCAGCGGATCGTCGCTCTCGACCAGTTTCAGCTCGGCCTGGCCGCCGCCGAACAGGGCCTCGAACAGGCTCTTGAAATTGTCATTGATGACATCGAAGGCGGCGATCAGCCGTTCGCGGCCCTCGGCATTGAGCTCGTCGATGCCGTCGCGCAGCCGGGCAATGGCGCTGGTCAGGTCCGATCTTTCGACCTTCATGGTGTTGAGGCGGTCGCCGTATTCGACGGCCTCGTCCTCGGCGCGCAGATTGACCGGGCCCAGATGCTCGCGCTCGCGCTCCAGGCCGTGGAGCAGGCTCTCGGCCCCGGCGGCGTCGGGCGGGCGGGCGATGGCGTCGTCGGTCAGCTTCTGGCCCAGCTCCTCGGGCGACATGCCGGCGGCCTCGCGCAGATTGGCCTCGGCCTCGACGAGCCGTTCGGCGACCGCCTCGGCCCGCGCTGCCAGCCCGGCCCGGGCCTCGCGGGCCTGGGAGGCCGTGGCCTCGGCCGCGCGTGCGGTCCGGTCGGCT
>JAIESL010000101.1 GCA_019746095.1 Caulobacteraceae bacterium
CTGCGCTTCGCCATCCGCGAAGGCGGCCGCACCGTCGGCGCCGGCGTCGTCTCCAAGATCACCGAGTAAGCTCGGTCATCTGACCCACGGAAATGCAGACGGCCCCGGAGGAAACTCCGGGGCCGTTTTGCTGTGTCCGGCCCCTCTGCCTGACGTCATCCCGGGGCAGGGCTCAGATTTCGTTCACCACGAACGCACACCGGCCTGAAACGGGCCGTGGGCTAGACCTCGCGGCGAAGGGCGCTCCGGCAGGGACCGCCAAGGGACGGCTGCATGGCTTCGCTGAAGGTAGAGATTGTCGGCATTGACGCGCTCGGCGAGGCCGACTGGGCCGAGTGGCGCGCCATGCTGGCCGCCAATCCCGCTCTCGCCAGCCCCTATTTTCGACCCGAGTTCGCCCAGGTCGCGGGCCGGGTCAGCCCCAGGGCGGCGGTGGCTGTGTTCACGCGTCGTGGCCGGACCGTCGGCTTTTTCCCGCACCAGCGTCGCGGCGGGGCGATGCAGCCCCTGGCTGCGCCGATGAACGACTATCACGGCATCGTCTCCCTGCCCTGGAAGGCCCCCGACCTCGAGGAGGCGGCCGAGGCCCTTGGTGCGGCACGCCTCAACCTGACCGCCTGGGTCGGCCCGACCGCGCTCGGCGAGGACCGCCGCACGGTCCAGGTGGAACTGGGCGACGGCGGCTATGACGCCTGGTATGCCGACCGGCGGGCGACCCACGGCAAATTCTTCAAGGACAAGGAACGGGCCCGGCGCAGCATGGAGGCCGAGCTCGGTCCGCTGCGGGTCGAGCGGGATCTGCGCGACCCGGCGATGCTGGACTGGCTGATCGACCTCAAGCGGGACCAGTACCGGCGCACGGGCCGGCACGATATCTTCGCCTGCGGCTGGACCGCCGACCTGCTCCACGCCCTGCTGAAGGAAGACGGCGACGGCTTCGGTGGCTCACTGGCCGCCCTGTGGGCCGGTGACCGGCTGACGGCGGTGGAATACTCCCTGCACGCCGGCACCCAGTATCATTTCTGGTTCCCGGGCTATGAGCCCAGCCTGTCGCGCTGTTCGCCGGGGATCCTGCTGAGCATGGACACCATGCGTCTGGCGGCGGACCACGGCTATCGCACCTTCGACTTCGGTTTCGAGGGCGAGCACTACAAGAAATATTTCTGCAACGGCTTCAAGCTGGTGCGTGAGGCCGTGGTGCTGAAGCCAGGCCTCGGCGCGACCATGAGCCAGGCGGCCGTCGGGGCCCTGAACCTGGCCGGCCGCGGGCGTGGCGAACAGCTGCGCAACAGTGTGCGCCGCCGCTGGGCCGCCATCGAGGCCTGCGAGACCACGCCCGGCGCACGCATGAAGGGGGCCATGCAGGCGGCGGGTGCTGCCCTTGCCAAGGTCCGCCAATCCGCCAACCGCGCTCCGGCCTGAGACAGATGAAAAGCAATATCCAGACCCGCACCCGTTACGCCGGCCCGATCGCCGAAGCGGGGGTCCACCCTCACAGCCTGGTTGAACAGGGCTTCGCGACCGACGAGGCCTTGGCCGCCGTGCTGGATCGCTATCCGGCCGAGCTGTTCGACATCAATCTCTATGACTACGACGACGAGGGTCAGGTCTCGCTGCGCACGGGCGCGCGCGGCCGGCTGAACGGGGCAGAACTGCTGGCGGCCATCCAGCAGGGCCGCCTGTGGGTCAATCTGCGCTCGGTCGAGACCGGCTGGCCCGAGCTCTGGGCCGCGGCCATGGGCGAGTTCGGCAAGGTGCAGGCGGCCTATCCGGGTCTGCGGGCGGTGAAGAACGCCGGCCAGCTGATCCTGTCTTCGCCCAAGGCGAGGGTGCCCTATCATTTCGACCCGGCGGGCGTGGTGCTGTTCCACCTGCGGGGCCGGAAGCGGATCTTCGTCTATCCGGGCGACGAGGCCCATCTGGCCGAAGTCGACATGGAACAGATAGTGGCGCGCCAGACCACGGAGGAACTGCCCTATGGCCGTGCTTTCGAGGCTGACGCCCAGGTCATCGATCTTGAGCCGGGACAGGCCCTGACCTGGCCGATCTATGCGCCACACCGGGTCGAGAACCTCGACCGGTTCTGTGTTTCGCTGTCGATGGATTTCCAGACCTGGCCGTCGCGCCTGCGCAATGGGGCCCTGTTCACCAATGCCGTGCTGCGCAGCCGGGGCGGACGGCCGCGGATGACCGACCGGATGGCCACGCCCGAACTGGCAGCTCGCTGGGCGGCCTCCCTGGCGCTCAAACGGGCCGGAGCCCTGAAGAGCCGCCTGGACACGTTCGAACGCGACTTCGAACCGGAGGTCGGCGTCGCGGACGGGGCCGGGGCCCTGCGCTCATAAGTCTCCTCCCCACTCGCTTCGCGAAGGAGGGGAGACAATTACAACGAGGTCATGACCTCGATTTAAGCTGACTCCTCGACAGGGTGGTCGCACCTTCCGGGCACATTCCGGAGAGGGAACCCCTGTCATGAAACCTGTCATTGCGTCCGCTGTCATCGCCGCCGCCGCTGCCCTGGCCGCTCCCGCCCTTGCCAAGCCCGGCCCCGAGATCGAGATCAGCCACGCCGTCGCGCGGGTCGCCGTGATCGTCGAGGACCGCACGGATGTGGCCGTCGAGGTCGAACAGGGCGCGTCCGGCCTCCCGCCCATCCAGGTGTCCCGCGTCGGCAATGAAGTCCGTATAGACGGCGGCCTGCGTCGGCGCGGCTTCCTCAACCGCAGCGACAGCATCCGCGATTGCCGCTCCAGCCCTGAGAACGCCGCCCGTCCCGGCGACGGTGCCTCGGTCGAGGTCCGCGACCACGGCCGGATCAATGTCGCGGACGCCCCCCTGATTGTCATCCGCACCCCGCGCCATGTGAACCTCTCGGCGTCCGGGGCGGTATTCGGCTCGGTGGGACGCGGCGCGGCGGCCGTGGATCTCGGCGTCGCCGGCTGCGGCAACTGGAATGTGGCCAATACCGAAGGCCCGGTGTCGGTGAGCATCGGCGGGTCGGGAGACGTCCGCGCCGGAACCTCGACAGCGCTGGATATCAGTATCGGCGGATCGGGATCGGTGACGGCCGGAGCCACCCAGGCTCTCGAGATCGCCATCGGCGGATCCGGCGATGTCGCCGTGGCCCGTGTCGACGGCCCCCTGGAGGTCGCCATCGCGGGCTCGGGTGATGTCGTGATCCGCGATGGAACCAGCCCCGATGTCAGCGTCAGCATCGCCGGCTCGGGCGACGTGAATTTCGGCGGCGTGGCCCGCGACGTCGATGTCTCGATTGCCGGCGGCGGCGACGTCAACATCACCCGCGCAACCGGGACGGTCAGCCGCTCCATCGTGGGCAGCGGAGACATTCGCATCGGCAGCTGATCCCCCCTCAGTCGCCGTGCGTGGGAAGGCCCGGGAGCGTGGAACCCCCCGGGCCTTTTTCCTGCGTGCGACCGAGGGGCACGCGCGCGCAGCAAAAACCCCCGGCGGATCGCTCCGCCGGGGGTTCTGTCTGTCGATCTGTCCGCTGGCTGGGCTTACAGGATGCCGAGCAGCGAGCCGATGCCCACCTCCGACGAACCGGCGCCGGCGCGGTCGCGGGCCTGCTGGTTGCCGCCGAAGGAGTAGCGAAGGCCGACGTTGAAGCTGTCGACTTCCAGATCGAAGTCGCCCAGGTCCGAACGGGCGTAGCCGGCGGTGACCGAGAACGGCGTGCTGGCGATGTCGTATTCGGCACCGACGCTGTAGGTCCAGGCGTCCAGGTCGGCCTCGTCAACCGAGTCATAGGTGATGCCGGCGTTCAGACGCAGGCTCGGGGTCACATAGAAGGCCGCGTCGCCGCCGGCCGTCCAGATCTCGGTCCCGTCGACATCGGTGTAGGCCACGACGCCGGTCAGGGTCGCGTTGGCGAGGTATTTCTGGGCACGGAAACCGCCGGTCCAGGCCGTGTCATTGCCGGCGTCAGAGGCGGCGATGAAGCCGCCCAGGCGGGTGTCCGAGCCGAACATCCGCGACAGGCCGACCGAAGCGGCACCGGCGGTGTCGTCGTCGCCCAGGAACTCGGTGTTGGTGACGTCGGCGGCGAGGGTGACGGTCCACTCACCGAAGGCCGGCATGGCGGTGACACCGTTCAGCGACCAGCTTTCCAGGTCCTCGTCGCCCATGGGGGTGTCGAGGCTGGTGTCGGTGTAGCTGATGCCGATCGAGCCGACCGGAGCGTCCTGGGCCAGGGCGGGGGCGGCGGCGAGCGTGGCGATCGCCGTCGAGAGGAGGAGGAGAGACTTCATGGCTTTTCCTTCGGAGCGGCGTCGGGGAGTCGCGCCGCCATGAAGACCGGCTAACAGCGGCAACCCCGCCGCCGCTATTACAATATCGTCACGAAACAGCGACTTGTGGGGTGTGTGGCGGTCCGGTTACGCATTGTGGCCGCCCTGCGGCGATCAGGTGGAGAGATAACGGCGCGCCCTGTCTTCCGTGTTACAAAACCGGTCGCGACGGCCATGGACCCCGGACCCCGGGGTCTGTCCGGAGAGCCGCCGCCACCGGCCGCCGCCCCTGTCGCGCTTGGTGACCCCCGGCCAGTGTGCAAACCGGCGCTCCGACACAGTTTCGCCGCTTGACGAAGCGGGACTCAATCGTCATAAGCGCCAACTCTTGTTGGACCGGCTGTGCATCCCGCGTGTTTTTGGGATGCAGACGCGGCCCGCAGGAACGACCTCGGACCTGTTCTTTGCAGTGCCCCAGGACTTCAACGGCCTTCGCGGTTCGCTGCGTGGGCCGATCGTTTTTGCGGACGTGCGTACTCTGAAGGCATTCGTGCCTGAAGGCCTCCGGTCTTTGAAATG
>JAIESL010000019.1 GCA_019746095.1 Caulobacteraceae bacterium
ACCGTGTCGATATCGACCGAGGACATGCGCTCCTTGATGGCGCGCTCCATCCGCAGCAGGCCGACGCGGTACTGGTTCTCCAGCAGCTCACCGACCGAACGGACCCGGCGGTTGCCCAGGTTGTCGATGTCGTCGATCTCGCCCTGGCCGTCCTTCAGCCCGACGAGGATCTGCAGCACGCGCAGGACGTCGTCCTTGCGCAGCACGCGGATCTCATCCGACACGTCCGGGGTTTCCAGACGCATGTTCATCTTCACCCGGCCCACGGCGGACAGGTCGTAGCGCTCGCTGTCGAAGAACAGCGAGTTGAACATGGCTTCGGCGGCCTCCGGGGTCGGCGGCTCACCCGGGCGCATCACGCGATAGACGTCGAACAGAGCGTCCTCGCGGCCGGTGTTCTTGTCGATGCGCAGGGTGTTGCGCATGTAGGCGCCGACCGTGACATGGTCGATGTCCAGCACGTCGATGGTGGTGAAGCCGTGGCTTTCCAGCAGTTCGATGGTCGGCTGGTCCAGCTCGTCGCCGGCCTCGGCATAGATTTCGCCGGTCTCGTAGTTCACGGCGTCGGCGGCCAGGTATTTGGTCAGCAGGGCGTCGGCGGCCAGCGACAGGGCCTTGACGCTGTCGCCCAGCTTCTTGGCCTGGCGGGCGCTGATCTTGGTGCCCGCAGCGGCGACGACCTCACCGGTGTCGGCGTCGACCAGGTCGAACTCGGGCTTCACGCCCTTCCAGCGCTCGGCCTTGTACGGGGTGACCCAGCCTTCGCCGCGCTTCTCATAGGGCACGGTCTCGTAGAAGGTCTTGAGGATCTCCTCACCGTCCATGCCCAGACCCATCAGGAAGGTCGAGGCCGGCAGCTTCCGGCGACGGTCGATGCGGACGTAGACGATGTCCTTGGCGTCGAACTCGAAGTCCAGCCAGGAACCGCGGTAGGGGATCACGCGGGCGGCGAACAGCAGCTTGCCCGAGCTGTGCGTCTTGCCCTTGTCGTGGTCGAAGAAGACGCCCGGCGAACGGTGCATCTGCGAGACGATGACCCGCTCGGTGCCGTTGACGACGAAGGTGCCCTTGTCGGTCATGAGCGGGATGTCGCCCATGTAGACGTCCTGCTCCTTGATGTCCTTGACCGAGCGCGCGCCGGTCTCCTCATCCGCCTCGAACACGATCAGGCGCAGCTTGACCTTCAGCGGCGCGGCATAGGTCATGTCGCGCTGGATGCATTCCTCGACGTCGTATTTCGGATCCTCGAACTCGTAGGAGACGTATTCCAGGATGGCGCGTTCGTTGAAGTCCTTGATCGGGAAGACCGACTTGAAGACCGCCTCGATGCCCTGGTCCTTGCGCGGTCCCGAGCGCACTTCACGCTGCAGGAACTGCTCATAGGAGGCGCGCTGCACCTCGATCAGGTTCGGCATCTGCACCGCTTCCGGGATCCGGCCGAACGAGTGGCGGATGCGCTTCTTGCCGGTGAAGGTCGTAGCGTGTGCGAACTGGCCGTGGGCGACGGCGACTTCGGCTTTGGACTTGGCCATTCTGTATTCCCAATACACTGCCCGGGCAGGCAGCGATCAATGCAGCAGCCACGGCTCCGCCTCTCGGGCGACCCGTGACCATCGGTTTCGACGTCCACCCTCGGGCCTTGCGGCACCAGGACGTCTGAAATTGCAGGGCTCCTTGGGGAGGAGCGCGCCTTCGCACCGGTCGGAGGGCGACAAACCGGGCCTCGGCGCTTTCGCGCGTGTCTCATACTGAGTTAGCGGAACCGGGTCATATACTCGCTTTGGCGGCGAAATAAAGACCCTTTCCCCTGTTCGTTTACGATTGGCGTGACGGCTTCACGGCGGTGGCCCGAGCCTGCTAGCGTCGCCCCATGACCCGCACCCTCCTGATCACCGCCGCCGCCCTGTCCCTCGCCGCCTGCGCCACGGCCCAGGCCCCCGCGCCCGCCGCCACACCCGGCGTCGGCACCCTGGAAGGCTGGGCCGCCGGCAATGCGCAATATCTGGCCGTCAACGGTGCCCGCCGCGGCTGGACCACCACCGAATCCGGCCTCCAGTACCGCCGCGTGGGCCGCGCCCAGCCGAACGGCCGTCAGCCGGTCGCCACCGACACCGTCAAGGTCCACTACCGCGGCACCTTCGTCGACGGCCGCGAGTTCGACAGCTCATACAGCCGCAATGAACCCGCCGAATTCCCGCTCAACCGCGTCATCCGCGGCTGGACCGAGGGCGTGGCCCTGATGCGCGAGGGCGAAAAGTTCGAATTCGTCATCCCGGCCTCGCTCGGCTACGGCGAACGCTGGGTCGGCGGCGGCGAACTGCCGCCCAACTCCACCCTGCTGTTCACCGTCGAACTGCTGGAAGTGAAGCCTGCCCCTGCCCCGGCGGGCTGACCGCCCCGAGCCCTGCCCCCTGCCCGTTCCGCTGGATAACGCCATGAAGCGACTGCTCCTGACCGCCTGCGCCGCCGCCCTCGTCTTCGGGGCCGCGCCGGCCCTGGCCCAGGTCGGGACCCCCGCCCTGCCGCGGTCGCTTCCGGCCATTCCCGCGCCCCAGGACCGCGCCTACCCGGGCACGATCGGCTATCACGTCGACGCCACCGACCTGGACCACAAGGTCATCCGGGTGCAGCAGACCATTCCGGTCACGGCCGGTGACCTCACCCTGCTCTATCCGAAATTCATCCCCGGCAACCACGCCGACACCGGCCCGATCCAGCTGCTCGCCGGCCTGACGGTCACGGCCAACGGCCAGCGGATCGAATGGCTGCGCGACACCCTCGACCCCTATGCCTTCCACCTGTCCATCCCGGCGGGCGTGACGCAGATCGAGGTCGCCTTCGAATGGCTGACCCAGCCCGACAATGCCGTCTGGCGCGTGGTCATGACGCCCGAGATGGTCAATCTCCAGTGGGAGAAGGCCCTGCTCTATCCGGCCGGCTATGCTCACAGCCGAATCACCTTCCAGCCCTCGATCCAGCTGCCCGCCGGCTGGCAGTACGGCGTGGCCATGGACACGGTCTCGTTCGAGGACGGCCGCGCCACCTTCGCCCCGATCAGCCTCGAGATGCTGGCCGACAGCCCGATGTTCGCCGGGGCCCATTTCCGCCGTATCGACATCGATCCGGGCGGCCGCTCGCCCGTCCATCTGAACATCGTCGCGGACGCTGCCGCCAACATCGCCCCCACCGGGGCCTGGATCGAGGCCTATGGTGCCCTCGTGGACCAGGCCGACCGCCTGTTCGGAGCCCGCCATTTCGACCGCTATGAATTCCTGCTCGGCCTGACCTCCCGCATGGGCGGCATCGGTCTGGAGCATCACCGCTCGTCCGAGAACACCGCCCCTCCCGGCTTCTTCGCCGACGGTCTCACCCGCAATTTCGGCTCGCGCACCCTGCTGCCGCACGAATATGTCCACTCCTGGAACGGCAAATTCCGCCGCCCGTCGGACCAGCTGACCCTCAACCTCAATGAGCCGGTCCAGAACACCCTGCTCTGGGTCTATGAGGGCCAGACCGAATACTGGGGCGATGTCCTGACCGGCCGCTCGGGCCTCGCCACCAAGGAGGAGATGCTCTCCAATTTCGCCGAGATCGCCGCCTTCTACGACAACCAGCCCGGCCGCGACTGGCGCGCCCTGCAGGACACCACCAACCACAATCTGCTCGGCTATCGCACGACCAATCCCTGGCCGTCGCACATGCGCGGCACCGGTGACTACTACCGCGAGGCCGCCCTGATCTGGCTGGACGCCGACACCCTGATCCGCGAGGCGACCAACAACCGCAAATCCCTCGACGATTTCGCCCGGGCCTTCTTCGGCGTCGACGACGGCGTCTGGAGCCCGAAGCCCTACACCTTCGACGATCTGGTCGCGGCCCTGAACGGCGTGCATCCGCACGACTGGGCCGGCTTCCTGCGCAGCCGTCTGGACGCCGTCGGCCCCGAGGCCCGCGCCCCGCTGGACGGCATCACCCGCGGCGGCTACCGGCTGGTCTATGTCGAAAGCCTGACCGCGGCCGAGCGACAGGTCCAGACCGGCTGGTCCAACGACTTCCAGTATTCCCTGGGCTTCACTCTCGGCGGCAACAACCGCATCGGCGGCATCCTCTGGGGCGGTCTTGCGTATCAGGCCGGCCTGGGGGCCGGCTGGGACCTGGTCGCCGTCAATGACCGCGCCGCCTCGGCCGAGGTCCTGCGCGAGGCCGTCACGACGGCCAAGGCCGGCACCACGCCCATCACCCTGATCATCCGCAACGGCGACCGCTTCCGCACCGTCTCCTTCGACTACCGCGGCGGCCTGCGCTACCCCCGCCTCGAACGGATCGAAGGCACCCCCGACCGCCTCGGCGACATCCTCACCGCCCGGCGGCGCTGACCGGGCGCAAAAGAAAACGGGCCGGGGATTGCTCCCCGGCCCGTCCAGAACTGTCCCGAAGGACGGTCCGTACTCTTACTTGATCTGCACCTTGGCGCCGGCTTCCGTCAGCTTCTTGGCGATTTCGTCGGCGACCTGCTTGGAGACGTTCTCGACGACGTTCTGCGGAGCGCCTTCGACCAGGTCCTTGGCTTCCTTCAGGCCCAGGTCCGGACGAACGCCACGGACTTCCTTGATGGCGTTGATCTTCTTGTCGCCGCCGTCGATCAGGACAACGGTGAACTCGGTCTGCTCTTCGGCAGCTTCAGCCGGAGCGGCACCGCCGCCGGCGGGCATGGCCATGGCGACCGGAGCAGCGGCGCTGACGCCCCACTTTTCTTCCAGCATCTTGGACAGTTCGGCGGCTTCCAGAACGGTCAGTTTCGACAGGTCTTCAACGATTTTGGCGAGATCGGCCATGGTGT
>JAIESL010000033.1 GCA_019746095.1 Caulobacteraceae bacterium
TCGCGCCCGCGCCGATCATCACGCCACGGCGAATTATCGGGTGACGAACTCCACCCTGTTTGCCGCTGCCGCCGAGCGTGACCGAATGCAGCATCGACACGTCATCCTCAACGACGGCGGTCAAACCGATGAAGCGATGGCTTGGTGCGTTCAGTTCCGCTTTCGGCGCGGCAGCCATTGTCCGCTCTTAGCGCGCAGCTGCCATTGGCGGCAATAGCAGCCAGCCGGCGGCCTCAGATCTAAATTACGATTTGACCACCGGAGCGACGTCTGAGGGCTCAATGATCCGGTCGAGACGGCGAAGTAGGTCGTCGTAGGTCAGGATATCCATCATGTTGGCTTACTTGCGCTTGATCATCTCGAGGTCGAGAGACTGGGCGTGATCCAAGGCCGGCGAGCCGTCAGACCGCCGGTCGCGGCCAAGGATCAGAAGCGCCTTCGGGTTTGTGACCCGGGTTTCTAGGTCGGACGGAAGTTCTGCGCGGTAGGTCCGGGCGAGATGGTTCTCACCATCAACGCCCCACTTGGACAGGTGGAACAGGTGCTTCTCTGCCTGCATGATCGTCCCGGAGAGTCCGCCGACAGCGTCAGGGCGCGCGAGACTCCGACCTGTCCGCGAACCTTCCGCTGTTCGTGCACCCACCGGGCACCGTTGAGCTTCGGCAGCTCAGGACCAGCCGGTCCCCGTCGGTGATGAACGCGATCATGATTTCCTTTGAGGGCGCCACCAGGGCACCAGACCCGGAACATCAGACTGCCCGCGGTGATTCATGGCCATTTGGGGTCGCGACGCTTTCGCCCGTCATCCAGAGTAGCCAGCGACATAACCCCTACGAGCGCCTCGCCATCGTCTGCCCGGATTTTCCGCTCTTCCACGCCGATCGCCATGACGACTTGGATGAGCGCGACGCGGGCGATCTTCATCACCCGGATGGCCTTCGCCTCCAGCAGGTCGCTGTCGATCGAAATTCCCAGCCCGTCACTATTCGGTGGGCTACTCTGGAAGGCTGCGGCCCAGCCCTCGTGCACCTGTAGGAACTTGTGCTCCAGGGCGTTCCGGATGTCATGCAGCTCACGGGCGTCCGGGCCGGTGGTATGCTTGAGGCGGTCGTCGAAGAGGTCTTTCGAAAGCCAGAACAGGCCTCTCAGGGGCCAATTCGGGCGGTTCTCGAACCCGTGATGCAGGCGGGCTTTACCCTCAACCATCCAGACATTCCGGAAGTTGATGCGATCGGGCTGCTTGCCGAGTTTCCAGTAGTGATCGACGAGGTACGCGATCTTGTCGAGCAGTGAATAGGCGATGCGGTAGGCGGTGCGGACCCGCTCGGTTGCGAGTGAATGCATCGGATAATCGAGGGTATCGAATAGGCTGACCCTGCGATCCGAGAAATGCAGTCCTGTGTCCCGCAGGCCCTCGAACAGCATGAATCGCGCGGACGCGTACTCCTGCTTCATCTGATTGAAGAATCCTATGATCGGCGGCGGTGTGAAGGCACCCGGTCTCTCATCGAACCGCTCCAGTATTGCCGGGAGGACGAGGCCGTCGTTCGCGGCGTCGGCACTTCCGCCGATATCATTAAGGGGGTTGAGGAAAAGCCGGAGGTCGAGGCACCAACGGCGGTATCGTCGTTCTGCCTCGCTTTTCCCCAGCGAGTCAGGATTTTCATCCTGCATCGCGCGGACCCGGGCAAGGTCGACGTATCGCTCCATGGCCTCGGCCTCGGAAGCAAATCGCCGGCTCAGGGACGCAGGATACTCGGCATCGTAGACAGCTCCGGTCGTGGTCGCGTCGACGAAACCCCCGTGCGCGCTGGCAAGCAAGAATGCACGGTCGCGATCATCCTCGAGCAGCCCGCCGTAGTGCTTGAGGCCGTAGCCTCGGTTGGCCTGCGCCATCGCAAACCTCGGGATGATGGCGATCGCCTGATCCCAGCTCTCCACGGCATCGATGAACCGCCCAGCGGTGTTGAGGTGGTTCCCGCGGTTGGTCAGGATCTGGCAGCGGCGCACGGTGCTGAGCTCGGGGAAGCCGGGGTGTGTCGCGGCGCGCGAAAGCGCCAGCAACTGGTGCTCCCGCTCCGGATGCTCCCACGCCCAAGAGCCCTTCTCGCCGGCGACCTCCTCCTTCAGCGCCCACGCGTTGGCCCGGAAATACTCCGAGGTTGCGCCATTCACGGCATCCAGGTCGCGTTTCGCGAGCTCATCGAGCAGGAAGATCGCCCGGTCCGCGCCCTTCGCAAAACCCGCATCCCCCGAGGCGTCAATGAGGGTCGCGATGTGATCCAGCGCAGCGGCATCCCCCATCCCGACGATGGTGCGTTCGCGCAGACGTTCGAGTGGCTCGATGGTGGTCACCCGTTGAGGATCGCAGCTCCCTCGAGGGCGGGGAAGGGGCTTGCGAAAGGGTCAGGCGTCATCAGCCTCGCTGGACGTCAGTTCAAGAACCCCGTTGACCATTGCAGCCCGGTATCGCGCGCCCCAGCCGAACAGCTCGTCAGGGGGCGGGACCCTTGCAGTGGGATTGTCGACGGTCACCCAGCGCTTCGGCTGGAGGTCGCCTCGCCAGGTACCGAGATGGGCGGTGTCTTGAAGGACCGCGGATATCTGCCCATACTCCTCGGGCGTCTCGAACGCCGTGGTGGGTACGGGGGAACCGTTCGCCTTGGGGAGCGCATCTCTCCGTTCGTGCCTGATCTCGACAACCTCGCCCGTGGCGCGATCGATCGTGACCCTCTCATCACCGAAGGGCAGGACCGCGCTAACGATGCGTGGGAGGCCCACGCCCTCGACGTGCGGATATAGGCCGCCGGAACTCATCGCGATAACACATACGTCCTCGGCGCCGACAACCCCGGCCTCGAGATAGTCCCTGAAGCGGTCGCGCTTCTCCTTCAGCGCAGAGGTCATCCGCAACAACGCCTGCCGGATCGGCGCAGCCTGGAATCCTTCCCGAAGAGCGGGCGCACGATCCGGGTTGTCCGGCCGACCCCAAGACAGGCCAACGGCTTCCAGCCACAGGCGCCGGCCATCAGGCAGGCGTGTTGCGAAATCCGGCCGCCCCGCCGCCGCGATCTCGAGCTCGAAGCCGTGGTTCATGAGGGCGTCCGCCAGCCTCAGCTCGAAGAACCTGTCATTGGTCGCGCGCACGAACTGGTCCCTGAAGTTCGCGTCGAGATACGCGCTCGCGCGCCCGTACATCTCGTCCAGTCTGGCCCGGTCTTCCTCGCGCCCGTCTTCCCGGAGGCGCAGGTATCCTTCAGTCGCGCCGGCAGGGTCGAGGTCGAAGAGGGTCAAGGCGCGCTCCGTCGATACAGCATCCGGAAGCTGCCGGGTCAGGTTCCCCGGAGCCTAGCACGCGGGAAACACCTCGCCTGAATGTCGCATTGCTGGCGCGGGAGGGATGTCTGCTCCTGGCGCTATGCTGGCTCTATCCGCCCGGATCATCACACCCGCTCCTATGGCTTGGCCGCGCCTGCTGGTGACGCCGGCTTCGCGGGCTCCGGGTCCGTCGCGTGATCAGACCACCAAGGCAGATATTCGCCGATCGCATCGGTAAACGGATAGGGCCTCGGCTCTTGCAATTCGGCGGCATGGGCTACGGACAAGATCCAGCCGGCCTTTTCGCCGTAGGCGACCTCGCGGCAGGCAGAGAGGAACGTCTGGGCGGTGCCCTGCTGTAGAACATGTTCGACATCGTCGACTAGGCAGACGGGCACGGGGCATCGCTCTTCTGGCGCGATACCTCCCTCGTCGGCGAGCGTATGCGCGGCGGCGAGCACGTCCTTCTCTTGGTTCCGGGCCATGGTCAGCCATGGATCTACGGTCAGCAGAATGGCGAGGCAGTCGTCGCGCATGGCCGGCGCCCCAGCCACCCCTCGGCGCGCATCGGCGCGGAAACGCCAAATCTGGAACATGCCGCGGGCGATCTCAGCATAGCCCGCCGCGGCCTCGGCGACGGGATCTTCGGCGAACCGGGCCTCGAACTTCATGCGCTTGGCCTTGCATTCGGCGACGAGGACAAGCTCATCCCCGTCCGAAACCAAGACGTCCGGCGTGCGCCGCCGGGCTTTCTTGGGGCCATACTCATATTCGCCGCTGACTGTCAGCGGAGCCATAACCGCCGTCAGATAGTCGACGCAATAAGCCTCGAACCGCTCGCCGATCTCGGTCCAGACTTCCGCCCCTCCGCCGACCACGTCGAGATAATGACCCGACGTGAACCGCTGTATAATCAGCTCGGGCAGAGGCGCGCGCAGCCGTTCGCTGCCAGCGCCGAACGCGATCACCGGATAATCGCGAAGAAGGCTTGGCCTGTAGGCGGTATGCAGGTTGCCGGCGCGCATTCTGCGGGTGCGTTCGCGCGCTTCGGCGTGGCCGAGGGCGAGCCGCGCCAACGCACGCTCTCGGACCGTGGAGCAGACGCCGATCTCAGACAGGTCGGTGTCGCGCATGACGGCCTCGCGACCGCTCAGCGTCGACGCTAGCCAGAAGCCGACCTTGACGAAGTCGGAGGTCGACAGCCCGGCCTCGCGCTCAAAATGCTCGGCGGCCTTGCCGGTCCCATAGAGCCGAAGCGAGCGATACAAAGCCGGCGCATTGGCGACCCCGCGTTGCCAGAAGAACTGGCGCTGGGTGAGCCGGTGCATCTCGGTGAAGACGTCATGTTTGGCGAGGAAGATTCCATCCTCGGCGTTTTCCAGCGAGATGATGAGGTTGGTCAGCCGGCGCAGCACGGCATAGGAGTCTGTGCGCACAAGGCGGTGGCGGCCGCGAATCGGGCCGGTCTGCTTGGGCGCCGCGTGCAGCTCGTTGTCGATGGTCTCCAGGATCCAAGGCGCGATATATGGGCCC
>JAIESL010000005.1 GCA_019746095.1 Caulobacteraceae bacterium
AAGAACGGACACGGGGGAATCTCCTTACCCCTTCATCCTACCGTTTTCCGTGGGTTTGTCAAATACGGATACGCCAAACCCTAAGCCCTAAGCCCTAAGCCCCAAGTCTGACGTTGTGCAACCATGAGTATAGATCATGAATGAAATCAGAAAAGTCCCCGTCGCCGTGATCGCGGCCCTGGCGGTGCAGACGGTCGGCGGCCTGATCTGGGCCGGGGGGGCGGCGGCGCGGATTGCGACGCTGGAGGAACGGGTCGGGGAGCAGCGGCTGGTGGCCGAGCGGCTGGCGCGGCTGGAGGAGCAGAGTCTGGCGACGCGGGCGGCGGTGGAGCGGGTGGAGCGCAGGCTGGAGGGGGCGGAGTGAGGAGCGCGGAAGGCGAAAGCGCCAGTTCGACCCTCGACCCTGGTCCCCCGTCCCTGCCGATCCAGGGCTATGCCTCCCTGTGGGGTGTGGCCGATCTGAACGGGGACGTCGTCGTCAGGGGGGCCTTCGCGGCCAGTCTGGCGAGGACCGGTGCCGGTGGCGTGCGGATGCTGCACCAGCACGAGGGCCGGGCGGCGGTCGGGGTCTGGGACCGGATGGTCGAGGATGAGCGCGGCCTGTTCGTCGAGGGCCGGATCATGGACTGGTCAGCGGACGGACGGTTCGCCCAGGCGCTGTCGCGGGCGGGGGCGCTGGACGGGCTGTCGATCGGCTTTCGCAGCAGCCGGGCGCGCCGGGAGGGGCGGCTGCGGGTGCTGGTCGAGGTCGAGCTTTGGGAGGTGTCGCTGGTGACGTTTCCGATGCTGCCGGGCGCGCGGTTCCGGACCGGTAATCCTCAGTCTGCCCGAGGCAGGTATTCGGCGGGTAGAGGTGAATCCGGCGTTTCGGCCTTCCAGTAGACGCTTATGATCCACCAGCGGGTTCCGTCGTGGAGCAGCTGGATGCTGTTGATGCCACGCATGAAGGGCGCGGGGTCCGAAAGGCTGCGCACGCTGTCGTAGGTGGTCCAGACGTGCGCGATGTGCCCGAAGCGTTCGGTGCGCCGCGCGAGTTCACGCTCGTGGAAGCCGTCATTCAACAAGGTCGGCTCTGCAGCAACGATGTATTCTTCCGGGGTGAAGACCCGCGTACCGCTGACACCCTCGCGATTGACGCCGGTGGGCATGAGCCGGGCGGTCGGATGGAAGAGGGCGCGGAAGCGGTCCCAGTCACGGGCCACGCCGGCGTCGCCGGAGATGACGTCGTAGAGGGCCGCGACGATGGCCTCGGGCGAGGCCACATCGGCGGGCGCAGCGGCCTCGACCGGTGGCGGGGCCGGCGGCGTCTGGGCAGCGGCTGGAGCGGCGCAGGCCAGCAGCAGGGCGGTCGTGAGGATCGAAAGGCGCATCGGAAATCCCTCCCTTGAGGGGGCGACTATGCCGTGGCCGAGGCGTCGCCGCCAGTCCGGGTCAGGCGGCGCTTGCGGCGCCCCGGCAGTCGATCCAGTTGAGGGCGGCGGTCATGCCCATGAGGGAGAAATAGGCCTCGGCCGGGCCGCCGGCGGACTGGTAGTTCCAGCGGGCGATGCGCTGGCGGCGCAGGCCGGACACGAGGGAGCGGGTCAGGATCGGATCGCTGACACGGTATTCGTTGGAGCCGGGCGAGGTCGGGACCAGCCAGGGGCCGGGATCGACGGTCTGACCGGGGGTGGTGAACCGCATGACGCCGGCGACGGGCATGGGGTCCGTTGCCGCCAGCTCGACCAGATAGTCGGCACCGGGGCTGGGGCGGGCGACGCGCAACTGATGCCGCCAGGCGGCCTGGCCCGTGGGGTCGGCGATGGCCACCACGGCGGAGCAGTAGCCGTCGGGGCGACAGGCCGCGAGCGTATTGGCGAAATAGGCCCGGGTCTCGCCGAACCGCATATGGGTCTCGGCTCCGCAGCGGTCGGCGGCCTGGACGGCGCCGGCGGAGAGGAGGGCGGCGACCGTGGCGGTCGCGGCGAGCAATCTGGTCATCGAAGCCATCCCGTACTGGATCATGGTTAACGGTGACCACGGCCTTCGGTGGGTGTCAATCGAGCGCAACTTCGGGGGAATCACCGCTGGGGCGGGCGGTATTCGTACTGGCCGAGGCGACGCGTCGCCCGGGTGAGGGCGTCGAGGACCTTCGGCTTGTGCAGCGCCTGGCCGAGGACGCCGGCGAGGAAGAGGGCGAAGACGAACGGAACGTCGAAGAGGACGACGGCCAGAAATGCGACGGCGGCGATGAAGACCCACAGGCCGATGAGGACGGTGGTCCGGTCGGCCTTGTCCGGCGGGCCTTCGTCGGCCGCGGCCTCGGGAGATGCGGGTGTGACCTTGCCGAACAGGGCGATGAGGCCCTGCAGCTTCTCGTTCTGAAGCTTCTGCACCTCGGCAACAGTCATGGGTGCTGGACGGGAGACGGGAAGCGGCGGCTGGTGGTCGGTGTGCTGCTGCAGGTCCAGCAGGGGGCTGGCGGGCATCAGGGCCGCGGGATCGAAGGCGATGGACTCGCCGTGTTCGTCCAGGGTGAAGACCTGGTCGTACGGCACGCGGGCGAAGTCGATGGCGCGGGTGTCCTGGCCATAGGCGTCGCCGTGCAGGGCCAGCAGCCGGCCCTGCCGCAGCTCGGCCTGGAAGGCGATGGGGTCGGGCAGGTCGCCGACCATGGCGTGGACCGTGCCGAAGCGGCCGGTCGGTGTGGTCATGGGCGGGGGCCGGGAACGGTCGACGATCAGTTCGGTGAGGAGGCCGGAGCCGGTGTTGCGGCGCGAACCGGGCAGGGACTCCGCGAACTGGCCGGCGAGGTCCGGCGCGATGTCGCGCAGGTCCCAGGCGAGGGCGTCGAGGATGTCGCATTCGAGGGGGGTGAAGCGGGAGGTCACCGCATCCCTCGTGGAGAAATATTTTCAAGAGGGCGGATCACGCCCGCACCCTAACCGCGATCCGCGGTTCTACAACCGGAGAGACCATGAAAGAGACCAAAACCGTCTCGGGCACGCCCGAGGCGCGCGCGGCCATGCATGAAATGATGGCGGCGTTCGAGGCGTTCAAAGGGGCCAATGACGCCCGGCTGGACGAGATCGAGCGGAAGCGCTCGGCCGATGCGCTGCTGGAGGAGAAGGTGGCGCGGATCGACCAGGCGGTCGGGGCGGCGCAGGCGCGGCTGGACCGGGTGGTGAGCGAAGGGCGGCGTCCGGGGATCGAGTCCGATGGCCGCCACCCCTCCGTCCCGGCCCTCGGCCGCGCTACCTCCCCTTTGCATGGGGAGGAGACGAAGGCGGCCTTTGACGGCTACCTCAAGACGGGTGCCTCGTTCGGGCTGGAGCTGAAGGCGGGCTTGAGCACGGCGTCGAATTCGGCCGGCTATGTGGTGCCGGAGCAGACCGAGCGGGCGATCGAGCGGCGACTGATGGCCGGGTCGCCGATGCGCGAGATCGCCACGGTACGGACGGTCGGTGCCGGGGTGTTCAGGAAGCCGGTGTCGACGGCGGGCGTGGCCTCGGGCTGGGTGGCGGAGACGGCGGCGCGGCCGGAGACCGATCCCGCGACCTTGGCCCTGCTGGAGTTTCCGTCGGCCGATCTCTACGCCAATCCGGCGGCGACACAGTCGCTGCTGGACGACGCCCTGATCGATCTGGACGAATGGCTGGCGGCCGAGGTCGAGGATGCCTTTGCGGCGCAGGAGACCCAGGCCTTCGTCACCGGCGACGGGGTCAACAAGCCGAAGGGCTTCCTGAGCTATCCGATCGTGACGGATGCGAGCGCAGTCTGGGGCGAGATCGGTTCTGTCGCCTCGGGGGCGGCAGGGGCGTTTGCCCCGAACAGTCCGACCGACCGGCTGATCGATCTGGTTTATGCGCCCAAGGCCCAGTACCGGCCGAACGGGCGGTTCGTGATGAACCGCAAGACGGTCTCGGCGGTGCGGAAGTTCAAGGACGCCGACGGCAACTACATCTGGCAGCCGGCGCAGCGGGCGGGCGAGACGGCCAGCCTGCTGGGCTATCGGGTGACCGAGATCGAGACCATGCCGGACATCGCCGCCAACAGCGCGGCCATCGCCTTCGGCGATTTCCAGCGCGGCTATCTGATCGTCGATCGGGCCGGGGTGCGGGTGCTGCGGGACCCCTATTCGGCCAAGCCCTATGTGCTGTTCTACACCACCAAACGCGTCGGCGGCGGGGTGCAGAACTTCGATGCGATCAAGGTGATGAAGTTCAGCGCGAGCTGACGCTCGCCGAGGGGCTTAGGGCTTAGGGCTTAGGAAGAGGGCGGACCAAGCCCTACGACCTAAACCCTAAGCCCTCGTTTTTCTTCAAGACAATCGAGGTTTCCCATGACCGCACCCGTCTCCCTGGCGGAAGCGAAGCTGTTCCTGCGCGTCGAGCATGCGGCGGAGGACGGGCTGATCCAGACATTGATCGATGCGGCC
This sequence comes from Caulobacteraceae bacterium, assembly GCA_019746095.1. GTDB lineage: Bacteria > Pseudomonadota > Alphaproteobacteria > Caulobacterales > Caulobacteraceae > Brevundimonas. The sequence goes on from JAIESL010000005.1 coordinate 4,418, forward strand.
CGGGCGCGGGTCGAGGGGGATGTCGGGCTGACCTTGACCTCGACCTCACCGGCGCCGTTGCGGCTGGCGATCCTGATGCTGGCCCTGCGCGCCTATGAGCGGGGCGATTCCGAGACGCCGCTCGCGCCGGTCGAGGGCTGGATCGCGCCGTATCGCGTGGTGCGGCTGTGAAGGTGCTGGCGGAGCTGCTTCAGGGCGTCGAGAGCGAGACGCCCTATGGCGGGCGGGCCGTCAGCTGGGAGCCCCTGGGCTGGGCCTGGCTGAAGCTGGGGGCGCGGCGGCGGCGCGAGAAGAGCGAGCCCGGCGGGGCGCGGGCGGTCGAGGCGGTGACGGCGGAGACGCGGTCGGACGCGCGCCTGACCGAGGGCCGGGTGCTGAGATTCGGTGGCGGCGACTGGCGGATCGTCTCGGGGGAGACGGTCGGCGGGCGGGCGATCCTGAACCTGGAGCGGATGCGATGAGCGCGCATGAGCTGGCGCTGCAGAAGGCGCTGATCGGACATCTGAAGGCGGATGGGGCGTTGCGGGTGCTGCTGGGGGAGCCGGCGCGGATTTGGGATGCATCGCCGGCCGAGCCGGTGTTTCCGCATC
>JAIESL010000058.1 GCA_019746095.1 Caulobacteraceae bacterium
CTCGCGCTGCAGGTTCAGCAGCTCCTTCTTGACGCGGCCGTCGCCACCCGACTCCAGCAGGCCTTCCAGCTCGCGCAGGCGGGCGATCGAGCCCGACACGGTGCGCCAGTTGGTCAGGGTGCCGCCGAGCCAGCGGTTGTTCATATAGTATTGTGCGCAGCGCTTGGCGGCTTCAGCCACCGGATCCGACGCCTGGCGCTTGGTGCCGACGAACAGGACGCGACCGCCCTTGGCCGCCACGTCGCGCACGGCGACAAGCGCCTGGTGCAGCAGCGGGATGGTCTGCGACAGGTCGATGATGTGGATGTTCGAGCGCGAGCCGAAGATGTAGCGCTCCATCTTCGGGTTCCACCGGTGCGTCTGGTGGCCGAAGTGCGCGCCGGCTTCGAGCAGCGAGCGCATGGAGAATTCTGGCAGAGCCATGGTGTAGTCCTTTATCCGATTGATCCGCCGCAGACGGGTAAAGGCCAGATGGCCCTCGGAACGGAGCCGACGGGATTTCTCCCCGTCAGCGCCACGCCTGCGTGTGAAGTGGGCGGGCTTCTAGGCGGGTTGGGCGCAAAAGGCAAGCGGAGACGGCGTCTCACGTTCCGCGCGGCTTGGCCCGGCTGGTAGCCTCCGCCTTTGTCGGGTCCTCCGGCCATGGATGCCGCGGATAGCGGCCGCGCATCTCGCTGCGCACCGCGGCCCAGCTGCCGGCCCAGAACCCGGGCAGGTCCTTCGTCACCTGCATCGGTCGCCGCGCCGGGGACAGCAGGGCCAGCGTCAGGGGCACCCGCCCGCCGCCCACGGTCGGATGCACCGTCGTTCCGAACAGTTCCTGCACCCGGATATCGACCCGCGGCCCACCCTCGGCCGCATAGTCGATGGCCGCCGAGCCCAGCGGCGTCGCCAGACGCGCCGGGGCCAGCTCGTCCAGCGCCCGCTGCCGGTCCCAGGGCACGAGGGCCCGCAGCCCGGCCTCCAGTGCGCCGTCCTCGATCTTGTCCAGACCCTGCACCGCCTCCAGCAGCGGCCAGAGCCAGGTCCCCCGCGCCGCCGTCAGCCCGGCGTCCGTGACATCCGGCCAGCCATCCTCGAGCCCTGCCACGAAAGCCAGCCGCGCCCTCAGCCCCGACGCCCGCTCGCCCCAGCGCAAGCCCGCCAGTCCGCCCTGTGTGACCTCGTCCCGGAGCGCCGCCGTGATCGCCGCACGGTCCGGGGTACCGACGATCCTTTCGTCGACCACGATCGCCCCGATGCGGCGGATGCGCCTCAGCGTCATCCGGCCCGACGGCTCGCGCGCCAGCCGATCCTCGACCTCGATCCGGTGTTCCAGCCCCGCCGGGTCGACCGGAACCGCCAGCCGGATGCGATCCCGCGCATCCCCGCCGCCCAGCTCCGCCACCGCAAGCCAGGGTTCGCGCGCCAGCAGATCGGCCGGATCAAGAAAGGCCCCCCGGCCCGAGGCCAGCAACACCTCGCCCGGCCTGCCCCGAGCTTTTGCGACGCGTTCGGGGAAGGCCTCGGCCAGAAGGGCCCCGACATCGGCTCCCTCCCCCTGTCCACCGCCCGCCGCCCGCGCCCAGCGATCGGCCAGCTTGCCGGCGTCGCGCCCTCTCGGCGAGCGGTCAAGCTCCAGACCTCGCAGCCGTTCCCTCAGGTCGACGTCATTTCCGCCCAGCCCCGGCTCGCTCAGCACCGCCGCGATCCGCGCCCCGAGCGCCGCATCCTCGGCGTCACTGGCGACGGCCACCATATGCGCCAGCCGCGGCGGCAGCGGGATACGAGTCATCCGCCGTCCGTGCGCTGTCAGTGCGCCCGCCTCATCCAGCGCCCCCAGCCGGCCCAGGACCTTGCGCGCCTCGGCAAAGGCCCCCGCCGGCGGCTGGTCCAGCAAGGCGAGTGCCTCCGTGGACCGCGCGCCCCATCGGGCCAGGTCGAGGGCAAAGCCGGTCAGGTCCGCCTCGAGGATTTCCGGCCGCTGATGCGGAACCAGTCCCCGCGTCGCTGCCTCGTCCCAGAGTCGGTAACAGACTCCCGGCTCGGTGCGCCCCGCCCGGCCGCGTCTCTGTTCGGCCGACGACCGGCTGACCCGAACCGTCGCCAGCCGGGTCAGGCCGCTGGACGGTTCAAACCGCGGAACGCGTGACAGCCCCCCGTCGATCACCACCCGCACCCCCTCGATCGTCAGACTGGTCTCGGCCACCGAGGTCGCCAGCACCACCTTGCGCCGTCCGATGGCAGCCGGCTGGATCGCCCGGTCCTGGGTCTCCCGGTCCAGCGCCCCATACAGGGGGACAACATCCACCGCCGGATCGCGGAGCCGCTCGCCCAGCCGCTGCGCCGTGCGGTGGATTTCGCCCTGTCCCGGCAGAAAGACCAGCAGCGAACCCGTCTCCTCGCCCAGGGCCTGCACAACTGCCCGGGCAACGGCATCCTCGATCCGCTCGACCGGACTGCGGTCCAGATACCGCGTCTCGACCGGGAACATCCGCCCCCCGGACTCGATCACAGGGGCCCCGTCCCCCGTCTCATTGGCCAGCAGCCGCGATACCCCGCCGATGTCCAGGGTCGCCGACATCACCAGCAGACGCAGGTCCTCGCGCAACAGCCCCTGCGACTCGCGGGCCAAAGCCAGCCCCAGATCCGCATCCAGCGACCGCTCATGAAATTCGTCGAACAGCACGGCCCCGACGCCTTCCAGCCCGGGATCATCCAGAATCATCCGAGTGAACACGCCTTCGGTGATGACCTCGATCCGTGTCTTCGGTCCGATCCGGCTCTGCAGCCGGGTGCGGTAACCCACGGTATCGCCCGTCGCCTCGCCCAGGGTCGCCGCCATCCGCTCGGCCGCCGCCCGCGCCGCCAGCCTGCGCGGCTCAAGCACCAGGACCCTGCGCCCCTCCAGCCAGGGCTCATCCAGCAGCACCAGAGGCACGACCGTGGTCTTGCCCGCCCCCGGGGGCGCGGCGAGCACGGCGGCATTACCCGCAGCGAGGGCGGCCTTCAGAGGCTCTATGACGGCGTGGATCGGCAGCATCATCGAAGGCTCTAGCCGTTCGACACCCCTTCAAGAAAGCGTCGTCAGGCCTTCACCATTCGGAAACCGCGTTGCCAGCGGCCCCTGGCACCGCTAGCGTTCACGGCATTGAAGGCAGTCCGGGGAGGACTCGCCGTGTATCAGGGGGCGAGACTCGATGTCCGCAGAAGGCCTTAGGCCCAAGGGGAACCGCCTGTTCCTCAAGAAATCCGTAGCCCAGATCCAGAAGGAAGCCGCCAAGAGCGAGCTGAAGCGGTCTCTGGGTCCCATCAACCTGATGAGCCTGGGTATCGGTGCCATCATCGGTGCCGGCATCTTCGTTCTGACCGGCCAGGTCGCCGCGGCCAACGCAGGCCCGGCCATCATGCTCAGCTTCGTGGTCGCGGGCATCGCCTGCGGTCTCGCCGGCCTCTGCTATGCCGAACTGGCCTCGACCATGCCGGTGTCCGGCTCGGCCTACACCTATGCCTACGGCACCCTGGGCGAAGTCTTCGCCTGGATCATGGGCTGGCTGCTGGTGCTGGAATACGGCGTCGCGGCCTCGACCGTCGCGGTCGGCTGGTCCGGCTATGTGGTCTCGATCCTCAATGACTTCGGCCTCGCCGAAGGGCTGTTCCCGACGATCCAGTACGCCGGCGGAGAAGGCCCTTCGTGGGCGACCCCGCTGATCCAGGCCGTCACGGTCGACGGCGTCAGCAGCTTCCCCATGACCGGGACCCTGAACCTCGTCGCCGCCATCGGCATCGCCGCTGTCTGCAGCCTGCTGGTTCTCGGCGTCAGCGAGTCGGCGTCGATCAACAACATCATCGTGGTGATCAAGATCGTTGTGCTGCTGACCTTCATCGCGGTCGGTATCCAGTACATCAATCCCGACAACTGGGTGCCCTTCATCCCCGAGAACACCACCGGCAAATTCGGTGAGTACGGGACCAGCGGCATCCTGCGCGGGGCTGCGATCATCTTCTTCGCCTACGTCGGCTTCGAAGCTGTCTCGACCGCGGCGGCGGAAGCCAAGAACCCGTCCAAGGATGTGCCCATCGGCATCCTCGGTGCCCTTATCGTCTGCACGCTGATCTACATGGCCGTCGCGGCCGTCATGACCGGCGTGGTTCCCTACCTCGAGCTGGCCAGCCCGGCGCCGGTGGCCGTCGCCATCGACCGAATGGGTCTGGAATGGGCCAATATCGCCGTGGCCTCTGCCGAAGGCGGGCAGCTGAACCTGATCAGCTTCCTGATCAAGGTCGGCGCCATCACCGGCCTGTCCTCGGTCATGCTGGTGCTGTGCTACGGCCAGACCCGGATCTTCTACACGATGGCCCGTGACGGCCTCCTGCCCAAGGCGTTTGCCGTCATCCATCCGAAGTTCCGCACCCCCTGGATCGGCACCATCCTGCTGGGCATCCTCATCGCCGTCGCGGCATCCTTCCTGCCGATCTCGATCCTCGGCGACCTCGTGTCCCTGGGCACGGCCGTGGCCTTCTCGATCGTGTGCCTGAGCGTGATCTTCCTGCGCATCAAGCACCCGGACATGGAGCGTCCGTTCAAGGTTCCCGGCGGGATCTGGACGGCGAGCGCCGGCATCGTGGCCTGTCTGTCGCTGGCCGGCTTCAACTTCTGGCCGATGATCCAGCACGCCATGGACGGCAATACCCTGCCCCTGACGATCCTGGCCGCCTATGCCGCAGTCGGTGCCGTGATCTACATCATCTACGGCTTCTGGCACTCCAAGCTCGCCAAGGGCATCGACATCACCGAAGAGACCACGATGTCGTCCCCGGCTGAGGCCATGGGGTCCGGCGTGGACAACCAGAAGGACTGATCCACCGATCAGCCCTGCAAGAACGAAGGCCCGGGAGCAATCCCGGGCCTTTTTCGTTGCCGCCCGATCCACCCTCGCCTAGACGCTGCACTGGACCTGAGCGGATGTGGCGGAACTGGTAGACGCACTGGATTTAGGTTCCAGCGCCGCGAGGCGTGGAGGTTCGAGTCCTCTCATCCGCACCA
>JAIESL010000034.1 GCA_019746095.1 Caulobacteraceae bacterium
GCCCGTCGAGAATCGACAGGGGCGCGCTGAGCCCGGCGGCGGTCTCGGCCTCCGGTCGATCAAACGCCGCATCCGGTGGCTCGGCGCCGACGGTGCGGCCGTCCCCGACCAACACCACTCGATCCGCGAGGCGGGCGACTTCCTCGACCGCGTGGCTGACATAGAGGATGGGCGGTCCATTCCGGGCCAGCTGATCCAGATACGGCAGGATCTCCCCACGACGGGCGCCGTCCAGCCCCGCCAGAGGCTCATCGAGGATCAGCAGACGGGGACGGATCAGCAGGGCCCGTCCGATCGCGACCCGTCGGGCCTCGCCGCCGGACAACGAACCCGGTCGGCGCTCCAGCAGGTTTTCGAGTCCCAGCAGAGCCACCGCCTCGTCAAGGGCGGGTTCCGGATCGCCCGACCGGTGGGAGCCGTACAGCAGGTTGTCCCGGACCGTCATGTGCGGAAACAGCCGCGAGTCCTGGAAGACGTAGCCGATGCGGCGTTTCCAGACCGGGACCGACACTCCGGTGTCGGTGTCGAGGAGCACCTCCCCGTCCAGCACCACCCGACCGCGGATGGGCCGGATCAGGCCCGCGACAAGTTCGGCCACAGTGGTCTTGCCGGCCCCGGACCGCCCGAACAGGCAGGTGATGCGGGCGTCGCTTGAGAAGGCGACCTCCAGCGAGAAGGCGTCGTGGACGATATGCGCTGACACCTCCAGCATCACCGCATCCCTCCAACCCGCCGCGCAACGGAGCGCGCGCCCCACTCCGAGAGCACGAGGGCCCCGATCGACACGGTGACCGAGATCAAGACCAGTCTCATCAGGGCCGCCTCGCCATCAGGGACCTGGAGCAGGCTGTAGATGGCCAGCGGCAGGGTGCGCGTCTCTCCGGGGATGCTGGCGACGAAGGTGATGGTGGCGCCGAACTCGCCCAGCGCCTTGGCGAAACCCAACACCGCCCCGGCCGCCACACCGGGCAGCGCCAGCGGCAGGGTGATCGTCAGAAAGCGGACGACAGGCCGGGCGCCGAGGGTTTCGGCCGCCCGCTCGATTCGGGGATCGACCATGTCGAACGACAGGCGCACGGCTCGCACCAGCAGGGGGAAGCCCATGACCGCCGCGGCGAGGGCGGCGCCGGTCCAGTCGAAGGCGAAGACAATCCCCATCGGATCGAGGAGTTTGCCCAGCGGGCCGCTGCGACCAAACAGCATCAGCAGGGCGTAGCCTGTCACCACCGGCGGAAGGATCAGGGGCAGGTGCGTGAGGCCCGATAACAGGGCCTTGCCGGGGAAGCTGTAGCGCGACAGCAGATAGGCGATCGCGATCCCCGGCGGCAGGCTGAACAGCGTCGCCGTCAGGGCGACCTTCATCGACAGGCCGATGATCTGCAGCTCTTCGGGGCTCAGCGCGAACATTCGGAACCCTCAGGTCTGGGCCGGGGCGAAGCCGAACCGCCGGAACAGGGCCTGTCCCTCGGCCCCGGCCAGCATATCCAGAAAGGCCTGCGCGGCCGCGGGGTCGCCGGCTCCGTCCCGCCGACGAACCGGAGCCCCCGGATAGACGATCGGATCGTGGCTTGAAGGGGGAAAGCTCGCCACTACCCGCACTCGCGGCTCGGCCCTCGCATCGGTCGCATAGACCAGACCCAGCGGGACCTCCTCGCGCGCGACGAGAGACAAGGCGGCGCGGACGTCATCGCCGGGAGCCCGCCGGTCCTTGACCCCGGACCAGAGGTTCAGGCGGGCCAGAGCCTGCTCTCCGTAGCGACCCGCCGGTATCGAGGAGTCGGCGATCGCCAGTCGGCCCTCGCCCAGCCGGTCGATGAAATCCGCCGGAGAAGACAGATCGACAGGATCGCCGGAGGCGGAGACCGGCGCGACCAGCACAAGAGCGTTGCCGGCCAGCCGGCGCTGTGCGGACGTATCGACAAGTCCGCGCTGACTCAGCCAGTCCATCCAGCGCTCATCGGCCGAAATGAACAGATCGGCCGGGGCGCCCTGGGCGATCTGGCGGGCCAGCTTGGCGCTGCCGGCGTAGGTGGCCCGAACAATCCGGCCGGTCTGCTGCTGGTGTTCCGCGGCGGCCGCGTCCAGGACTTCGCGCAGGCTGGCGGCGGCGAAAAGGTCGATCAGCGGCGTGCTGGCAGAGCGACGGGGCGCACAGGCGGTCAGCGCCGTGGCTGCGAGCAGCACAAGCGCCCCTCTTCGACCAAGGCTGGCACCCGCCGTCGTCATCAATCGAACCTCCGCCCGCGCCGTTCGCCGGGCCCGCACTCCTGCCTAGCATGGCGAGCCAGGCAACCGCACAGAGGGGGCGGCGAGCGCGCTTGATCTTCATCAAGGCCCGTTCCGCCCCGCGTCATAGGGTGTGCGGGGCTGGTCGATTATCAAACCCCCTGAGTTCGCTCCGAGCCGCCTGACCTGTAGCGCCCGCGCGCCATGGTCCGACGGCCGGATCCGCAAGGATCGAGGGCGGCGGGAGAAATCCCTCCGCCTCCCGTATTTGGAAAGGAGCTTCCATGGCGCTCGACGCTGCCCCCATGGCCGACGGCTTCGGCCGCCGGTTTCACTACCTTCGCCTTTCGGTGACGGAAGTCTGCAACTTCAGTTGCACCTACTGCCTGCCGAACGGCTGGAAAAAGACCGGGCCGCTGTCGTTCCTGACGGTCGACGAGATTCGCCGCCTGGTCGACGGCTTTTCCGACCTGGGGCTCAGCAAGGTTCGCCTGACTGGCGGGGAGCCCACGGTTCGCAAGGACTTCAACGCCATCATCGAGACGGTTGCGGCTGCGCCCGGGGTGGCCAAGGTCGCCATGACCACGAACGGCTGGAACCTGGCGCGGCACGCGGTCGACTGGCGGGCCTCTGGCCTCAGCCACATCAACGTCAGCATTGACTCGATCGACCCGGAAACGTTCCACCAGATCACCGGCCACGACAAGCTGAACCAGGTCCTGACGGGCCTCGACCTGGCGCTGGCCGAGGGCTTCTCCGCCGTGAAGGTCAACGCGGTCCTGCTGCGCGAGACGGCCGAGGCCGGCTTCGACGGCTGGGCGCGCTTTGTCAGGGATCGGCCAGTCGCCGTTCGTTTCATCGAGTTGATGAAGACGACCGACAATGACGACTATTTTGCGCGCCATCACGTCAAGGCCCAAGGACTACGCGACTGGCTGGACCGGAACGGCTGGACCCCGGCGCCCCGTGCCTTCGACGCCGGACCGGCGCTGGAATACCACCATCCCGACCATGCCGGCGCTATCGGTCTGATCGCCCCCTATGCACCCGGCTTCTGCGACAGCTGCAACCGGTTGCGGGTCACCTCGAAGGGCAAGCTTCGCCTGTGCCTGTTCGGCGACGGCGGCGTCGACCTCCGTGATCTCCTGCAGGATGACAACGATCGCGAGGTGCTGACCCAGCGCATCGTCTCGTCTCTCGGCGGCAAGTCAGCCGGCCATTCTCTTGCCTTGGGGCGTTCGGGCGACCTGCGGAACCTGTCCCAACTCGGCGGGTAGGTCGCACTCTGTCGAACAACAGACGTCCCGAACCGGCGTGGCGGGTGGGAAGCGGACGTAGCGGCAAATGACTTTCGCCCTGCTCGCCCAACTTCGGGGTATCGGCCGATTGTTGATGTCGGCCAAGTTTATTGAATAATTCATCGTCGAGAAGTTAATAGTTGTTCGCGCCTCGAAGGCGCGTGTTCGGAGACACGGCATGGCCGCTCCTGTAGAGCACATGTATCGCGTTCTGACGTACCGTGGACTCATGGAACGCATGGCGCGCGCCCTCGGTATTGATCTTAAAATGGCTGTTATGGACGGCCGCATTGATCAGAACCAAATCGAACGCCTAAAACTTCGCTGTGCGTTGTGTGATCAGCCCGACGCTTGTTCACGTTTATTGTTGGCTCGCCCCAATATGGAAGACGCCCCCGACTATTGCGTGAACTCAAGATCACTAGCGGAACTCCGGTGAAGAAGCATAGGTGTCTATTGGCGATTGCGATCCTCAGGCGGCCTACCGTTCTGCAATACTTCCTTCTTGAGAGCCGGCGCTCTCTAGGTCCCGTTTCGGTCGTGAGCACAAACCGACGCCTGCCCAGTCAGCCGAGCACAGTGCCGCAGGTGCGCCCCGTCTGAGTGGTCCATCTCTCGCTTTCCGCCTTGCCGACGACACCTTTCGGCGGCGGCATGTGATTGTCGATCAGCGGGTGAGGACGCGCCAACCGCTCGAGGGCCTCCGGACGGCCGAGGCTGACCTCGGCACCGTGCACGACCACCCCGTAACTGGACAGGTTGGCGAAGGCCCGCGACAGGTTCTCCGGGGACATGCCGAGCAGTGAGGCCAGCACTCGCTTCTCATGCGGGAGGACGATCGGGTCACGCATTCCCTGACGAACCCGCTGGGTGATCAGATAGTTGGCCAGCCGCTCGACGCCGCCGCGCAGCTTCTGGTTCTTAACGGCCCTTACCAGACCGCGGTAACAGCCAGACAGCTCCTGGGCCACAGCAAAGCTGAAGTCGGCGTCCTGTCTCATGGTCCGGCGAAGGGCCTCTCCCGACAGCATCAGGATCTCCGACCGCTCGAGGGTCCGCGCCGACATCAGGGCGTCGGCATCCAGGACGACGGCAGCCAGGATGAAGGTAGAGACCGGTCGCAGCAGCGCCAGGGTGGTCTCCTTCTCCTTCCAAGACCCCTGGAGTTCGACCGCCCCGTCGAGCAGCACATAGAGGAAGTCGACCGTGTCGCCTTCCATCAGCAGGGTGGTGCCGGCGGGGAACCGCTGCAGGAAGGCGCCGGCCGTCACATCACGGAAGACCTCCGGGGTGGTCCGCGAGAACAACGGCAGGGCCCTGACACGGTCCAGATCGGCGGCGCGCATGGTCATCGGGTTGGTTCCTCGTGCGACTCGATAGCGAGGCTCTGGCCTGATCGGCTTCGCTCCGGGCGACCGATCATTAGATCATCACTTGACGATTATCAATCGGTGCCGATGATTATGGTAATCCGATAGCCGACGATTTTCTCGTTACTGCATTTTTCTTGTATCCAGCCCCGCT
>JAIESL010000009.1 GCA_019746095.1 Caulobacteraceae bacterium
GGCCGAGGGCATATTCATAGGCGTCGCCGCGCGGGCGGCTCTCGTCCGAGAAGGGCACGCCGGACCGCGGCGCGGCATTGGGGTAGAATTCGAACGGCGGCGTCCATTGCCGCGCCTTGGTCTCGACGAAGCCCTGGTACTGGCCGCGGCTCGGGGCCGAGCGCTCGAAATCCTTCAGCAGGACATAGGCCCCGACATCGCCGGTCTGCACCGCCAGATAGTTGTACAGATAGGCGTCGACGTCGTTGCGCTGGAACAGGTTGGTCGCCGCATAATAGCCGCGACGGTTGCGGTCGCGGCCGTTGCCGCCCGCATTGCGGCCCCAGGCCTCGCGGGCCTCGCGATTGTCCTCGGGCTCGCCGAACGGGCCGTACAGACCGTCGTGCAGGCGCGCCAGGGTGCGGTAGCCATAGGCGTCCTGGGTCGACAGGATGTAGATGACGCGGTCGCGGACCGCCTCCTGCTCTTCCCGGGTCATCTGGGCCAGCTGGCGATCCAGCCGCTGATAGGCCGTGTGGCGCTCCCATGCCCGGCAGTCGTCATATCTCGACAGCGGTCGCCAGCCGCCGAAGCCGCCGCGGTCGACCCGGTTGATCGGGGCGTAACCCTCGTCATTGGCCAGGGCCATGGCGTACCAGGTGGCGCTCTCGATCGGGTCTTCGATGTTCTTGTCGGTCGCGCGCACCGCCGCATAGCGGCCACCCAGCTCCAGCTGGGCGAAGAAGTCGCCGCGGAAGGCCGCGCGCCGCAGCGCCCGCAGTCCCGTTTCCTGGGCGTTGAACTCCGAACCGGTCAGGGATGCCGGGCGCGGGCAGGCATTGGAGGCGGCATCATTGCGCTGCCAGAATTGCACGCCGTTGCCGCCGCCGCTGTTGCCGCAGGAGACCATGCCGACCGCGGTCAGAGCCAGCACCCCGGCGACCGCGGCAATGGCCACGGGTCCGCGACCCCTGCCGAAACGGGAGCCGCCTTCCTCGTTGGATCGACCCTCGCTCATACTCCCCCTCGCACGACGAATGCGGGCAGCCTCAAGCCCGGCGCGCGTAACTCTGCGCAACTGGGACAGTCCGGCTCCGTTAACCTTCTGTCAAGGCAAACGCCAGTTTGCGCCAAAGCGTTGCGGCAGCGCGGCCTTTTTGTGACTCAGAGTTAGTTCTCCACGGGAATCAGCGGGTTGCGCACTCGCCTGTCTGGGGAAATTCGCCCTCTCGCCAGCCCGGCGACGGCCTCTTATATGGACAGGCCGGACCCTGGAGCATCCCTATGGCCTATGCCGCCCGTGACGATCGACCCGCCGACAAGTCCGCGCGCTATGCCGAGGTCGAGGCCGAGATTCTGGCGGTTCTGGACGGCGAATCCAACCGCACCGCGCAGATGGCCACGGTCGCCTCCATGCTCGCGGACGCCTTTCCCGTCTTCTTCTGGACCGGCTTCTACGTCGTCGACCCGGACAAGACCGATGAACTGGTGGTCGGCCCCTATCAGGGCACCCTGGGCTGCCTGAGAATCGCTTTCGGCCGCGGCGTCTGCGGCACGGCCGCCCGGGACCGCACCACCCAGATCGTCGAGGACGTCCACGCCTTCCCCGGCCACATCGCCTGCGACAGCCGTTCGGCCAGCGAGATCGTGGTTCCCGTGTTCGACGCGTCGGGGGCCCTGATCGCCGTCTTCGACGTCGACGCCACCGAGGTTTCAGCCTTCGACGCCGTGGACGCGGAAGCGCTCGAGCGGTTGATGGCCCGGGTCTTCGCCGCCTGACCGCCCCCGCCCCGGCTTCGTTCGGGTCCGGTTTCAGACTATTCAGACGACTCAGACCGCCTTTTTTCCGGAGCCTCCCATGTCCCAACGCGTGATCGCCGTAACCGGAGGCCACGGTGTCCTGGGCCGCGCCGTCGTTGAGGCAGCCCTGTCCGACGGCCTGCAGGTCGCCGTGATCGACCACGCCGCGGGCCAGGGCGTGCCCGAGGGCGTGCTCGCCCTGGGCGGCGTCGACCTGACAGACCCGGCCTCGGCCCGGACGGCGATCGACGCCGTGGTGGCCCATTTCGGCCGGCTCGACGCCCTGCTCAATATCGCGGGCGGCTTCGTCTGGCAGACCACCGATGACGCCGACCCCGCCTGGGCGAAGATGTTCGCCCTCAACCTTACCACCGCCCTGAACGCGAGCCGCGCCGCCCTGCCCCATCTCAAGGCCTCGGCCGAGGGCCGGATCGTCAATGTCGGGGCCAATGCGGCCCTGAAGAGCGCGGCCGGCATGGGGGCCTATGCCGCCTCCAAGGCCGGGGTCCACCGCCTGACCGAAAGCCTGGCCGAGGAACTCAAGGACACCACAGTGACCGTCAACGCCGTCCTGCCCTCGATCCTCGACACCGCCCAGAACCGCAAGGACATGCCCGACGCCGATCCGGCCAGATGGGTCGCCCCCGCCGACCTCGCCCGCGTCATGCTGTTCCTCGCCTCGCCCGAAAGCCGCGCCATCACCGGGGCGCTGATCCCGGTGACGGGCCGGGTCTGATGCAACTCACCCGCTCCGTCCTCTATCTGCCCGCCAGCAACGCAAGAGCGATCGAAAAAGCGCGCGGCCTGAACGCCGACGCCGTCATCCTCGACCTCGAGGACGCCGTTGCGCCCGATGCCAAGGCCGCAGCGCGCCAGGCGGCCGTCGAGGCCCTGTCGGCAGGCGGTTTCAGCGGCCGGCTCGGCGTGCGGGTGAACGGCCTCGACACCCCCTGGGGGGCCGATGACCTGACCGCCCTCTGCATTCACAAGCCAGCCTTCGTGGTCGCCCCCAAGATCGAGAGCCCCGAGGCCGTCCGCGCCGTCGCCGACCGCCTCCCCACCGATGTCGATCTGTGGATCATGGTCGAGACCCCCCTGTCGGTGCTGCGGCTCGACGCCATCGCCGGCGCGGGTGCGCCCCTGGCGGCCCTGATGCTGGGCATCAATGATTTCGGCGAGCGGATGAACCTGGTCCTCGGCGCGGACCGCGAGCCGCTCAAGCCCTGGCTGGCCGCCGTCGTCGCCGCCGCCCGCGGCCACGGCCTGCTGGCCATCGACGGCGTGGTCAATGCCACCGACGACGCCGACCGCCTGCGCACCGAATGTCTGCAGGGCCGCGCCTTCGGCTTCGACGGCAAGAGCCTGATCCACCCGGCCCAGATCGAGGCCGCCAACACCGCCTTCTCTCCCTCGCCCGAAGAGGTGGCCCGGGCCCGCGAGGTCGTCGCCGCCTTCACCGCAGCCGATGCCGAGGGCAAGGGTGCCATCCGGGTCGGCTACCGCATGGTCGAACGCCTCCACCTCGAAGCCGCCCACCGCCTGCTGGCCCGTCATGCGGCGGCCTCGACGCAGCCGGAAGTCGGGCCTATCTAGGCAGTCCAGAAAAACAGAACCCGGCCCTCAAGTAGCGAGGCGCCGCGCGCCGAGCGTTAGGGCCTCCTCTCATGACCACCGCCGTCATCGCCGCCACCGGCCTGTTCACCCCCGAACAGTCGATCTCCAACGCCGAGCTGGTCGCCGCCTACAATGCCTATGCCGAGCGGTTCAACGCCGACCACGCCGCCGAAATCGCCGAGGGTGATGTCGCCGAACTGACCCCCTCCTCGGTCGAATTCATCGAGAAGGCCTCAGGCATCAAGAGCCGCTTCGTGCTCGACAAGGCCGGCGTCCTCGACCCCGCCCGCATGGTGCCAAACATCCCCGAACGTGCCGACGAGGACCTGTCGATCATGGCCGAGATGGCCGTCGCCGCCGCGCGTCAGGCCATTGCCGCCTGGGGCAAGCCGGTCTCGGAAATCGGCGCCGTCCTCTGCGCCGCCTCCAACATGCCGCGTCCCTATCCGGCCCTGTCGATCGAGGTACAGCAGGCCCTGGGCATCGAGGGCTTCGCCTTCGACATGAATGTCGCCTGTTCCTCGGCCACCTTCGGCATCAAGACCGCCGCCGACTTCATCGCCTCGGGCTCGGTCAAGGCCGTGCTCATGGTCAATCCCGAGGTCTGCTCGGCCCATCTGAACTTCAGGGACCGCGACAGCCATTTCATCTTCGGCGACGTCGCCACGGCGGTGATCGTGGAGGCCTCCGATCAGGCCGCGCCCGGCGGCTGGGACATCATCGGCACCCGGCTGAAGACCGTCTTCTCCAACAACATCCGCAACAATTTCGGCTTCCTCAACAACGCCGCGCCGGAAGGGATCGGCAAGCCGGACAAACTGTTCATCCAGCAGGGTCGCAAGGTGTTCAAGGATGTGGTGCCCATGGTCTCGGACATGATCGTGGAACACGCCGGCGACCTCGGCCTCGACCCGCACGGCCTTAAGCGGATGTGGCTGCACCAGGCCAATATCAACATGAACCAGTTCATCGGCCGCAAGGTGCTGGGCCGCGACCCGACGCCGGACGAGAACGTCATCATCCTCGACGAATACGCCAACACCTCCTCGGCCGGCTCGATCATCGCCTTCCACCTGCGCCAGCAGGACATGGCGGTGGGCGACACCGGCCTGATCTGCAGCTTCGGCGCCGGCTATTCCGCCGGCACCGTCTTCGTGCGCAAGCGGGCCTGATGGTCGACCGCAGCGATATCGGCGCCGTCGTCGACGCCATGTACGCCTGCATCTCCGGCCCCGCCGGACCGCGTGACTGGGCCACCCAGCGCGAGATCTTCCACCCTGAGAGCCGTCAGGCCCGCACCGGCCTCGACGCCGACGGCCGTCCGACCATGCTGGTCATGGGCCGCGAGGCCTATGTCGCCAATGTCACGCCCTTCTTCGCGGAGAACGGCTTCTTCGAGGTCGAGATCAGCCGCCGGATCACCGAGTTCGGCAACATGGCCCACGTCTGGTCCGTCTATGAGGCCCGCACCCGGCCCGAGGACGTCCAGCCCGAGCGCCGCGGGATCAATTCGATCCAGCTCTGCCGCGGCCCGGACGGCCTCTGGTCCATCCTGCACATGATCTGGGACAACGAGCGTCCCGGGCTTACGGCGTCGGCGTAGCGGCGACGGCCGGCGGGGCGGCAGGGACCTCGGCCGGCGCATTGGCCGGATGCGTCGCCTTCCACTCCATCGCCATGCGGATGCGGTTCTCGACCGAGGGGTGGTCG
>JAIESL010000065.1 GCA_019746095.1 Caulobacteraceae bacterium
CAGACGGCGCGCGCCACGGACGAGATCGCCGCGCAGATCTTCGCCATCCAGGCGTCGACCGACACGGCGGTCGGTTCCATCGGCGCCATGGCGCATCGCATTGCCGACATCTCATCCCTGAACGCCGCCATTGCCGCTGCGGTCGAGGAGCAGGATGCGGCAACCCGCGAGATCGCCCAGAACGTGGCGCGGGCCGCCGACGGCAGCCAGGTCGTATCCAGCAATGTCGAAGGCGTTGCGACATCGGCCTCCGACACGTCTGGAGAGGCAGCGCGCGTCATGGATACGGCGAAGTTGTTGGGCGAGGCCTCCGATGCCCTGACAACGGCCGTGGGTCAGTTCCTGCAAAGCATGGGCGTTGATCTGGAGGAGCGGCGGCAGGCGGAGCGCACAGCCCTCTCCGAAGCTGGCATCGTCCAGATCGAAGGGCGAAACGTTCCTGTGGAGGTGGTGGACATCAGCGTCAAAGGCGCAAGGCTTAACGATCCACTCCCGGCGTCGGCCGGAAGCCATCTTGTCCTCACCGTCGATGGGATTACGGCAAGCGGTCGGATAATCTGGACCAATGATGCCGGTACCGGAATCGCTTTCGACACCCCTCTGGCACAGTTACCGCCGAGTGCGGCTGCTGCCATGGCGCTCGCAGCCTGACTTTTCGCGATTATTCTCTTCGCGGTGACATGCCACTGGGTGAAAAACCAGTAGAAAGTCAGTTTCACACCCCTAAGCCACTGAGGTTCAAATGAGAGTTGTTCAATTCCCTCTTTCTCAGGCGCAGTCCCAATTCCAGCGAGACAGCTCTATTGGCTTCATTGACGCGATCCGCGATGCCAGTGAGGCTATCGCGAAGGCTTGCGACTGCCTAAATGATCCGGAAATCTCTAACGAGAGCGCGTTGGCAGCTGAGGAACTGGTCAGGGCCACAAAGTATCTGCTTGCAGCCTCGCAGCAATTCAGGAGCGGGCTTTCAAAATCAACTCCGCGCGCCGGCTGAGTGCACCTTGGACGCTCAGCTTATGACACCTTGACGCCTACGAAAACCAAGGTGGCTCAATCGCAAGCCATCGTGGCAGCTGTGGAGCGACACAATGCAGCTGGTTCGAAAGTCGGCGGGTGCCTCGTAATTTTGAATAAAAAAAGCTACAGCGGGATAACGGCGGTCGGTCGGGGTTCGAAAGGCCTGCCTAACGTCGCCTTATCGTTTATGGAAGAATTTAGCCGCGTCGCCAGCTGCTGGCAAAGCCCCAATAGCCCTCGGTGCCGACTATGGGGACCGAGGTGTGTGATGGGCTAAACTGGCGGCATCCGCCTCTGCAACAGCCAACCCTCCAAGGCCTCCACCCCAGCATTCAGGATTCGATACCCCGGAACTCCCGGCCACCCGCTATCCCCTCGCTGGATGTGCTGACGTTCAACGAGCCGGTCAGGGACCGAATGGTCGAACTTATATCGGAGTGGCAGCTTAATGAACGTGCCGCGCGCCTTGGCTACCAGCCTCAAGAGCCGATAGTCTTCCAAGTCTAGCGTCGATGCACCGTCGCCGGAAAACGCTAAGTCATCCATGTTTTGATGATAGCATAAAGTCGTAAACACAGCACTAAGCAAGACCGCGCGTAGTCTATCAGTGCGATTTGAAACTCATGTCGCCACCCAAAGTACGACAATTTGCAGCATATTGACACGTGGCAGACTTATAGGGGCGAGATCGGAACGGTCCAGGTTTGCCGTATGGATGGCTCGGCATTTCGATCAATTTTTGCTTTAAATGAATTGGGCTTCGATCAACCGAAGCAGGGTCCGTGCGAGCCCACGTCGGTTGTCAGCGCGCCGCCCGACGTCCGCAATTGAGGCGCGAAGCTGACGCAGGGCGCAACCGCTTATGCGCCCCACGCAGCCGTCCGCAACGTCGGCCTCCAGGACATCGTCCCTGCCTCAGACGTTTGCAGAGACCGACCGGCCCGAACGACCTACTTCGAACTGACAATTCCTGGCGGGAACCAGTCACCGCGCTGGATACTCGCGGAGGGAAGATAGGTTCGTAGCGTCACGGTGAAGGGGCCGGGAGGTGCGGGAAGCCAGTTTCCCTCGGGCACGCCATCAGGCTTCCGATGTGACATGTGGAGCGTCAGCGAGCCGTCCGGGCTCGTCTCGAGCCCCGGCGAGGACGGTCGCAGGATGTAGCGGCGCAGAGGGTTGGCCACGAGCAGGTTGGTCTCGCCGTCATACATCGTCAGGGACCAGAAGGCTCTGGGGTCGACCGGCGGCAGCTGCCCTCTCGGGAAGGTCAGGCGGTAGCTGTTCCGGCCGTCAAGCCGCGCGCCACCGCCATCGAAACGCCCGACGAAATACATGGCCTCCTCGGGCGCGAAGGAAGCGATCTGCGTGATCTGCACCACTGCGCGGCCGACATAGTCAGGGCTCTCACGGCCCGTGTTCGGATCGGGGACGACCCAGCCGTTGCGCAGCCTTGGCGCGGAGACCATCGCGTCGACGAGGGCTCGCGCGTCCTCCGATCCGGCTTGGATGGCACTGCGAAGGGAGGTGTCAACAGGCAGATCTGCACAGGGCCCGAGGCCTGTCCGCGCCATGATGTCGACGAGCGACGCATAGGCCCTCGCTGGGCGGTTGCGGCAGCTATGGGTGTTGACGATGGCGAAGTAGGCCAACGGATCCGCCAGCCGACGAACCGGCGTGACAGTGTCGAACTCGGGTGTCTCGATCCGAGGGAAGGCGAGATCACCACGGCGCCAGCCCTCCAGTGGCGCCAGGCGGATCTGGTCCTGGAGTGCCCTTACGGCGGGTATGTCCGCCTCTCCCGCGACGAAGATCCTCTGGAACACGGCGATGCCCGGCGTCGGAGCGCGGATGACCCGCGTGACGCCCGCCGGGGGGGTGCCTCGGTAATCCGGTGGCACGACCAGGACGGTTTCCGGGCGACCGCCATTGGTGCGCGTGCCCACGACGGCGAAAGTGTTGAAATAGGCGTCGTGCAGCGCGACGGAATAGTAGCGGCCCCGGACCCTCGGAACGGACAGAACGACGGGCCCCTGCCGATCAAGGAGCAGGTAGGCGGCGCCGTAGAGCGTATCGACGTTCGGCATGACGTTGTTGCGGTCGTCGGGCGTCGCGAGTTGGCGGAGCAGAACCCATCCGCCGAACGGTTCCTCGCCCGGGGCCATAGCCCGGCGCGCCTGTTTGATCTCGGTTGTCTGCCGATAGTGCAGAAAGGCCGGAAGACCCCACAGATAAGCCTGCGACGCGATCGCACGGGACTGCCGTGCATCGGCGGCCTCGCGTTCGGTAGCCGACAGGTCGCTGCGGAATTCCTCGATCGGCCGCAGGCGTTCCTGTGCAACTACCGCCGGCGCTAACCCGACCAGGACTGCGCCAACGGCGACTGCGGCGATGACACGCGACATCATGGTGCAGACCTCATTCGCTGCGGACGAGCGCCGGAGGCTGCCAGGCGCCGGAAAGTGCCTCGTCCGCCGGGCCGTAGAGCCTGAGGACGAGGTAGAAGGGCTGGCGTGGCGCGGGCAACCAATTGGCGGACTCGTGCGGATCGGCGGGCCTGTCGGCCTGGATGAAGAGGGAGAGCGAGCCATCCGGGCCCTCGACCAGACCCGGAGTGCGATTGCCGATCGAGTAACGCCGGATGGGGTTCGCCACGAGGTTCTTGTCGTCCAGCTTGTACATCGTCACCGACCAGAAGGCCCTGACCGGTGGCATCCGACCCGCCGGGAACCTCAGGACGTAGCGCCCGCTCGCTCCGTCAAGCGGCCGGTTGCGGCTGTCGAGCAGGGCTGCGGGATAGAAGGATTCGTCGACCGTGTTCGCGAGCGGACCACCATCCCAGACCGACGCCCTCTGGAGGTAGTCAGTGCCGTAACGGCCGATTGCACGCGCCGGCATGCGCCAGCCGTTGACGAAGCTGCCGGTCCGCGCCCCGACAGAGGCGATCAGGGTCAGCGCCTCGCGTTCGGCCGCATCGAGCAGAGTGGACGTCGGCGAGAGTTTCAGGGACGGCTCGGGCTGCCCTATCCCGAGCGGTGCAAAGGTGGCGACCATGCCGGCATCGCGTTCCGGCACCGGGCTGAAGGAAAGAACGCGGGCGAGCATGGCCAATCGATCCGGTGCCGTGCTCGCCGCATAGGGCGGCACGGGAGCGGCTCCTCCAGGGGGAGTGGCTATCCGGAACTGATCCTGCAGCCGATTGACGGACGGCACGTCGTCCAGCCCGTCGACGAGAATCCTCAGCAGGACGTACGCAAACCTGGTTTCGCTGCGGACTACCCTCTTGATCCCCGGCGGCAGGGTTCCCTGCCACCCTGGGCCGACAACCGCGAAGGTTGCGGCGTCGGTGCCGTCGAGCCGCTGTCCGAAATTGGCGATCGTCTCGGTGGCGAGGTCGAGCACGTGCGCGGTGTAGTAGCGCCCGTTCGTCGCTGGCATGGAAAGGATCGCGGGTCCCCCACGCAGGTCGAGCCACGCAGTGGAATAGAGCGTGTCGTTGTTGGGAGCAGGGAATGGGGACACCTCCGGCGTCGACAGCATCCGGTAGTGGAAATAGGCGTTGAACGGGGCCTTCCGGGTGGAGGGATCGAGCACCTCCTCGGTCAGCCGCCGGTACATGCCGATCAGCGGATAGCCGTAGATGGTGGCCTGGATGGTCGTGGCTCGGGCAAAGGCCTCGTCGGCCAGTGCGACGGATCCTGCCTGGGCATGCAACTGTTCGGGTAATGCCACAGCCAAGAGGGCCGCAACAGCCATGCCCCCCACGCGGCGGCCTCTCCTGCTTCCAAACGACGTCATTCCAGCCCCCTTCAGTAGCGGACCACGAGGTTGGCGAAGGCCCCGGCCCAGTTGGAGAGACGGCGCGGCGCGACAACGTCCTTCAGCCCCACGCCCGGGATCGAATAGGCGGCCCCGAGCGTCAGGAACGTGTTGGCACTAAGGACGCGTGTGTATTCGACGAGGAAATCGTCGGAGAGGTGGGGGTGTCTCACTCCGGTGACCACTCCCGGCACGCCGTTGTCGAGCGTCAGCCGCGTCGCCTGTCCGAACTGCAGCGGGCTGTTGAGTTCGTTGGCGGCGGATTCAAGCGGTCGTCGCAATGGTTTATTTTTGTGTTTGTCTGAGCAGAGCGTCAAGCGCCTCAGCTGGCGTC
>JAIESL010000054.1 GCA_019746095.1 Caulobacteraceae bacterium
GGCGGCGGACCGGCAACATTGCGCGCGGGCGGCGGCGGCGGAGGCGGCGGCGGCGGAACATCCTCCTCCGGCGTGGTGGACAGGCCGCCCGGCGACGGACCGGTGGCATAGGGATCGCCGCCGATATCGACCGCCGTCGGCGGCAGCAGGATTCGCTGCCCCGGGCTGATCGCCGCGCGCGGCCCCAGATTGTTCAGGTCGATCAGGGTCTGCACCGAGGTCTGGAAACGCCGGCCGACGCCCGAGATCGTGTCCCCGGGCTGGATCTCATAGGCGGCCCCCGGTGCCACGGCTCCACCCGCCCGCGGCGGCGGCGGCGGGGCGTCGAACCCTTCGGAAGCCGGGCCGGCTGCCGGCGTGACGGCCGGCGCATTGCGTGGACGGGGATTGACCGGGGCCCCCAGCGCCCCGCCCTCGATCGCGGCCACGGGGGCGGTCATCGGCGGCGGCACCTCGCGGCCGGGATCGGTCGGACCCCGCACGCCCTCGCCGCTGGGGATCGGCGCAGCGGGACCGGCCGGCCCCCGCGAGGGCGGCGGCGCATCGGCGGCATGGATCGCATAGCGGGGCGCATCCGGATAACTGGCGCAGGCCGCCAGCGTCGTCACCGTGCCCAGCACCGCCAGAGCCCTGATCGCAATTCGAATCGTCATGTGGTTTCCCGCCGCTCGCCGCCGTCCCGGTGTGCCTCGACCGTCGATTCAAGCCAACCCGCCAAAGGGCGCGAAAGTTGGGCGGGAAGGTTAACGGAGAGGTGGCTGGTGGTTAGTGGTTAGTGGTTAGTGGTTAGGGGTCGGTGGTCACGGCACGACTGTCGGCGGAGAGGCGGCGATGGCAGAGCCCTTGAACCGGTGTCGGCCAAACACTAGCCACTGGCCACTGGCCACTCCTTCCCCCTCACCCCTCCTTCGCCGTCCCCTCGACCAGCGGCACGAACCGCACCTCGGCCAGGCTTTCGCGCTGGAAGCTGCCGTCGGCCTGGCCGACATAGCGGTGCAGCCGCTGCACCGATGACCGCCCGACCGGACAGACGAGGATCCCGCCCGGCTTCAGCTGATGCAGCAGTTCCGTCGGCTCGCCCGGCGAGGCGGCTGTCACCATGATCCGGTCGAACGGGGCCTGTTCGGGCCAACCCAGACCACCGTCGCCATGCCGGGTGATCACATTGTCGATCTTCAGGGCCTTCAGCCGCGCCTCGGCCTCGTTCAGCAGGCTGCGATACCGCTCGATCGAATAGACATAGCGGGCCAGCCGGCTCAGCACCGCGGCCTGGTAGCCGCTGCCCGTGCCGATCTCCAGCACCCGGTGCCGCGGCTGCACATCCAGCGCCTGGGTCATCAGGCCGACGATATAGGGCTGGCTGATCGTCTGGGCGCAGTCGATCGGCAGGGCCTGGTCCTCCCAGGCCTGGTCGAGGAATTTCTCGTGCACGAAGACCGCCCGGTCGATCGACTCCATCGCCGCCAGCACGCGCGCGTCGGTCACCCCCTGCTGGCGAAGGCCCAGGATCAAACGGCCGGCGCGGTCGTCGTTCAGCTTCATACAGCGAGCACCGTCTTCGGCGGTGCCCCACCCAGCACGCCCCTCAGGTCATGCAGGCTCGGCGCATGGGTCAGGTCGATATGCAGCGGCGTGACCGAGATCTTGCCCTCGTCCATGGCCCGCAGGTCCGTCCCCGGCGGGTGGTCGTGCTTCGTCCCCCGGAAGCTCATCCAGTAATAGTCGCGGCCGCGCAGGTCAGTGCGTTTCACCGCATGCATCTCACCGATGTCGCGGAAGCCCTGGCGCGTCACCTCGACCTCGGTCACGGCCTCCGGCGGGCGGGCCGGGAAGTTCAGGTTCATCACCACCCCCGCCTGCCAGGGCTGGGCCAGCAGGCGCGAGATGATGGCCGGCGCAAAGGCCTCGGCCGTCTCCCAGTGCGCCCGCACCTCGTCGTGGAACCGCTCGAGGCTCTGGCTCAGGGCGATCGAGCGGATGCCGAAGGCCATCCCCTGCAACGCCCCCGCCACCGTCCCCGAATAGGAACAGTCCTCGCCGACATTGTGCCCGCGATTGACCCCCGACAGGACCAGATCAGGCCGCTCCGGCATCAGGTCATTGACCGCCAGCACCACACAGTCGGTCGGCGTCCCGGTCACCGCGAACCGCTTGTCCGAGATCTGGTTGACCCGCAGCGGCTCGGTAAGGGTGATCCCCCGCCCCTTGCCTGACTGCTCCGTCTGCGGTGCGCAGACCCAGACGTCATCCGACAGGGTTCGCGCGATCCGCTCCAGGCATTCCAGCCCCTCGGCCTCGATGCCGTCGTCATTGGTCAGAAGGATACGCATTGGGCTCCGTTCAGGCCGGCCGGATGGTGTCGGCCAGCAGGACCGTGCCGCCGCCGCAGGCATTGCGGACGACCGAGCCGCGGAATTCGATCCTGTGGTTCTCGGCATGGGCCCAGTCGGCCGTCACGCCGGTGATCTTCACCTGCTGGCCTTCCAGGTCCCGCACCGCCTGCTGCATCAGGTCCCGCGAGGCGACGCCGGACAGACAGGGCCGTGCGAACGGCCGCAGCACCTGGGCCTCGCGCTCGTAAAGCTGGAACTCACCGTCCGAGAACCGCACCCAGCCCACGGTCTCCGTTGGCACAGGATCATGGGCAACGACGGCCGGGGCCGGGGCGAAACCGGCCAGACAGGCGCCGGCGGTCAGGATCAGGATCGTCTTCATCACAACAGCTCCTTGTTTCAGGCTCATCCCACGTGGGTCATGCCACCCATATAGGGCAGCAGCACATCCGGCACCCGGATGCGCCCGTCCTCTTCCTGATAGTTCTCCATCACCGCGACCAGGGTGCGGCCGACCGCCAGGCCCGAGCCGTTCAACGTGTGCACGAACTCGGTCTTCTTCTCCCCGGCCCGCTTGAACCGCGCGTCCATGCGCCGGGCCTGGAAGTCCCCGCAGTTGGAGCAGGAGCTGATCTCGCGATAGGTCCCCTGCGACGGCAGCCAGACCTCAAGGTCAAAGGTCTTCTTCGCGCCAAACCCCATATCGCCCTTGCAGAGAAGCATCCGGCGATGGGCCAGGCCCAGCTTCCTCAGAATGGCCTCGGCGCAGCCCGTCATCCGTTCGTGCTCGCTCTCGCTATCCTCCGGCCGGGTGATCGAAACCATTTCCACCTTGTAGAACTGGTGCTGGCGGATCAGCCCGCGCGTGTCCCGCCCGGCCGAACCGGCCTCGGCCCGGAAACAGGGCGTCAGCGCCGCCAGCCGCATCGGCGTCTCCAGCTCAGCCTCCGCGAGCTGCTGCCCCATGACTGTCGCTGTCAGCGATACCTCTGCCGTCGGGATCAACCAGCGACCGTCCGTGGTCTTGAACAGATCATCCGCAAACTTCGGCAGCTTGTCCGTGCCATAGGCCGCCGCATCGTTCACCAGAAGCGGCGGATTGACCTCCTGATAGCCGTGCTCGTTCGTCTGCACGTCCAGCATGAACTGGCCGATGGCGCGTTCCAGCCGCGCAAGTCCACCCTTCAGAACGGCAAAGCGCGCGCCCGACATGCGCGCCGCTGCCTCGAAGTCCAGCAATCCGAGGGCCTCACCCAGATCGGCGTGGTCCTTGGCGGGGCCACCCTCGCGGGGGGTACCCCAGCGCGAAACCTCAACATTGCCATGTTCATCGTCGCCGTCCGGCACATCGGCAGCGGCAAGGTTCTTCTGGGCCGCCAGAATGTCCCGCAAGCCGTTTCCGGCCCGCGCCTCCTCGGCCTCGGCCGCCGCGATCTCGCCCTTCAGGCTCTCGACCTCGCCCTTCAGCCGCTCGGCCTCGGCGAGGTCCTTCCGGCCCATCGCCGCGCCGATCAGCTTGGAGCTCTCATTGCGCTTCGCCAGCGCCGTCTGCCCCGCCGTCTGCGCCGCCCGCAGCGCCGTATCCAGCGTCAGGATCTCGTCGACCAACGCCTGCGCCCCCTCGACCCCGCGCGACGACCAGCCGCTCACGAAGGCGGCGGGATTGTCTCGGATGGCGCGGATGTCGTGCATGGTCGTTCAGTCTGTGTCGGGAGGAAGGGATGCTCTAGCCCCGGGGAGGGATTCCGCCAAGCGGCCACCGCCCTCCTTCTCCCCTTGAGGGAGAAGGTGCCCCGGAGGGGCGGATGAGGGGTGACACACCCATCGTTCCGGCTAACAAACCCCCCGCCAGTCTGCCTGCCGAAACAGACCCCTCATCCGGGCGGCCCCGCCGCCCACCTTCTCCCTCGAGGGGAGAAGGGACCGCACTACCTTCCCTTGCCGTGTCTTCTGACCCTTCTCGACCCCGAACAGTGTCTTCTCGCCCCTGCCCGCAGAGCCCATTCCACCCTGCGTCCAAATCTGACGCAGCCATATGCCTTACTGCCCAAACCCCCACGGGGCCGGTTTTTGACAGCACAGTTTCACCCGCGCGCCCGCCGAGGGACGCGACGTCCAGACCGCCCGAACTCGAATTTCAGACAAATCCGACCGCAATTTTTGGGGTCGACTGAAGACTCTCAGATCAGCCCGGCCATCGGCGAGCTCGCGCTGGCATACATCCGGCGCGGCATCCGCCCGGCCAGATAGCCCTGCCGCCCGGCGATCACCGCGTGCTTCATCGCGCTGGCCATCAGGATCGGATCCTTCGCCCCCGCGATCGCCGTGTTCATCAGCACCGCGTCACAGCCCAGCTCCATGGCCAGTACCGCGTCCGACGGCGTCCCCACCCCCGCATCGACCAGCACCGGCACCTTGGCCTGTTCGATGATCAGCCGGATATTGACCGGGTTCTGGATGCCCAAGCCCGAGCCGATCGGCGCCGCCGCGGGCATGATAGCCGCCGCCCCCGCCTCCTCCAGCCGCCGGCACATCACCACATCGTCGGTGCAATAGACCATGACCTGGAAGCCGTCCTTGATCAGCAGCTCCAGCGCCCGCAGCGTCTCGATCATGTCCGGATACAGGTGCGCCGTGTCCGACAGCACCTCCAGCTTGACCAGATCCCAGCCGCCCGCCTCCCGCGCCAGCCGCAGGGTCCGCACCGCATCCTCGCCGGTGAAACAGCCGGCGGTGTTGGGCAGGAAGGTGAACCGGTCCGGCTTCACATAGTCGACCAGCATCGGCTGCGACGGATCGCTCAGGTTCACCCGCCGCACCGCCACGGTGACGATCTCCGCCCCCGCAGCCTCCGCCGCGTCAGCATTCTCCTGATAGGTCTTGTACTTGCCGGTGCCGACGATCAGCCGGCTCGAAAAGGTCCGTCCGGCGACGGTCCATGTGTCTTGGGGAGAGGTCATGGACGGGGTTTAGCCGCCACCGACGAACTGCACCAGTTCCACACGGTCCCCGTCCGCCAGGGCCGTCGTCGCATGCAGCGAGCGCGGCACAATCTCCAGATTGCGCTCCACCGCTACCTTGCGCACGTCCAGCCCAAGTTCCTCCACAAGGGCAAGGATGGTCGCGGCTTCAACCTCCCGATGTTCCCCGTTGACCTCGATGCGCATTCCCTTACGTCACTCTTTCACACGCGCGGTTTGATAACCGCGACGCCTCAGCTAAAAGGCCGGTCCGATTCCGGTCGGACCGCCACAATCGCGAGCGCAATGCCCGAGACCCCCGTCCT
>JAIESL010000113.1 GCA_019746095.1 Caulobacteraceae bacterium
ATTCGATAAGGACGTTCGTACGCCGCGACTTAACCTCCAGGCGGCATGGTGGAGATGTTCAAGGGGGTCAGCGGGGTGACCGGCTCCCCCGCCAGTCACCAGCAACCCCTCCGGGAGGATTACCAATGACCCAGTTTGTTTCGAAATTCATGTCCGACGAGTCGGGCGCCACCGCCATCGAGTACGGCCTGATTGCCGCCCTGATCGCGGTCGTCATCATTTCGGCCGTGACTGCCCTCGGCTCGACCATCAAGGGCAAGTTCAACGACGTCGTCACCGGCATGGGCGGAACCGCCGGCGCCTAGGCGCCCGCCACCGTCTGAAACCGGCGAAGGGCCGGAGCGGAAACGCTCCGGCCCTTTTCGCATCCGGGGCCGCCCGGCTGGCAACCCGGTTTTAACCGTCGGCAGGCTATAAGAGGGGATGGACACTGTCATCCTGATCCTCCTCGCCGTCATGCCGGCGCTCGCCATCGTCGCAGGTCTCAAGGACCTGACCTCGATGAAGATCCCCAACTGGATCTCGGGCCTCCTGGTCATCGGCTTCTTTCCCGCAGCCTTCGCCGTCGGTCTGGATCCGATGACCGTGGCCACCGGCATCGGCGTTGCGGCCCTGGCCCTGGTGGTCGGTGCCGGGATGTTCGCCCTCCGCTGGATCGGTGGGGGCGACGCCAAGCTGATGGCGGCGACCTGTCTCTGGCTCGGCGCCGCCGGCTCGGGAATGTTCCTGCTCTGGACCGGGGTCATGGGCGGTTTGTTCTGTCTTTTCCTGCTGTTCGCCCGTTTCCACTCGCGCCCCTATCTGGTCGGGGCCCCGGGTTGGGTGGTGCAGCTGATGGAGCCGCGCGGCGACATCCCCTATGGCGTGGCGATCGCCGCCGGGGCGCTGATGGCCTATCCGGCCTCGCCCCTGCTGGCCGCCTTCATCGCGGGCTAGAAGCCCCCGCGGGATCACGCGCTCCGGCCAACACTTAGGCCCGCGTTAACCCGCACCCGGCATGGTCGTTAACGGCAGGGGGCCGAAGGACCGTTCAAGGGTCCGGCCCGGCCTGTCGGAGACCGTCGATGAAGCCCGCCCGTATCATCGTGATCTGCGTCGCCGCCGTGGCCGCCATCGGTCTGGCCCTGGTCGTGCGCGCCATGGGATCGCCGTCCAAATCACCGACCGCCGTCGCCACCGCTGCCGCCGTTCCGGCGCGGCCCATGGCCAAGGTCCTGGTCGCGGCCAAGGACCTGCAGCCCGGCCAGCGGCTGACCGAGGCCGATCTGGCCTGGAAGGACTGGCCGGTCGACGAGGTCAATCCCGCCTTCATCACCGACGGCACCACACCCCTGCCCTCGGCCGAGGCGACCGGGGAGGCCGCGCCTGCCGTCGCCCGTCCCGAAGGCGCCGTGGCCTCGGTCACCCGTGCGGCCAACAATCTCGCGACCGGCGGGGCCAAGGCGGACTATGTCGGCTCGGTGGTGCGTGAACCCATCCTGGCCGGCGAGCCGATCGTCAGCCGCAAGATCGTCCGCGCCGGCGACAGCGGCTATATGGCCGCCTATCTGGAACCCGGCATGCGGGCCATGGCCATCCGGGTGACGGTCGAGACCGCTGCCGGTGGCTTCATCCTGCCCGGCGACCGGGTCGACGTCCTGCTGACCCGCGAAACCAATCTGAGCAACATGGGGGCCCAGGAAGGCGAGCGGTCCAAATTCGCCTCCTCGACCGTGATGCAGAACATCAAGGTGCTGGCTATCGACCAGTCGACCCGCGCGGGCGACGACGAACAGGCCGTGGTCGGTGCGACCGCCACGCTCGAGGTCGGCCCCCGGGATGCCGAGGCCCTGGCCCTGGCCAAGTCTGAAGGCGAGCTGAGCCTGGTGCTGCGGTCCTATGCCGATACCGGCGGCCCGTCCGGACGGGTCGCGCCGGCCGTGCGCCAATCCTCCGCCGTGCGCGTCTATCGCGGCGGCGCACCCGAAGTGGTGGTGGTCCAATGAGACATCTGATCGCGATCGCCCTTGCCGGCCTGACGATCGCCGCGGTGGCGCCCGTCGGGCCGACCGAGGTTCAGGCCCAGTCCCGGGCGGCCGTGCCGATGGGCACCGGTGCCCAGCTGATCAACCTGCCGCGCGGCTCGTCGATGGCCATCGACCTGCCGTCCGACGCCCGCGACGTCATCGTGCCCAACCCGCTGGTGGCCGAGGCCATGCTGCATTCGCCGCGCCGGATCACGGTCATAGGCCTTGAGCCCGGCGAGACCGACGCGGTCGTCCTGGACGTTTCGGGCCGCACCATCCTGTCATTGAGGATCCGCGTCGACGCCGGGGTTTCTGCGCTGCAGGACACACTGAGCCGGGTCATGCCGGGCTCGCAGGTCCGCGCCGAGGCCGTTAACGACAGCATCATCCTGACAGGCCCCGTCAGCAGCCCCGGCGAGGCCGACCGTGCCGCCCAGGTCGCGCGTGCCTTCGTCACGGCCCCGGAGAAGGTCATCAACATGATGACCATCGCCGGCTCGGACCAGGTCATGGTCAGGGCCCGTGTCATCGAGGTCCAGCGCACGGCGATCAAACAGCTGGGACTGGACGTCAACGGCGTTGTCAATAGTGTCGGCAACGGCCTGTCCTTTTCCCAGGGCGCGACCTTCGGCGTATCCGGTAGCCAGCTGGGCGGCGGCGTCCTCAGCTACCTTGACCAGGCCGGCGACGGCAGCCGTCTCAGCAGCAGCATCCGTGCCTTCGAGCGCGCCGGTCTGGTCCGTATTCTGGCGGAACCGAATGTGACCGCGGTCAACGGCGAGAATGCCGAGTTCCTCGCCGGCGGTGAGTTCCCGGTTCCGAGCGGACGCAGCGTCGACGCCACGACCGGGCAGGTCACCATCGGCGTCGAGTTCAAGCCCTTCGGCGTCCGCCTCGCCTTCCGTCCGATCGTCTTGTCCGAGGGTCGAATCTCGCTGCAGCTGTCGACCGAGGTGTCGGAACTCAGCACGGCCGGTGCCTTCACCCTCGGCGGCACAGCCGACGACGCTCTGGTGATCCCGGCCCTGAACGTCCGGCGGGCCTCCACCACCGTCGAACTGCCGTCCGGCGGCTCGATGATGATCGCGGGCCTGCTGCGCGAGGACACGCGCCAGAACCTCGATCAATTGCCTGGCATCGGCAATCTGCCGGTTCTCGGGGCCCTGTTCCGCTCGCGCGACTATCTGTCCGGCGAGACTGAACTGGTGATCATCATGGAGGCCTATATCGTCACGCCGACCTCGCCCGGTCGGCTGCAGACCCCTGCCGACGGCCTGGTCATCGCCAATGACGCCCAGACGCTGCTGTTCGGCCAGCTGAACCAGCAGTTCCGCCGCCCCGGCGACCCCGCCGCCGCCGACAGCGGCTGGAGCGGTCCGGTGGGCTATGTGATCGAATGAGGATCCCCGTGAAAC
The DNA here is from genome assembly GCA_019746095.1 of Caulobacteraceae bacterium. Lineage (GTDB taxonomy): Bacteria > Pseudomonadota > Alphaproteobacteria > Caulobacterales > Caulobacteraceae > Brevundimonas. The sequence continues at coordinate 3,422 of JAIESL010000113.1, forward strand.
GCGCCCTCACTTCTGCCGTCCTCGTCCTCGTCGCAGGTCTCGCCGTCTCGGGCTGCGCCTCGCTTGAAGGCGACGCCCCGGCGCCGATGACGCCCCTGTCGCGTTATGCCCTCCAGGTCGAGCCCGGGCTGGATCGTATCGCCCTGGCCGTCCACGACCAGGGCCTGTCGTCCAACCAGCACGCCGCGCTCCGCGACCTGGCGGCGCGATACGGCGCCTCCGGTTCCGGCCATGTGCGGATTGAATCGCCCGCCGGCGATGATCCGGTCGCTGTCCAGCAGGCCTATGCCGTCCGCAGCTTCCTGCAGTCCGCCGGCGTCCCCGAGGACCGGATCCAGATGGCCGCCTATAATGCGCCCGATCCGCGGGCACCGGTGCTGGCCGGGTTCGAGACCATCCGGGCCCAGGTGCCAGACTGCTCGGCCGAGGTCCGCAATATGGGCGGGCGCGCGTCAAACCAGAGCTCCGGCGGGTTCGGTTGCGCCATCAACGCCAATATGGCGGCCCAGATCGCAGATCCGCGCGACATCCTCGGGGCCCGTCCGATGACCCCGGCCGACTCCGGTCGGGCCGCTGTGGTGTTCGCCAACTACCGTCAGGGCGAAATCAGCTCGACACCGCAGGAGCCCCTGGTGAAAGGTCGCATCTCCGGGGCCGTGGAATAGCGTGACATGAGCAACGCCTTCGCCCCTCGTCCCTTTGAAGCGTTCGACGACGAGTTCGACCTCGACGCGGGCTACACCACGCCCGACACCCCTGTGTCGGACAGCCTCGACGACGGCCTCGAAGGGTTCGAGGAGCCGGTCGTCGACCCGCGCCCGGCGTTGCAGTTCACCGCCCCGGAGGTTCCGGCCGCCCCGCTTCCCGCGATCCAGCCGGCTCGGGACCCGCAGCCGGCCGAGCCGGACGCCGCACTGGCCGGCTTCAATCCCGTGGCGGAGCTCGTCGCCGGCGCCAGCGCCGCCTTCTCGCCGCCGATCCTCAGCAGCCACACCGGCGAGGTGTCGGTCCCGCGCATCGCCATCCACGTCTTCGCCGAGCGTCAGGACACCCTGGCCGCTGCCGAACGGGCCGGTCAGGACCGCCGTCTGTCGCGGGCGACCACCCAGATTCGCGTCGGCGGCGTCGCCGCCGCCGTCGAGGCCTATCAGCACGAACCGACCCCGCCCCTGATCGTGGTCGAATGCATGAAGGACCCGCAGACCCTTCTGTGGGAAGTCGATCAGCTGGCCGAGGTCTGCGACTCCGGCACCAAGGTGGTTGTGATCGGGGCGACCAATGACATCCTGCTGTTCCGCGAACTGATGCGGCGTGGGGTCAGCGAATATCTGGTCGCGCCGTTGCAGCCGTTGCAGCTGATCGCGGCCATCGGTGGCCTGTTCGCCGACCCGGCCCAGCCCTTCGTCGGCCGGTCGATCGCCTTCGTCGGTGCGCGCGGGGGCACGGGCTCAAGCTCGGTGGCCCACAACACCGCCTATGCGATGAGCGAGCGGATTGGTGCCAACACCGTCATCGTCGACTATGACCTGCCGTTCGGCACCGCCGGTCTGGACTTCAACCAGGATCCGCTGAGCGGCGTCGCCGACGCCCTGAGCCAGCCTGACCGTCTCGATCCCGTGCTGCTGGACCGGATGATGGTCCGGTGCACCGACAAGCTCAGCCTGTTCGCCGCCCCGGCCACCCTGGACGTCGACTGGGACATCTCCCCGGAGGCGTTCGAGGAGGTCACGACCCAGATCCGCTCGACCGCGCCCTTCGTTGTGCTGGACCTGCCGCACCTCTGGTCCGGCTGGATGCGCCGCACCCTGATCGCCGCCGACGAGGTGGTGATCGTGGCCACGCCGGATCTGGCCAGCCTGCGCAATGCCAAGAACATGATCGACCTGATCAAGCTGGGCCGTCCCAATGACGCCCCGCCGCGGCTGGTGCTGAACCAGGTCGGTGTTCCCGGACGTCCCGAGATTCCGGCCAAGGATTTCGGCGCGGCCCTGGGCGTTCACCCCAGCCTGATCATTCCCTTCGAGCCCAAGGTCTTCGGAGCGGCCGCCAACAACGGCCAGATGATCCTCGACGCCGGTGGCAAGTCCAGGGCCGGCGAGGCCTTCCAGACCCTGGCCCAGATCGTCTCGCGTCGGGAACTGCCCATGATCGCCGGGCCCAAGGGCAAGGGCGGCAAGGGGGACGGCAAGTCCATCTTCTCCGGTCTGTTCAAGAAGAAGTCCTGACGGGTGTTCGGCAAGCGCACAGGTCAGCC
>JAIESL010000052.1 GCA_019746095.1 Caulobacteraceae bacterium
GTCTCGACCTGGGCCGCGGGGTCGCCGGCGGGGGCTGTGACCCCGGCGAGGCGGCCGGTCATGTCGAGACGGCGGTCGGTGGCCCCGGCCAGCGGCTGGCCAAGCCAGTCGCGGGCCCCGTCGGGTTCGAAGCGGACGGCGACCAGCTCGACCGGCCCGACCGGGCGCAGGGCCAGGGGCCGGGTCATCTGGCCGGCGAAAAGCGCCGGCGGCTGCAGGCGGAAGAGACCGTCCTCGCCCTGTTCCTCATAGGGGGACCCGATGTCGAGGATCAGTTCGGGGCAGCCGTCAGGCGCGATCCGCTGCACCGTCGGCTCGGGTGCCGGGGCGGCATAGGTCCAGATCGTGCGGACGAAGGGACGAAGCGCCGCGGGCGGTTCGAACTCCTGGTAGCGATCCCCCTCCCCCACCGGTCAGTGGGCCTTGGCCGGATCGGGCGGTAGCGGCGGCAGGGCGGCACAGGGGACGCCGTCGTCCTTGAGCTTCTTCACCTCGGCGGGCGTAGCCTCGCCATAGATCTCGCGCTTTTCGGACCGGCCTTCGTGGATGTCGCGGGCCTCGCGGGCAAAGGCGTCGCCGACATAGTCGAAATTCGCCTCGACATGGGACCGCACCTCATGAGCCATTCGGGTCATCATGGTCTGCATCTTCGCCAGATCGGGCCCGGCGGCGGTCTTGCGCGTGCCGGTCACGGCCGGGGCCATGATCTGTTTGGAGACGCCGGTGGAGCCACAGTGGGGGCATTCGACCAGCCCCCGTGCCGCCTGGTCGTCATAGTCGGCCGAGGCCCCGAACCAGGCCTCGAAACCGTGCCCGCCGTCGCACTGGAGGGCGTAGCGGATCATTGCGGCCCCGCGAATTCCCGGTCGTGGGTCAATTGCGGCACGGCGCTCCGGGCGCGCGTGACGGCGTCGAAATCCAGGGTGGCGAGCAGGACGCCGGGCTCATCATGATCCAGCCGGGCGACCACCTCGCCCCAGGGGGCCACGATCGTGGATCGGCCCCAGGTGCGGCGGCCGTCCTCGTGCAGTCCGGCCTGGGCAGGGGCGAGAATATAGCAGCCGGTCTCGATGGCCCGGGCCCGCAGCAGGGTCTCCCAATGGGCCTCGCCGGTCGGGACGGTGAAGGCGGCGGGCACGGCGATCATGACGGCCCCGGCCTTGGCCAGGGCGCGGTGCAACTGGGGGAAGCGGATATCGTAGCAGATGGTCAGGCCGAGTCCGCCCCAGGGGGTTTCGGCCACCACCGCGCCGTCGCCCGGACGCACCGAGGCACTTTCGCGCCAGCGCTCGCCGGTCGGCAGGTCGACGTCATAGACGTGCAGCTTGTCATAGGTGGCAATCACCGCCCCCGTGTCGTCGATCAACAGGGAACGATTGGCGGCGCGATCGTCGCCCTCATGTCCCGAACGGACGATGGCCGAGCCGATCAGCAGCCAGACGCCCAGCTCTCCGGCCAGGGCACGCAGGCTGCCGACCACCGTGTCCCGGTCCTCGGTGGTCAGGACGGCGTCACGGGCGGCGCGATCCTGGATCAGGAAATTGGTCGCCTCGGGGGTCAGGATCAATTTCGCCCCCGCCGCCGCCGCCTCGCGGATCAGCGGCTCGACATGGGCGAAGGCCGCCGCCGGGGCGGTCGGTGTGCGGGTCTGGATCAGGGCGACAGGAAGCGGGGTCATCAGGCCTTGAGCAATGCGTCGAGCTCGCCCTTTCGGTCAAGCGCATGCAGGTCATCGGAGCCGCCGATATGTTTTCCGCCGATGAAGATCTGCGGGAAGGTCATGCGGCCGCCGGAGCGCTGGATCATCTCCTGCTTCTTCGCCGGATCACTGGAGGCGATGATGTCCTCATAGTCGGCACCCTTGCGGTCGAGCAGGTCGCGGGCGGCATGGCAGTAGCCACAGCCGGGCTTGGTATAGAGGACGATGTCAGCCAAGGCGGAACTCCGGTCAGAAAGCGTCGCCCGCCGCCAGGGCGGCCGGGCCTGCCCCTATGTAGGCAATTCCCGTGCCGTTCGCACCCGGGCCACGACCGCAAGGTCCACGGCGCGGGCACCGGCCTCGACCAGGGCGCGGGCGCAGGCCTCGGCCGTGGCCCCCGTGGTCAGGACATCGTCGACCAGAAGAATGCGCCGCCCCTTGATCTGACGCCGCCCCGCCTCACTGACGGCGAAGGCCTTCTTGACGTTGAGCCGACGACCGCGCGCGGACTTGCCGCCCTGGGTCGTCGTATGGGTCGTGCGAACCAGGGCGTCGGGCAGGAAGTCGAGATCCGCCTCACGGGCCAGCGGCCGGGCGATCTCGGCGGCCTGGTTGAACCGCCGCGACAACAGGCGGAACCGGTGCAGGGGCACGGGGGCGACGGCGTCGGCCTCGTCCAGCAGGGGCGCGGCCGAACGGGCGATCCAGCGGGCGAACAGCGGGGCGAAGGGCTGATGGTCGCCGTGCTTGAACTTCAGGATCAGACCACGCGAGGCCTCGTCATAGACGCAGGCGGCCCGGGCCCGGGCGAAGGCATAGGGCTGGGCCAGACAGGCGGCGCAGCGGGCGGCCGCAAAGGGCCCGCCGTCCATCTCGAACCCGGCCCCGCAGCCGTCACACACGGGATCCTCGAGAAAGGCCACCCGGCTCCAGGCCCCGGCGGTCAGTCCGGCCGAGGCCGTCGCCTCGGGGCTGTCGTGGGCCAGCGTCGGCAGCAGCAGATCGGCCACACCGCGGCCCAGTGCCCGGGCTCCGAGCACGATCCTCGGGACAACCGCTTTCAATCGGTCGTGCCAGACCCCATCCTGAAGGCTCATGAGCCCCTCCTCCGGTCCTCCCCGCATTTTCGACGTTCAACGCCGCACGGCAAGACTTGAACGCAGCGAAAAGACGCTTGCCCGCGCCGACTTCCTGCACGCGCGGGCGGCAGAGAATGCCGTGGGCAGTCTGGAAGCGCTTGTGCGGTCCTGGCCCGTGGCGGCCGATCTGTCAGCCCACCCGGGGGTGTTCGCGGCGACCCTCGCCGGCAGTCCTGCGGCGAGCCGGGTCGGGCCGGTGAAGACCATCGGCGACCGGGCGGCACGGGCCGGACCGGGCACGGCACCGATCGATCTGGCGGACGGGTCGCAGGACCTGATCGTCTCCCTGATGAGCCTGCACTGGGCCAATGACCTGCCGGGTGCCCTTAGCCAGATCCGGCGGGCGCTGAAGCCGGACGGCCTGTTTCTCGGCACCCTGCTGGGGGCGGGCACACTGAAGGAGCTGCGCGCGGTCCTGACCGAGGCGGAGCTGGAGGCGCGCGGCGGGGCCCAGGCCCGGGTGTCGCCCTTCGCCGACGGCTTCGACGGCGCGGCCCTGTTGCAAAGGGCCGGTTTCGCCCTGCCGGTGGCCGATGTGGACCGTGTGACGGTGCGCTATCCCGACCTGCTGGCCCTGATCCGCGACCTGCGCGCCATGGGCGAGACCAACGGGCTGGCAGGGACGGTGCGGCCCCTGACGCGCGCTATCGTCGGCCGGGCGGCCCGGCTCTATGCAGAACGCCATGCCGACGCCGACGGTCGCATTCCGGCGACCTTCGAGATCGTGCATCTGGCCGGCTGGGGCCCGCATGAGAGCCAGCAGAAGCCCTTGCCGCGCGGATCGGCGAAGATGCGGCTGGCGGATGCGCTGGGGGTCAGGGAGCAGACCGGCGAGGAATAATCCGGCCTCAGCCGCCCATGGCCCCGCGGACCGCGTCCATGGCGTTGTTGAAGATGCCGCTGCCCGTACCGCCGAAGGCCTGCAGGGCGCCTAGGATGACGAGGAACATCAGGGCGAGGATCATGCCGTATTCGATGGACGTGGCCCCGCTGTCATCGCGCCGGAAGCGGGAGAGGAAGCGTTTCAACATCGGTCCCTCCTTCCGGCGGCTAGAGCAGGTCGCGCAGCCAGGCGACCAGGGGTTCGTCAGCCGGAGGCATGGGATAGTCCGAAAGCTGGTTCGGCCGGACCCATTTCAGCGCCGCATGCTCGCGGTTCTGCACCACCCCCGACCAGCGTCGGCAGAGGTACAATGGCATCAAGAGGTGAAACGAATCGTAAGCGTGGCTCGCAAAAACGAACGGGGCCAGGCAGGCTTCGTTGACGTCGATGCCCAGTTCCTCGTGCAATTCGCGGATCAAGGCCTGTTCCGGACGTTCGCCCGGCTCGACCTTTCCGCCCGGAAACTCCCACAGGCCGGCCAGTTTCTTGCCCTCGGGCCGCTGGGCGATCAGCACCCGGCCGTCGGTATCGATCAGGGCGACGGCGACGACGAGGACGGTGGGCAAGGCGTCGCTCACGAGCGGTAGTCGCCGTTGATCTCGACGTACCGCTTGGTCAGGTCGCAGGTCCAGACCGTCGCCGAGGCCCGGCCCCAGCCGACATCGACGGTGATCTCGATCTCGGGTTTCTTCATATAGGCGCTCATCTTCGCCTCGTCGTAGTTCGGGGCGGGGGCACCGTCGATGGCCGCGACATGAGGGCCGAAACGGATGGCGAGACTGTCGCGGTCGACCGGCTCCTCGGTCTTGCCGACGGCCATGACCACCCGGCCCCAATTGGCGTCCTCACCGGCCAGGGCGGTCTTGACCAGGGGGCTGTCGGCGATCGACTTGGCCAGTTTCCGGGCCGAGGCGGGGCTGGCCGCGCCGTCCACGGTGACCTTGACGAATTTGGTCGCGCCCTCGCCGTCGCGGACCAGCTGGTGGGCGAGGTCGAGCATGACCCTGTCCAGCGCCGCCGAGAAATCCTTCAGCCGGCGGTCGCCGACCCGGCCGATGCGCGGCGCGCCCGAGGCCCCCGTGGCGAACAGCAGGCAGGTGTCATTGGTCGAGGTGTCGCCGTCGACGGTGACGCTGTTGAAGGTGGTGCGGACATGCAGGCCCAGCAGGGCGCGCAGCACCGGCGGGGCGATGGCGGCGTCGGTGACGATGAAGCCCAGCATGGTGGCCATGTCGGGGGCGATCATGCCCGACCCCTTGGCGATGCCGGCGATCCGGACCTTGCGGCCCTCGATCTCGCATTCGGCATACGACCCCTTGGGGAAGGTGTCGGTGGTCATGATGGCCTGTCCGGCGCGGGCCCAGGCGTCGGCGTCCAGTCCGGCCTCGATGTCCGGCATCCGGGCGACGATCTTGCGGTCGTCCAGCACCACCCCGATCACCCCGGTCGAGGCCAGCATGACGTCACGCTGGCGGCAGCCGAAGCGTTTGGCCACCTCGGAGGCCGTGCGGCGGGCCGCATCCGCTCCGGCCTTGCCGGTGAAGGCATTGGCGCAGCCGGCATTGACCACCAGGGCCCGCACATCCTGGCCGCCGCCGTCGGCATCGAGCTGGCGCTTGCACCAGTCGACGGGGGCAGAGCCGATCTTGTGCCGGGTGAAGACCCCGGCGCAGGTGGTGCCGCGGGCGAAGTGGAACACCACCAGATCGTCGCGCTCATGTTTGTAGAAGCCGGCCCGGGCTGTGGCGATCTCGACCCCGCCGATAGGCGGAATGGCAGGGAAGGGCACAGCCAGCGGGGAAATCTCAAGCCCCGGCTTGCCCGGCGCGGCCTTGGGCGGCGCAGCCTTTGCCGGCGCGGCCGTGGCACGCTTGATCGCCGTGGCGAGGGGATCGAAAGCCTTTTCGATGGCCTGTTCGATCTTCTGGCCGGTGGAGGCGCGGCCGGACTCCGGCGGGCGGCTCATGACGCCGTCTTGGCTGCAGGGGCCACAGCGACGGGCGGCGGCGAGGCCGGCGCGGCGGGAGTCCCGGCGGACGCTGCGGGC
>JAIESL010000021.1 GCA_019746095.1 Caulobacteraceae bacterium
TGGTCGGCGGGCATGTCGCCGCTGACCACGGCGGCGGTTACGTCGGCTGCCATGAAGGATGCGGCGACCGCCTCGGCGTGGGCGATGGTCGAACAGAAGAAAATCGTGCGCCGATCGCCGGCACGCTCCTTCCAGTGGGCGACCACGGCCTCGTTCAGGACGGACCGGTTCAGCACCTTGTCGGCCTGGCGCATGTCGAAGTCGCCGGCGGTGGCGTCGAGGCCAGCCAGTTCATCGTCGATGCCCAGACCGATGGTGAAGGTCCGCGGCGGAACCAGCATGCCGCGGGCGATCAAAGTCCCGATCTTCAGCTGGTAGCCGACGTTGGTGAAAACCTTGCGCAGGGAGCGCCCGTCACCCCGGCTGGGGGTAGCCGACAGTCCCAGCAGTTTGACCGCCGGATTGATCGCGCGGATGTCGTTGATGATGTTCTGGTAGCTGTCGGCAGCCGCCCGGTGGCACTCGTCTATGATGACGTGAGAGACTTGGCCAAGGGCCTGGCGACGGTTGGCCCGGGCAAGGGTCTGGACGCTGCCAAAGACGATGCGGCCAGACCAGTCATCCCGGGAGGCTTTGACCACGGAGGTCGACAACCCAGTGATGGCGCCGATCGAGGCGAGGTTCTGTTCGATCAGCTCGTCGGTATGCTGGAGAACCAGCGTGCGGGTGTTCCGCTGCGCCTGAGCCTCCTCGCCGATATAAAACCCGGCCACGGCCGTTTTGCCGGCGCCGGTGGGCAGCATAAGGATGGTGTTGCCATGGGCAGCCGTCCTGGACCGGGCGGCCTTCACCGCCTCCTGCTGATAATCTCTGGGGATCATCGAACCGCTCCCTTACTGGGCCCAGAACGGCGCGCTGCCGTTCGAGGGAGACTGGGGGGAAGCGGCAGCCTGTGGCGCAGCCGTCGGCGTGAATGCGGCACCCGGCGCTGCGCCCATCAGCCGTGCATAGTCGGGATGCTGGGGGCCGATGGCCGCCAGAATGACGTTGCGGCCTTCGTCCTGAGGATTGTTGCGGTCCCGGTCGACGCCCAGCTTCACGGCCACGGTCAGGCCGCTGAGTTCACCCAGGCTATGGATGGTGCGGGCCGCGCGGGCACGGTCAGAGGTGTCGTCTGCCCGGACACCGCGGGCGGATTCCAGGATGCCCCGGATCAGGGCCCGGCCGCGGTTGGCATAGGTGTCCTCACCGCCGTCGCTGCCGTTGCGACCGCGGAAGCCGATGCGGGTGTAGATACGGCGGCGGGCATGGGGCCCGTCCTCAATCACCGCCTCGGTGTTGAGATAGAGGGCCTCGCTGGTCTTGCTCTGGGTCAGCCACCCTTCGGGGCCTGCCCCGCCGGGACGGATCGTCAGGTAGACCTTGGCGAGCGTGTTGGCCGGGATGAGCGCGAAGGCAGAGTCCTGCGTGTCGGCTGTATTGAAGTCGATATTGGTCATGGGTTTAGGCTCCGGTATTCGGCGTGGTGGGGACTGCCGCAGGCAGTTCGAAATTCAGGCGGGCGACCGAGCTGTCGGCGAGCGGGCCGCGGATCTTCTCCATCAGGCGGCCCAGATGGGCCGGCTCGACGGGGGCCAGGCGGCCGGACCGGTCCTTGGCGGGGAAGCCGAACTCATTGAGGGTCGTGCAGACGAACGCCCGATACGGGGCGCCCTCGGCAGGCCGGATGTCGGCCAGCGTCAGGATTTCATCGACGATCCCGGGCAGCTCGAGGCCGGTCTTGGCACCCTCGATCTGCAGCGAGAAGAACGGCCGGTTGAAGTCATCCAGCCGCTTGTCGAGCAGACCGACGAGCCAGACATTCTTGTCCGGCGTGTGCTGCAGGTGGGTCAGCCAGCCGATCATTTCCTGACCGAGCAAACCGTAGGCGCCGCGCATGTCGGTCTTGCCGCTGCGGTCGGACATCGCCTGCGGCTGGCCCTTTGACCACTGCAGGCAAAGACGCGACGCCACCGTGATCGAGTCCACGAAGATGGTCTCGTACTTGTCGAGCAGGGTCGGCGGGCCGAAGGTGTTGCAGACCCGCGCATAGTCCGAGCGGCTGTAGCTCTGGTCGTCGCGCATCGCCGGATTGGCGCCGCCGATCCAGCAGGCCAGATCCCGGGCCCGTTCCCAGTCGCGGATGCGGATCTCGTCGCCGGGCCAACCCTGGACGGCCAGTTCACCGGCCTCCAGGTTCAGGAACAGCGTGGTCTGGGGGTTCAGGGTCCAGAGCTGAGAGGTCTTGCCGATACCGGAGATGCCGGTCAGCACGCCCTTGATGCCGCGGCGCTCCTTCATGCGCTGATCAGCAGTGATGATCTGCAGGGGCTGGGCGTTGAAGGGCGCGGTCATTTGCGCTCTCCCAGTTCACGCGCAGCCGCCGTCACAGCGTTGTCGACGCCGCGGGCGCCCTGCTTGCGGGCGAGCTTGACGATCTCGGCGAGCGAGGAACTGACCCGGCTCAGCGCCGAGATTTCCCGGCTCAGGGCAAGTTCGGCGAACGCGATCTCGTCGACCGTGGCCTTCTCGGTGGGGATGACGCTGGCGGGTTCATCGCCGATCGCGGGGACGGAGATGTTGTCGGGGACTTCGGTCAGCCACAGGGACTTGCGAAGCTGTTTCAGGGGAGAATTAAACAAGATGGACTCCTATGTTCCGTCGTGGGGAACCAGGGTTCGTCTGAGTAACTACTGCCGGGCCCGACGCCGCCCTGGAGCACGCGGTCGAGGTATTTCCGTTGAGGGTGTTCTATTTCCTCGAAGGCCCGGCATGATCTTGTGAGGAACAGATCGGCGGCCGCCGTCGTCCTCTGATGATCACCTACCGGCGCTGCGGAAAGGCTGTCGGGATGCTGCCGAAATATTCATGCAGACCGGCCGCTGTGGCCGACGACCGCAGCTGGCTGAGGCGCTCGTAGATGGTCGAACGATGCAGGCCCTCATCGCGCGCAGCGGTGCTCACATTCTCGGCGGCCAGAACCCCGGCATAGCGCCTCAGCACCGGGGACAGGTTGGACAGGAAGCGTTGGACGTCGCGAACGAGGCCCGCCGCGGTCTCGGGCGGAAGGTTGTCGTTGGCAAAGAGCCCCGCGCTTTCGGGCAGGACCTCCGCGAGCTTCGGGGCATCCTCGTCATTGGCGCTGGCCGGAAGGTCGAGAGAGACCATGCTGCGTTCAGCCCGCAGCCGGCTGGTCGGCGCCATCAATGTGGCGACCCGGTGCGTCACCACGCGGTCAGCGAAGGTGTCGAAGCTGGCCCGCCCCGGATCGAACTTCTTTTGCCGCTGCAGGAGGTCGAGCATCAGGTCCTGCTCGATATCGGACTGGTCCATGCCGGGAAGCCGGCCGCTGCGGGCGAGCCTGCTGGCCTGGTATCGGATGTTGCGTACTACTCGCGGGGAGAACCCGTCATAACGGTTCTGGAACTCCATGTTGTTTCGCCTTGCCCAGGTAGACGGGCACGACGGCCCGAACGCTGGTCACCGGCGAAAATTCGTTGGAGCCCCGGATCTGGGGGTGTTGCAGGCATGAATGTCAGCCCATCCACCGATCCGACCAAATGGCTGGATCTGGGCCCCACCAACCGCTGGGCCATGTTTGACGCCCGCGTCGGCACCGCCACCAGCCGAACCGCCTCGCTGCAGGTGGGTCTGGCCCCCGGCGCGATCGACGCCGTGGCTCTGATCGACACTGAGGCGGAAAGCGCCACCGTGACGCTGACAGCCGGCGGCGTGCAGGTCTATTCGCGCAGCCAGACCTTCAATGTCGGCGGCGTGGCCATCGACAACTGGTTCTCCTGGTTCTTCGAGCCTCTGGGCCAAAAGACCTCGATGCTGTTTCTGGATGTGCCGGTCTACGCGGGCGGCCAGCTCAGCGTCACCCTGACCCGGGATAACCCGGCCGACAGCGTCTCGTGCGGCACGCTGCTGGTCGGTCGCCAGCTGTCGCTGGGCGATACCGAGCACGGGGCCGACATCGGCATCATCGACTACAGCCGCAAAGAGACCGACCAGTTCGGGGTGACCTCCGTGGTCGAGCGGGCCTTCGCCAAACGCATGACCGCCAAGGTGGTTATGCCCACCGACGCCATCGACGACATTCACCGAAGCCTCGCCGCCCTTCGCGCCACGCCCGTCCTGTGGATCGGCTCGGAGAGCTTCGAGAGCCTCACCGTCTACGGCTTCTACAAAGAGTTCTCGATCGACATCGCCTATCCGACGGTCAGCTACTGCAGCCTGACCATCGAGGGCCTGACCTGAGTTTTCAGGAGACCCCATGCCCATCACATCCCTGCCAACGCCGCCGTCCCGGACGGATGCGGCGAACTTCAACGCGCGCGCCGATGCCTTCCTGGGTGCGCTGCCGACCTTTGCGACCGAGGCCAATGGCCATCACCGGCATTGGCGGAGTGGTCTTCCGCAAGACCGCTCGCGCTCGCATCGGCTGATCCCGCTGGCGCAGGCAACGCTGTCTGCGCCAGCCCTCATTTCCGAAAAGGTGCAGGCATGACCAGGCTGACGATCCGCCGCGGCGGCACCAAGCGCCTGCGCGCGACCTATTTCACCGATCAGCCGGCGGGGATCGTCCGGAACCTCTCCGGCCTGTCGCTGATCATCATCGACCAGAGCGCCAATATCGCCGCGCCTGCAGTCTCAATCCTTACGCCGGTCAGCCTCGGCCAGATCCAGATCCTCTGGACTGACGAGCAGACCGCCGCTCTCAACCGCGGGCTTGGCCGGGTCTGGCTGACGCTCGGGCTTGAGAACGCCAGCGGGGAGCGTGAGGTCCTGCCGACCCTCACGTTTGATGTCGAATGACGGCCGCGCTTCAGATCCTGGAGACGGTCCAGTCCCTCGTCGTTGAAACCGAAGACGGCGCCCTGACCCTCCTCATCGAAGGACAGGGCATAGCCGGGCCCGCAGGCCCAACAGGCCCCCAAGGGCCGGCGGGACCGCAAGGGCCTGCAACACCGGCCACCACGCTCACCCAACTTGGCGATGTCACCGTCTCGGCCCCCGCGGCCGGCGACGTGCTGATGTTCACTGCCCCCCAGAACCGATGGACCAACTCAAACGCGACCGGGCTGGTCGACGGAGGAAATTTCTAGATGGCCAATATTCTTCGCATCAAACGCCGCGCCTCGGGCGGCTCAGCCGGAGCGCCAGCCTCGCTGGCCAACGCCGAGCTTGCCTTCAACGAGCAGGACAACACCCTCTACTACGGCACCGGCACGGGCGGCGCAGGCGGCACTGCGACGTCCGTCATTGCGATTGGCGGCCCGGGTGCTTTTGTCGGATTGGCGGGCGATCAGACGGTCGCCGGCATCAAGACCTTCTCCAGCACGATCGGCGGCTCGATCACTGGCAATGCTGCAACCGCCACCAAGCTGGTGACGGCCCGATCTCTGGCCCTGTCGGGGGACGTCTCGGGCTCGGCGAGCTTTGATGGATCGGCGAATGCCACCATCGCTGCAACCCTTGCCAATAGCGGCGCGACCGCCGGGACCTATGGTTCGGCCACGCAGGTCTCCCAGATCACCGTCGATGCCAAGGGCCGGGTTACGCTGGCAGCCGGCGTCGCCATCAGCTTCCCGGTGGCCTCCGTGGCTGGCCGCACCGGCGCCATCACCCTGACCACCGCCGATGTGGCCGAAGGCGCAAACCTCTATTTCACCGACGCCCGGGTGCGTGCCAACCGGCTCGACCAGCTGGCAGCGCCCACCGCCGCTGTGGCCATGAACGCCCAGCGGCTGACCGGCCTTGCTGAGCCGACCGCCGCCCAGGACGCGGCGACC
>JAIESL010000136.1 GCA_019746095.1 Caulobacteraceae bacterium
GCCCAGAAAGACCTTGCTCTATCGGACGCCAGCGGAGACCTTCGCGGAGTGTGTTGCGGCGATCGGTTGAGCCCACCGGGGTTAGCGGACAATAAACTACCTCGTCACTGGACCCCAATCATCCGCGAGACTAAGGCGGGACGACAACCAAAAAAGGCAATCCTAGTGACCATTGCTGACCCGGACCATCTTCGTCGCGTGCAACTGATCCGCAAGGCGGTCCTGGCAGTGTGCATTGTTGCCGTCGTTACTCTCGCCGCGTTCAATCACACGCTAGGCGGCGAAAGCGATTTCCATGAAGCGATGGAGGCTATCGGCCTCACGCTCATCGGCATTTGTATCGTCGGTCGTGCGTGGTGTTCGCTCTACATCGGAGGGCGCAAAAAGGCGGAGATCGTCGATCGCGGCCCTTATTCCATCAGCCGCAACCCACTGTACGTCTTCAGCTTCATGGGAGCGTTCGGGATGGGAGAGCAGACCGGTTCCATCTTCGTCGCGCTGCTGTTCCTCCTGATCGCCGTAGCGGTCTTCTACGCCACCGTTCTGCGCGAAGAGGAATGGTTGGCCGCAATGTTTGGTCGCCCTTACGAAGCGTACCGCGCCCGTACACCGCGCTTCTGGCCGGATTTCAGGAGGTGGCAGGATCAGGAAACGCTCGAAGTCCGTCCGACGTTTTTCCTTCTGACATTGCGCGACGGGCTTGTGATGCTCCTCGCCATTCCGCTGTTTGAGGCGCTGGAGCATGCGCAGGACGTGGGCTGGGTCAATGCGTTTCTCACCCTGCCGTGAGGCTGCGGAACGGCTTTGAGCCTCGCCCCAATACCGCCGTTGTGGAGGCGTCATGGTCCGGGCCACGGCAAGGGACCACACTGCATGCCTCTCACCCGACGCCCTCGATCAGAGACCCCGGCGGCGCTGACCGATCCGGAACGCGCAGTTCTCAGTAAAGTCCCCGCCGTCACTCTTGGCTTCTGGGTCATCAAAATCCTTGCGACGACCTTGGGAGAGACCGGGGGCGATACCGTCAGCATGACGATGAAGCTCGGATATCTGACAGGCACTGCGATCTTCGCTGCCATCCTGATCCTGTTGGTGATCCTCCAGGTCAGGGCGAAGCGGTTTCACCCCTTCCTCTACTGGGCCACAATCATTGCCTCCACGACCGCTGGCACCACCTTGGCCGACTATGCGACCCGGTCTCTCGGGATCGGCTACACTGGAGGCTCGGCCCTACTGTTGGCAGCGGTGCTGACATCCTTGGCCGCATGGAGGCTGGCGCTTGGTTCGGTGTCATCCGACCACATCGCGGAGCCAAGGGTGGAGCTGTTCTACTGGCTCACCATCACCCTCTCTCAGACCTTGGGGACGGCGCTGGGGGACTGGACCGCCGATACCGGCGGTCTTGGCTACCTCGGGGCGGCAGTTGTGTTCGGAGCACTTCTGGCCTTGGTCGCCGGGCTGGCCCTGTGGACCCGGGTCAACCGCGTGGTTCTATTCTGGGCCGCGTTCATCCTGACCCGTCCGCTCGGCGCGGTGGTTGGCGACTTTCTGGATAAACCCATGGATCACGGCGGGCTGGCTCTAAGCCGCCCTCTGGCCTCGGTGGTATTGGCTGTTGCCATCCTCGCCCTGATACTTCTGCTGCCGCAAAAGTCGGGCAGACATCCGCAGAGTGGTCCCGCTGCAGTTTAGGGTGAAGCAGACCCACCGCACGTCCGCTTAGGGTCGATAGCTGCCTTCCGCTCTGCGGCCGATAGCGGACGCGCCGAATGTCGCAAATGAGTACACCCATGCGTGACGGCCCGGTGTGACGCCCCCGCACCCGCGTCGGCGTCACATTTGCCTTCCAGGTCGCCCGTTGTGACGGACGGCAATAGAGTCCACCCGAATGTTACACCGGGAGGGAGGATGGCGAGGATCGGCTACGCACGGGTCAGCAGCGCGGGACAGGATTACCAGCTGCAGATCGACCGCCTGGCACAGGATGGGTGCGCGCCTATCCGTGCCGAGAAGGTGACAGGCGCCGCGCGTGAGGGACGAGGCGAACTCGGGGCGATCCTCGATTTCATCCGCGAGGGGGACGAGTTGGTCGTGGTGAGGCTGGATCGTCTCGCCAGATCGACGCGGGACACCCTCAACATCGTGGCCGAACTCGAAGCCAAGGGCGCCAGCTTGCGCGTCCTTGAACCCGAGATCAGTACGGGCGGCGACCTTGGCCGCATCGTCATCACCACGCTCGGCATGGTCGCAGAACTCGAACGGTCGTTTCTACGCGAGCGCCAAAGATCCGGCATCGCGGCGGCGAAGGAGCGCGGGGTCTATAAGGGCCGCCGCAAGTCGGTGGACGAGGCCGCTATTCGCGCGCTCATAGCGACCGGCCTTGGGCCGACAGCGGTCGCCGATGAGATTGGCGTGTCGCGCATGACAGTCTATCGCGCGCTCAAGTCGAGCATCTCGACTTGAAGCTCGCTGGTTAAACCAGCGACATTTCGCCAACAGCAGTATTCGTGTGGCTAATTAGTCACAACGATCAACCGTCACCAAACCTTCACGAGACAACGCCGGTTTTTCAGGTATGACGGCGGCATCGGAAGGGACAGCGGGTTTGGCGCTGGACCGGATTTCATGCCGCCAGTTGGTTTCGGCCAACGTCCCGGCATCGGTAGGTCTCCTGACCATCCGCGTGGGCGAAAAGGACCCATGCACGCCTCCGAAGGCACCCCGCATCGGCCATCCCGGTCCTGCGGTCTTTCAACGATCACGTTGGAAGTCTGGTGTCCTAGCTGCGTGCTACCCGGCCTTTCGCGTGGTCTCCCCGAGGAGACTTCTACAATGACTATCTTGACTGACATGGCTGCGGCCCCGGCTGCTTCCACCGCTCCCCCAATGCCCGCTGCGCCAGTGCGCGGCAGCCTGGCCGACATCCGCTCCCGCTTGTCGGCTGACCTGACAGACCAGGCGGGTACCGACCGCTCCCGGCGCCGGTTGTATCTGGAAGCTGCCATTACGTTCGCAGCAGCGGGCGGCGCACACAGCGTCGAACTTGCGGAGGCGAGCACACTGAATGGTGCTGACCGAAACAAGACCGGCTGGGCGGGTCATTGGCTGTTGGCCGGTCTTACTGGGACCGACTGGAACACTCTCAGCGGCGACGCCCGTAAGGAGCGCAAGGATCAGCTTCAGTGGATCGCGAGCGTGATCAAGGCGTCCATCTATCTGGCCGGGGGCGAGGATAAACTCGCAGACCTCACCGTCGACGAACTTGAACCAAAGTTCGGCCTTCCCTTCCAATCGGCTGTCAGGAAGGCCGTGTCGCAGTTCGCCAAAGGTGAAAAGAAACCGCCGAGCGAGGAGCTGTCCGACGAGGACATCACCGGCGAGGACGAAAGCCGGGCGGACCAAGCGGAGCGGGACCTTGTCGCGAAGCTCCGGCGGTTCATTCCGGTCGCGGAACTGACTGACTTCCGGCCGGTCACCCGCAGCGACGTTTTCAATCTCATCTGTGTCCGCGACGAAACCGGCTGGCACGTGGTCCGCGAGGTGAAGCCCGATGTCGCGGCAATCAACGCATTGCTGTCGGAGCCGAACCTTGACGACTTGGACGAGACGCTGAATGGCGTCAGCGAACATCTTCTGCTTACGCGGGAGCTGCTGCCCAACCGTCCCAGCCTCCTGGCTGAAGACGGCACGGCAGAGGTGGCCACGGGGACGCCCATGCGGGTGTCCGGTAGGACAACGATGCAGCGGGGCGCCCGGCTTGATACGAGCCTCAGCCATGTTGCGTCGCCAGCCATCCTCGTCGTCAGCGAGTTGGATGACGGCAAGGTTCTACCCACCGGTCCAAATGTGTTGCTCGCCTCCAGCCGCGCGAAATTTGAAACCGATGTCGCGCCAGCGGAATGCCGCCAGCACTACACGGCACCGAGCCTCACCTATTCAGGCAAGCTCTACGCGGTGTCCTTCCCGAGGAACCGCAGCACCAAGCCGGGGAACCTCTTCCTTATTCCCGCCGACGAGTGGGGGACCAGCAAGGTCTGCAACCCATTCGCCTACCGCCTGTCCGCGAACTACGTGCCCGTGATGCCCCGTCCTTTGGGCTGGGAGGACGCCCAGCGGCTGGACAAGGAACTGCTGCGCCATAAGGACGCCATGTCAGACAAGCCTCTGGAGGTTCATCTCGACGGTGCCAAGGTCACGCTGTCCATCGGGAAGGGCGCCAAGGTCGTCTTCGACTGCGAAACGGTCGACAGCAAAGCCTCGGGCCTGAAGTTCACCGTCCCCGCGCGCGAATTCACGGAGGCAATGCTTCTCGCCTTCAACGCGGCGGTCGACGACGTGGTTACCTTAAGTGGCGACGCTCGTGGCGTTCTCCAGATCCGGTTCGGTGGTCGCGGCGCCGACCACTCGATCCTGATCGCCTGCGTTCTTGCGGATGGGTCGCGGTCTAGCGCCGACCTGTTCCAGCGCTACGACAAGACCTGCGCGTAGGAGGGGCCAGGGACGGCGGCTGGTCCGCCGTCCCGCCTATCGTCATGACAGACCTGATCCTGAACCCGGCCCGCGCGCAGTATGCGCCGGCGCTGCAAGAAAACTTCATCCGGGGCATGGCGGCTTTCCCCGCCGGGACCCTGCCCGCTGGTTTAACCAGCGCCGACCTGAACATCCTACGGCGCGCATCGCCGGTGTTCACGCCATACGCCCTCGTCAGCTACGGCATGTTCATCGAGCGTGAAGGTGCGGCCGCTCCCGGCATTATCGCCACGCGGGACAAGCCCGCCACCACGATTATCGGCGACAGCGGTGGATTCCAGTTCATCAGTAAGCCCGAACTTTATCAGGGCCGCTCGACGGTCCTGAAAGCGCTGGGCTGGTTGCAGGCCAACGCCGACATCTCGATGACGGTGGACATTCCCACGCGCGCGATAGGCCGGTCCCGATGGCCGACGTTTCAGGCGTGTCTGGACGACACACTGGCGAACCTCGCGACCATCGCGGCTGAAAGGAAGGCAGGCCAGACCAAATTCCTGAACGTGCTCCAAGGCACAAGTTGGCCAGAGTGCAGGGCATGGTACGACGCTGTGAAGGCCTACCCCTTCGAGGGATGGGCATTCGGCGGGGCAAGCCGCGACCTCCCGAATATGCTGCGCCTCATCAGTATGATGCGTCGCGACGGCCATCTCGGGGGGCAGTACGGACACCTGCACGTTCTGGGGACAAGTAGCCTGCGTAGAGCCGTGGAGCTGACCGCCATCAAGCGGGCCATCCAGAAAACCGGGCTCGATGTCCAGCTCACGTTCGACACGGCGACACCCAGTCACTACGTCAAGTACGGCAAGGTCATCGTCGGCATGAACGAAACAGCCCTGACGGCCACTCCGATGAGGCTCCCGCTCGATGCAGCACACGCCGCCTGCACCCTTGCTCTGCCGGGCAGAACGTGGGTGGCGGAACGCTTCGTTGTCCGGGACTTGCACGTCAGTCGCACCGCAAGCTCGCTCTTGTTGGTCCACCACAACATCGAGCAGCAGCTCCGGCTCATGGAGGAAGCGTGCCGGGTGGCCGACATCGCCCATGAACTAGGCACGGGATTGCCCGTGGCCATTCATGCCAGCCTGCACGCCATCGAGGGATTTCTTTCATGGAAGAACCCAGCCGATGCCGCAAAGCGGCTGACCGGCGTCGCGCTCGATCCGCTCGATGACGAAAGGGAAGGGGAACGCTCTTAGACCTAGGGCCGGGACCGAGCTGAAGTCGGACAACCCGGCCCGCCCGCTGTTGTCGACCGCCGCGGTCTAGAGGGCCCCCCGCACCGCGTCTGACGCCCAGGAATAAATAGAACCGAAGAGGCTGGCTGCACCCAGTTGGCCCCTTCGGTTTTTCCTCGGAGGGCGCAGATGGCGAAGATGGACTGGCAACGAAACAAGCACATGGGCCGCCCGCGAGAGGCTGCCTTCGCGCCGCCCCCGGCCAAGAAAGGCTGCTGGTCGCATATCAAACGCGAGGACGTGAAAACTTACACCGGCGCCGAGGTCGCGGCGTGGGTAAGCGCCCAGAAGGGCGGCGCGCAATGATCCCTCCAGCCGTCAAAACTATCGCCTATCGCGC
>JAIESL010000086.1 GCA_019746095.1 Caulobacteraceae bacterium
GGGCTGGCGCGGCCGCGACCCCTGTCGCGGCCGCGGGGGGCGGCGACGGCGGGCCCCCCACCGGTCGCCGACAGGACCGGCACCCGTCGGTACACGAGCCCCCCGCGAGCGAGCCGGGTTAGGCCGCCGCCGTCCCACCGGCCCGGGTCGAACTGCTGCTTCCCAACTCCCGGGTTCTTGGCGCGATCAGCCAAGGCGTGGCGGACGAGCGTCTCGTGGTCGTCGGTACGCTTCAGGCGCTGAACCAAATTCGAAGCACGCGTGACCGGCTGGAGAAGAAGCTGCGAAGCGAGGGCGCCCTCAGCGAAAGGGCGGCCGAACAGTTGAGCCAGGCCTCAGCCGCAATGACCTGGTTCCAGGGTTTTGATCTGGTGATCGTGGATGAGGGGCATTATGAACCCGCGCCCGCCTGGAGCCGCAGCGTGCGAGAGCTGGGGCGGCCGGTGATCCTCCTGAGCGCGACCCCGTTCCGGAACGATTACAAACTGTTCCAGGTCCGGGGGACCTTCGTCTTCAACTTCCCGTTCCCCGCCGCCCGCGACCACAACATCGTGCGCGCCCTCGAATTCGTCGCCCTGCCCGACGGGGGCAAGGCCCGCGCCAAGCCGGTCGAATTTGAACCTGACGAAGACGGCAAGATCAGTCGGGCCGTGACCGCCGAGGACCAGACGGCAGTCGCCGGGTTTGTCAAAGGGTTGAAGGCGGCACTGCCAAAACTCTGGCGCCGGGTCCCCATCGCGGCGCCCCGCGTCATCGTACGTGCCGGCTCATTCGAGGTACTTGAGCTTCTTCAATCGGCGATCGAACGCGAACTCGGGGAGCGGCCTGTTCTGGTTCACGAGCGCGTCCGCAATGGCCCGGTCAAGGGCGAGGACGGCGCGGCCAAGCCCGCACCCACGCACCGCCACAGGTCGGTCACGGCCGCCATCAAGAAATACCCCTCGGCCAGGTTCTGGCTTCATCAGACCAAGCTTCTGGAAGGAATCGACGACCCGACCTTCGTCGTCGTCGCCCTGTTCGACGGCTTCACCAATACACGACAACTCGTCCAGCAGATCGGGCGCGTGCTCAGGTCCACCGACAAGACCCGCGTTCAAGGTCAGACCGCCTTCGTTCTGGCGTCGGCCGGGGCGTTGGCGGAGGTCGAGACGGAATGGGAACGCTTCATCGCGTTTGAACATCACACCGCCAAGCACCGGGCGGACATTGTCCAGAGCGAAGCTTATCTGCCCGAAAAGATCGTCGAACAGATGCCGGAGATGCAGTATGTCGACGGTCGATTCCGCAGCCGGTTGCCCGCCGCCGGCTCGATCGGAGCCGACGATATCCTGCTGCCGAAACGGGCCGCCGTCTTCGAGGCGGGGGCTGAATTCGACATCTATCAGGCCGCGCGTGACGTGCGGGAAGCCATCCTCGCCAAAAACCGCTTCGTCGTGCGGGAGATCTTGGGCCTGGACGCAAACGTGCGAGGCTGGACCTATTTCGCTGTCAGCGAGAGCCCCTACCTGGCCAATCATTTCATCACCGAATGGCGCCTTGGAATCTGTATTCTCAGCCGCGTCGACGGCTATGTGTTCGTCTTCGATTCCGACGGCGTCGCCTTCGATCCCGCCAAGCTCCAAATAGCTCGGGCCGAGGCCGGCGAGATCGCCCGGCTGCTTGGGGACGACGCCGTGATCACCCAGGTGTCCGCCAACTCGCTGGACATCTCCGACCGGGCGATCCGATCGATGACTCAGCGCACGCGGTCGTTCGCCGAAACCTTCACGGATCTGCTCAATCCCATGCTCCGTCCCACGACGGCCAGCGGCTACGTCGGCGGCGCCGGGCGCTATCTCGGCCTGGTCAGGGGCAAGGTTACGGACGCCACCGAGAGCAATGTCGCGTATAAGGAATACCGGACGTGGGTGGAATCCCTGGCCACACAGCTGGCGGATCCGGGCCGGACCGCCAGCCGGGTTTTCGGTCGGTATGCGACGCCCGTCGCGGCGGATCCCCTCAAGGCCAAGGCGCCCATCAACATTCTCCTTGATCTGTCCGAAGAAGCGCTGGGCGCCTTCGGCCAGCGGCAGCTGGAAGAGGGTCAGGCGCCCGAAGGCGTGATGGCGTATGACGACCTCTGCGCCGACATCGGGACCGATCTCCACTTCTCCCTGACCGCCTTGGCCGGGGAGAAGGTCGATTGCGCGATCGCCTATAACCCCAAGACCCGGCGCTACAGGATCAGCAGCCCACAGCTGAACGAACGCCACCCGCCGAAGGCCGTCGGCCGGGCGCGCCGGGCCGTGACGCTGCTCGAACAGATCAATATGGCTCAGGCCTTCCGGGTTCTGATCCCGGAGGACGGAGTGGTCTATATGCACGGGGAGTTCCTGAAGGTGCGGGATCCACTCTCGGCGGATGGAACTGTCAGGTCCCTCGAATGCGCGGTGGCCATCCCCGCCCTCCGCCAAACGACCACGGAGAAGGGCGAGAAGATCTTTGACAAGCCCAAGCGGTGGAAAGCAGAATCCGTGTTTGGTCTAGTCAAGACCTACTGCGACGCCGCAGGACCCGGTGGGGGAAACGACCTAGAAAGGGCGCTTCGCGACTTCCACCTGGTTCTACTCGATGACGACAGTTCGGAGTTGGGTGACTTCATCGCGATCGGCGATCGGCGCGTCGCGATCATCCACGCCAAGGCCGCAAAGAACACCACCCATTCGTCGGTGACGGCGTTGGAGGCGGTCGGCCGCCAAGCTTCCGCGTCTTTAGCCTTCTGTTCGGCCCTCGCCCAAGTCGACGGGATCGACGACGACCGCTGGGAGCGTACCACCCTGTTCAACGACACTGCAGTCGATCTGTCCCGCGCGTTTCGGAACGCGCGGGGGACGCCCTCAGACGAGATCGCCGCGACCGTCCGGGCGGCTCTTACGAACATGAGTTTCCAGCGGGAAGTCTGGATTGTTGCCGGAAACATGTTTGACGTCGAGCAGACGCGGGACCTCGCCCAGAAAAAGAAGCTAACGAACCGCGACAGGCAGTTGCTCATGTTCCTTGAGGGATTGGGGACCGTCTGTGGCCGGGCCGGTGCCCTTCTGCGGGTCTTTGGCCACTAGGGCGATCTAGCAGCCAATGGGCCGCACTTCTGTCGCCTACTGACGCGTGGAGATCTGTTGCTCACTCGCACCACAACTCCCCTGCCCTTCGCCCCCGTCTCTCGGCGCGAGGGACCGGCCGCCGCGGCAGCGATCTCCCCTCCCCTTGCGGCCCCATCTCCCGGTCTGCGGTAGAGTCCGGGCATATGAACAAACCATACGAACTAACCGCCCAGGAGTGGGAGGAGGTGGCGGCTGTGCGGGCTGTGCAGGAGGATTTTGGGCTTGAGGATGAGGAGGATCCGGCCGCGTGGTTAGCGGAGTACGCCTACGGGGTCCGCTTTGATTATCAGACTGACAGTCCGGGGTATGTGGGACCGCTGTACCTGCTCCAGGGCGCGGGATCGCCGGAGACGAGGCCTATGGCGTTTGTTCGCGCTGACGGGCGGCTGAAGGTGGTGAAGACTTGGTAGCGACAACCCGATCTAGAAGTCAGGCTGTTCCGAAAGCGCCCCGACAATCCGTTCGAGTAGCCCGTGTGGATCAATCTCCAGCGCCCGGCACAGCATGACGAACTCTAGGACGTCGATGCGCCGTTCAATGAGCTCGATCTTGTTCAAGAACGAGACGTGCTTTCCCAGCCGGCGAGCGACCTCGCGCTGTGACAGACCCTTCTCGGTTCGAGCGGTCCGGAGCGTTTCAACAACGGCTCGGTAATCCGGCGAACTGACCCAAGACCTTTGCATTCGCCTAACGCCGCTTCCCAACTCAAGCGGTCTTTGGTAAGCGTTCGCTAGAGTGTCCCCGTTATGGGGACATTCATTGCCCAATGATTACGCGGCGAAGGGGGACAAATGCGCGCATTGTCAGTGTCAGGGGCTGCACTTCTGCTCCTTAGTGGGTGCGCATCCGCAGGGATGCCGTCGATGGATCTGCCGGGCTTTCGCAGCCAGCAGGCTCGAGCGCCAACCGAACGCTTTGTCTACCTGCCGGCGTCCAACGGGGACCTCAGCGTTTCCGTGGCCAGCGTGGTTGGCCACGCGGATCCAGACTTCATTCCGAGCGATCCCAACTGGCTGCAGATCCGGCTGACGATCACCAACACCGGCAATCGCACCATCCGGTTCACGGAAGCCAAAGAGCAGCTGGCAGACGGCACAATGATCGGTTCGGCGCGGTCGGCGGGCGAGCTGTTGAAGCCTCCGAGTATGGTGGCGACCACCGCTGGCATCATTGGGGTCGGTACTGCCGGCATGGTCGTCGGCTCGCTCCTGTTTCCACCTGCAGCACTTGTGAGCGGTGCAGCCATCGTTCTCGGTCCCATGTTCATGGCCGACCGCATGACGAGGACCGTCGAACGTCTGAACCGAGAGGGCATCCAGGCCGGCCCGATCGCACCAGGAACCAGCGCCTCGGGACTTCTGTTTGTGCCAGCCGTCACCGGCCAGTCCGCCTTGCTCATATTCTACGACGTCGGCGGCTCTCAGGAGTCTCTCGTCGTTCAGCGCATCCGCAACGGAGAGGATTAGATGAAAAGAGTGCCTATGGTGATCGCAGCAGTTGGCGCGTTGATGCTCGCTGCCTGTTCGAATCAACAGTCCGGGCAGCCGTCCCAACCAACCTCGGAAACTGGCCTTCAGCCCGAGCCCAACAACCTAGCCGGCCGGGTCGTCGGTGTTGCCTACGTCGAAATGAGCAGCAGGGCGGTCGTTGTACGGGAATCCCAGAGCGGCGCGCTAACGGCCTGCTTCTGGAATGCGGGGCCAAGCCATTCTACCCCGCAGGGCTGCGTTCCTTTGGATTAGTCCAATGGAATGGAGCCTCCAGGAGGCTCCTGTGTAACGCGCATAGAAGCTGCGGCCGATTGCGGATTGCAGCCGAGTCAAATCCAGAACGGCCAGCTTGGAGGTGCGGCCTGGTTGTGCCGCAACTGGAGCCGATTGACGCCATGACCCTCTCAGTGAGCGTGGTAAATTGTATGGACGTGTGGAGGAGACCTCAGACTACGAACCCCAAAAGGCAGTTGCGCAAGAAATCTACGCCCGCACCAAACCGGTCCACTCACCTGCCATTGGCGAGCTGGTGACGTTCACGGCCGAGGGCTTCAACCACGTCCTGTTCAAGGGACGCCGGAGTGAACGGGAGCGCTCCTCCCAGATCATGCGGTTCAAGCTGCTGCCGTGGGCTATCCGGCTCATTAAGCACGCCAACACCTTCCAAGAGTTCGAGGAGACGAACCGGGAATACGAGGTGAAGGTGCGAAAGAGGCGGCGGCTGAAGACGAAGCTCGTCCGCTACTGGGGCATCATCGCCATTTTCCAGGAACGGAAGATCAAGGTGATCCTACGCAAGATCGGCAACGGCCAGCTTCACTTCTGGAGCATCGTGCCAGCGTGGACCACGAACAAGCACCGGGACGTCATCTTTGGGAGCACGATGAAGGGAGACCCGGAGACGGATTGAACGAAAAACACCGCCCGGTGGGCGGTGTCTATCGTGTGCCTGCCGTCGGCTTAGGATTCAGCCGGAATAGGGCTGACGCCCCACAGGCACGCACTCAGGATACCAAAGCTCCTCGAAAGCGGCAATGAACCGACCAGACGGCTGGGGACAGGCCAATGGGCGGCGGCCCATCCCATCTTCTAGGGCAACGCGAAGACTCGAGGATTTCCTTCCGCGATCATTGCCCCTGCAGTTCGACGGCAGGGTGCCGCCACGAGGCTCCTGAACGATGCAGCTGATACGTCCCAGAGCGCGGTTTCCTCGACCAGGCCGCCGGATGCCGCCGGGAAGAAGTCCGATCCGGTGAGGCGCTCGACGGCTCCGATAGTCGTGATGTTGGCGCGCAGGTACTCCACGGCAGCCTGGCCATCCACGTCCGTCTGATCGTGCGGCAAGAGGATGGTCAATGTGCGCAGCCGGCCGTCGCTTCCCTGCCGTGCCAGGATCTTGAAGTAGGCCGACGGCACCGCGACGTTCGTCCGGCCTGAGCGTGAACGCATGCGAACGCTTTCGTCGTCTCGGTCGCGAAGCCCGTCACCATTTCGGTCGAAGACCGCGCCGTTGAAGATGTAGACGGGCGTTCCGTCTTCCGCCCAGTGCCGCTCGAAGGTCTCGAGGATCGTTAGCGTCCGCGCTCGTGGTGTAATTTTCGGTGGAGATTTAGGTGCTGCTGGTGGTGGGGCATGCCCCACC
>JAIESL010000039.1 GCA_019746095.1 Caulobacteraceae bacterium
TCCCTGTCGCGTCCACCATTCCTTCCCCCAACAAACCAGCGATGACTCCACGGGCCGGTTCGCTGACCGCCTGGTTTCCGGCCTGTCTGAAACCTTCTGCCCGTTGGCGGATTTGTCCCGGATGGCACTCGATCTCGAAACCCTTCTCGAAGGCTCTCCGGTTTACGGCGTCGTGGACACCCGGGACGGAGCCGTCCTGTTCCGACGACCGGGTCATGAGACGGCCTTTGACGCCATGGTCATCGAGGCGGTGGGGGCTTCGGGCGAGACCTTCGAGGCCATCCCCCTGACCCGGGATGCCAGGGGCTGCGACCGGTTGTTTATCGCACCCCTGGGGGAACACCCCTCCTTCAGGCCGCGCTGGCCTTCACCGGGGTCGGTCAAGGCGGGAGCGGCCGCCCCGCACACGGCCGGATGAAGCCCGGGTCTGGACCGGCGCGCGCCGGCGATGCATGTGAGGCGGATGTCCGACACCTTCCCCAACCCGTCTCCCGCTGACTGGCGCGCGCTGGCCGAAAAGGCCCTGAAGGACCGGCCGCTGGAAAGTCTGGTGCATCTCGACGCCGACGGTCTCGCCGTGCGGCCGCTCTATGCGGCGGTGACTGGCGGCCCGCCGCTGTCGGCACCGCGGCCGTCGGATGCCGAGGGCCGGGCCTGGGATGTGCGGACCCTGGTCGAGGGGGACGATCCCGTCGCGACCAATGCGGCGGTGCTGGCCGATCTGGTCGGCGGCGCAGCCTCGGTTCTGCTGAAGGGGGCCGTTCTGGCGGATTCCGCCCCCCTGTCCCGGGCACTGGAGGGCGTGGCGCTGGAACTGGCGCCGGTCGGACTGGACGCCGGACTGGACGGGCCGGAGGCCGCCAATGCCCTGGCCGTCGCGGCCAAGGGCTCGCCGCGCGCGCGACTGATGTTCCACATGGACCCCCTGTCCGCCTTCGCCGAAGCGGGCGCGGCGCCCCGGACCATCGACGAGCACCTGATGCTGGCCGCCAATACGGCGGCGCGTCATGCAGGGGCCTATCCCGAGGCCGCCTTCTTCATGGCCGGCGGACGGGTCGTGCATGAGGCCGGGGGATCGATCGGCCAGGAGCTCGGCTTTGTGGCGGCCAATGCGGTCGCCCTGGTCAAGGCCTCAGTGGCGGCTGGCATGACGGTCGAGGCCGCGCTGAAGGGCACCGTGCTGGGTGTTTCTCTGGATCAGGAGTATTTCGACGGCCTGGCCAAGGTCCGGGCCCTGCGACTGATGTGGCGCACCCTGAACCGCGCCTTCGGGGTCGAGACGCCCGCCGTGATCGAGGCCCGCTCGTCGCGGCGGATGCTGTCGGCGCGTGATCCCTGGCCCAATCTGCTGCGGCTGACGGCAGCGGGCTATGCCGGGGCGGTCGGCGGGGCCGACGCCGTGGTGCTGGACGGCCTGTCGCGCGCCAACGGCCGCTCTGACGCCTTCGCCCGGCGGCAGGCTCGCAACACCCAGGCCGTACTGATGGAAGAGGCCCATCTCGGCCGGGTCGATGATCCGGCCGCCGGGTCCTGGTTCCTCGACGCCCGCACCCGTGACCTTGCCGAGGCCGGCTGGGCGGAGTTCCAGCGCATCGAAGCCGAAGACGGTCTGGTCACCGCCCTGCGCACCGGAAACATCCAGGATCGTGCCGCTGCCGCCCGCGCCGAACGCGAAGCAGCCCTGGCCAGCGGCGCATCGCAACTGGTCGGGGTAACCAAATTCGTCGACCCGGACCCCCGTCCGGCCCCGTTCGAGGCCGAGACCCTGCGCCTGCCGCAGACCGGCAGCGACGTCTGCAAGCCGCTCACCCCCATCCGCCTCGCCGCCCCCTTCGAGACGCAAGCCCGGGAGGCCGGCCAATGAGCGCGCCCGACTTCACCCGGGTCGCCCTCGACCTCGGCCCCACCGGTCCCGGTCCGGTGCGCGACGTCTGGAACACCCCCGAGGGACTGACGGTCGAGACCACCTATGGTGCCGACGCCGTCGAGGGTCTGGACTTCATCCACGGCCTGCCCGGCATCGCCCCCTATGTCCGGGGGCCCTATCCGACCATGTATGCCGGCAATCCCTGGACCATCCGCCAGTATGCCGGCTTCTCGACCGCCGAGGCATCCAACGCCTTCTATCGCCGCAACCTCGCCGCCGGTCAGAAGGGGCTGTCGATCGCCTTCGATCTGGCGACCCACCGCGGTTACGACAGCGACCACCCGCGGGTGAAGGGTGATGTCGGCATGGCCGGCGTGGCCATCGACAGCATCTATGACATGCGCACCCTGTTCGACGGTATCCCGCTGGATCAGATGTCGGTGTCGATGACCATGAACGGCGCCGTCCTGCCGATCCTGGCCCTCTATGTCGTCGCCGCCGAGGAACAGGGCGTGCCCCACGCGGCCCTGACCGGGACCATCCAGAACGACATTCTGAAGGAGTTCATGGTCCGCAACACCTACATCTATCCGCCCGAGCCCTCGATGCGGATCGTGTCGGACATCTTCGCCTGGACCGCCGAGCACACGCCGAAATTCAACTCCATCTCGATCAGCGGCTACCACATGCAGGAGGCCGGGGCCTCGGCCGATCTGGAGCTGGCCTATACCCTCGCGGACGGCGTCGAATATCTGAAGGCGGGCGTCGCGGCGGGCATGGACGTCGACCGGTTCGCCCCGCGCCTGAGCTTCTTCTGGGCCATCGGCATGAACTATTTCATGGAGGTGGCCAAGCTGCGTGCCGGCCGCCTGCTGTGGGCCGAGGCCGTGTCGAAATTCGGCGCGAAGGACCCCCGCTCCCTGTCCCTCCGGGCCCACTGCCAGACCTCCGGCTGGTCGCTGGCGGCGCAGGATGTATTCAACAATGTGCCCCGCACCATGGTCGAGGCCATGGCCGCGGCCGGTGGCCAGACCCAGAGCCTGCACACCAATGCCCTGGACGAGGCCCTGGCACTGCCGACCGATTTTTCGGCCCGGATCGCGCGCAACACCCAGCTGCTGCTGCAGATGGAGACCGGCCTGACGAAGGTGATCGATCCCTGGGGCGGCAGCTTCTATGTCGAGCGCCTGACCCACGAACTGGCGAACAGGGCCCGCGTCCTGATGGCCGAGGTCGAGGCCCTGGGCGGCATGGCCAAGGCCATCGAGGCCGGCGTTCCCAAGATGCGGATCGAGGAGGCCTCGGCCCGGACCCAGGCCCGCATCGACACCGGCCAGCAGACCGTCGTCGGCGTGAACCGCTACCTTTCCGACTCGGTCGACGACATCCCCATGCTCAAGGTCGACAACGCCGCCGTGCTTGCGGCCCAGATCGACAAGCTGAAACGCCTGCGCGCCGAACGCGACGAGGCCAGGACCCAGGCCGCTCTCGACGCCCTGACGGCGGGCGCCCGGGGCAAGGCCAATCTGCTCGAACTGTCGGTCCAGGCCGCCCGGGCCTATGCGACCGTCGGCGAGATCTCCGATGCGCTGGAGGCCGCCTTCGGCCGCCATGTGGCGACGGTGAAGACCGCCCGCGGCGTCTATGCCCGCGAGGCCGGCAATGATCCGAAGATCGCCCGCGCCCGCGACATGGTCGCCGCCTTCGTCGACAATGACGGCGGCCCGCCGCGGATCCTGATCGCCAAGCTCGGCCAGGACGGCCACGACCGCGGCCAGAAGGTCATCGCCACCGCCTATGGCGACCTGGGGCTTGAGGCCACCGCCGGAGCCCTGTTCCAGACCCCGGCCGAGGCCGCCCGCGACGCTGTGGCGGCCAATGTCCACGCGGTCGGCGCCTCATCCCTGGCGGCCGGCCACCTGACGCTCGTGCCCGAGCTCAAGGCCGAGCTGGAGAAGCTGGGACGCCCGGACATCATGATCGTGGTCGGCGGGGTGATCCCCCCATCGGACGTCCAGACCCTGATCGACATGGGCGCGGCGGCCGTCTATCCGCCCGGCTCTGTCATCGCCGAGACGGCCATCGATCTGATCGAAAAGCTCAACCAGCGGCTCGGCTACGCCCAGAAGCCCTGAGTCCCGGCCGCCATCAGGGCCGGTGGCGGGGCGGCAGGGCGGCGAGTTCCTCGGCCGTCAGCAGACGACTGACCCGGACCCGGCAGACCGTGGTCTGGGAGGTAGACCCCGGCACCACGACCCGGGCCCAGTCATCGGTGCACAGCCGCGTCCCGACCGTTCCGCCGTCGGGGATCAGCGCCAGCCGGGTGGCGAAATCCATATCCGTGCACCCGCCGGCACCGTTCAGCTCATAGACGTCGTTTCGGCCCACCCGCAGGAAGATCTGGTCGGGGCGACCCTGCTGGAAATTGTCGACCTGGCTGACGCTGAAGCAGCGGCGCGCCCGGGCCGGAGCGTCATCGACCACGCCGCCTTCAGCGACGGGCGCACAGGCGCTGAGGGTGATCAGGAGGCCGACGGCCAGAAAGGCGGCGGGCGAGGCGAAGGCGAGGGTACGCATGGCGGTGTCTCCCCAAGGAAGCGAAGACCTAACCGTCCACCCTCCCGGGCGGTAGCACAAGTCTGGTCGCGAGCCCGGGCCGCTGCGGTGCCGTCCGGGCCGCCAGCCCCGCGGGCAGGGGTGACGGGGCACCGGTCGCCAGGGCCGCGACATGCTCCGCCAGCAGCGGGGCCGCGCAGAAGCCGCGCGATCCCAGCCCGCCGAGAACGAACAGGCCCTCGGTGCCCGGCACCGGACCTGCCAGCGGCAGCCGGTCCGGCGTCGTGGCGCGAATCGCCGTCCGGGTCCGGCTCGCGCCCGCCGCCGCGATTCGCCCTGCCAGGCCGGGCAGGCGCGCGGCAACCGTCGCCAGATTGCGGGTACTGGCCTCCGTCGACGGCCCGTCCCCGGTCTCGCCCCGGTCATGGGTCGCACCGAACAGCAGGCCCGAGCCCGTCGGGGCCGTATAGCCGCCCCAGGCGACCGTCCCTGCGGTGACCGCCTCGACCCAGTCCGCCTGGCCCCGGACCGGTGCCAGCGGCAGGGCCGGCTCCAGCCCGGCCGTACCCCAGCCGGCAGCGATGACGACGATATCGGCCTCGAGGATGACGGCATCGGCCATGTCCACCAGCCGCCAGCGCCGGCCCGCGGGTTCGATCCGTTCCACCGTCGCCGTGATCCGGTCCGCCTCGCCCAGCCAGGCCTCGAGAATGGCGGCGGGGTGAACCGACATCGCCTCGCCCATCCACAGGCCGCCGGTCGACACCGGCTCCCCGAGTCGATCCGAACACGCCGCCGCATCCAGCACCGCCATGGCCCCCTCGGGCCAGATCGGCTGGGCCGCGATCTTGGCGAACCGCCCGGCGTCACGGGGGGTCTGTTCCAGCTGAAGCACGCCCCGGTCGATCACCGCCCCCGGCATCGCCCGATAGAGGCTCGCGGCGCGCCCGAGGGCCTGGGCATGGAGGGCCGCAATCTCGCCGTCTCCGGCGTCGAGGCGTGGGGTCACGAGGGCCGACGGAAAGCCGGACGCGCCCGCGCCGGACTGCTGGGCCTCGACGACCGTGGCCCTGACGCCGAGCACCCCGAAGGCCCGGGCGAGGGCCGCTCCGGCGATTCCCGCACCGATGACGGCCACGGCCGGACGGTCCTCCATCCCGGTGACGGCCCCGGGCAGCCGGGCCTCCAGCCGTTCGCGCTTGCGGCCGTGGCCGGGCTGCTTCTCGACGGTGAAGCCTCGCTCGGCCAGTCCCCGGCGAACCGCCCCGGCCACGGTAAAGGTCGCCACCCGCGCGCCCGGCGCAGAGCGGGCGGCGATATGGTCCAGCACAGCCTCCGACCACATGTCCGGATTGGTGGAGGGCGCGAACCCGTCGAGGAACCAGGCGTCGGCGCGGCCGGTCCATTGCGACAGGGCCCAGCCCACCTCACCGACGGCGAGGTCGAGCGTCGCATCGAGCTCCGGCAGATCGAGTCGGTGAAACCCGGCGTCGGCGCGGGCCATACGCGCAACAGGGCCTCGGCCGTGTCCGCCAGGTCCGGCCAGGCCCCGAGGGCGCGCGCCGCCTCCGCACGGGTCAGGGGGAAGCCCTCGACCGAAAAGACACTCAGCCGGCCGCCCGGCGGTCGCTCCCGCCGCCACAGCTCCAGCAGGGCCGCGATGTTCAGTCCGGTCCCGAAACCCAGTTCAGCCACACAGAAGCGGGAACGGCCGGCCCAGGCCCCGGGCAGGCCGCAGCCGCCGAGAAAGACCGCCCGGGCCTCGGCCAGTCCGTCCTGCTGTGAAAAGTAGACATCGCCGAATCGCCCCGAGCGGGGCGAGCCGTCGTCGGTCCAGATCAGACGGGGGGTACGATCCTCAGCCATCCGGCACGGCCTATACAGGTCGCGGCCCGGCGCAACGAAAAAGGGCCGCCCCCGGGGGCGGCCCTGCGTTTCTCACCCGTCCGGGCCCTAGTGGGCAGCGGCCGGAGCGGCCGGTGCCGCAGCGGCGGGGGCCGGGGCGGCGGGCGCGGCAGCGGCAGC
>JAIESL010000124.1 GCA_019746095.1 Caulobacteraceae bacterium
CTCCGGCCGCCCCCGGCGCCCCCGCCTTCGCCGTCGTCTATCCGGGCGGCACCGCCCAGGGGCCGGTCACCGTCGCGCGGGGCCCCGACGGCCCGGGCGGTATCCTCAGCTTCACCACCGACGCGACACCGGACGCCGTGGTCGCCTTCTATCGCCAGCGCGCCGAGGCGGCCGGTCTGGCCTCGGTCATGGCCATGAACACCGGCGAGGCCCGCGCCTATGGCGCCGCCGCCGGGGACGGCAGCGGCAAGCTGCTGCACGTCGTCGCCACCCCGGTCGAGGGCGGCCAGACCACGGTGCAGCTGGACTGGACCAACGGCCGGTGAAGCCGGCCGCGGCCCTGGCTGCCTGCCTCATCCTGGGCGGATGTGCCGCCGGCAACAGGCCATCTGACACCATCCTGCCGCCCCCGGGTTATCTGACCGCCCGGGAGATCAGCAGCATGGCCGTACTCTCCATCCCCGCAATCTCCAGCCCGGCTGCGAGCGATCTGGCGCTGGTCCACGCCGTACCGCCGGGGACAGACCGGTGGTGGCTGGCCACCGCCCATGCCGAACTGCGCCCGCCCGAGGCAGCCCAGCATTTCGACTGTCTGCTGGACAGCCGGTTGACGGCCCACCCGCGGCCGGCCCTGACCCGTGTCATGAGCCGGCTGCTGGCCGATGCGGAAACGCTCGTTCAGGCCATGGTCCCGCTGACGCCCGTTCCCCCGCCGAAACGTCCGGTCGCCCTGATCGCAGGCCTGGAGCCCTGTCAGCGCCTGACCCCGGAGGCGCGCGCGGCCTCGGCCTGGCCTGCCGGCGGCGCGATTGTCGCCGGTGCCTATGGCGAGCTGTTCGCGGCGCTCGCGCCGGACCGGGCCGAGGCCGCACGCCGCATGGGGCGGGAGATCGCCTGGAGTCGGGCCGTCTGCAGGGTCAACCGGGCCTCGGACATCGAAGCGGGGATCGATGACGGCATCAGGCTGTTTACCCGGGTATCCGCACAGCCGGAGTTCAAGGTCGAGCTGGAGGCTGCCCGGGCAGAGGTTGCCGCCGCCCGCGCCGAGGGACTGACCCATCCATCCTGCGCCGCCGAACGCCGCGCCCTGCGACAGTGGAGCGCTCCGGTGCCGGTCAGGCCGGCCGCGGGCTAACCAGGGAGCCGTAAAGGTCGGTGCGCCGGTCGCGGAAGAAGCCCCAGGCGGCGCGGTGGCGGTCGATGAAGTCGAGGTCGAAGGTGTGCACCAGCGCCCCCTCCTCCTCCCGACTGAAGCTCTCCACCAGATCGCCGCGATGGTCGGCGATGAAGGACGAGCCGTAGAAAACCTGCCCGGCCTCATTGACCTGTTCATGGCCGATCCGGTTGGCACCGATCACCGGCACGACGTTCGACACCGCATGGCCCTGCATGGCGCGGCGCCAGGGCTCGGCCGTGTCCAGTTCCTTGTCGTGCGGTTCCGAGCCGATGGCGGTCGGATACATCAGCACCTCGGCCCCCTGCAGCATCATCGCCCGCGCCGTCTCCGGGTACCACTGGTCCCAGCAGATGCCGACGCCGATCCGGCCGTGGCGCGTGTTCCAGACCTTGAAGCCGGTGTCGCCGGGCCGGAAATAGTATTTCTCCTGATAGCCGGGGCCGTCGGGGATGTGGCTCTTGCGATAGACGCCGAGCGCCGATCCGTCGGCGTCCACCATGACCATGGAGTTGAAATAGTGCGGCCCCTCGCGCTCGAAGATCGAGACCGGGATGGCGACGCCGAGTTCAGCCGCCACAGGCTGGAGCGCGGTCACGCACGGATGCTCGCGCCAGGGATGGGCGGTCGCGAACCAGCGCTCCTCCTGCGAGACGCAGAAATAGGGGCCCTGGAAGAGCTCGCTGGGCAGGATGACCTGTGCGCCTTTCGCGGCGGCGTCTCGAACCAGGGCGATGGTCTTGTCGATGTTGGCCCGCAGGTCCTCGCCGTAGGAGGTCTGCAGGGCGGCGACGGAGATCGTGCGGGCCATCAGGCAGGCTCCTGCTGGGAGATGCAGTGGAAGGATCCACCGCCGCTGAGAATGGCGATGGAGGACAGGGGGATGATCTCACGCCCGGGGAAGACGGTCTTCAGCCCCTGACACACCAGGTCGACGGCCCGCGCATTGCCGTAATCCGGCACGACCACGGCGCCGTTGGCGATGAGGAAATTCATGTGGCTGGCGGGGATGGGCTTCTCATCCTCATCGCCGATGAAGCCGGGTGACGGCAGGCGCAGCAGTTTCAGCGGCGTACCGGTCGCGTCAGTCATGCCCGACAAGGCCCGGGCAATGGCGTCATAGACCTCATCGTTCGGATCGTTCCGGCCCCAGGCGATCGGGCAGGCGATCACCCCCGGAGCGACGAAGCGCGCCAGATTGTCGACATGGCCATCGGTGTGGTCGTTCAGCAGGCCGTCGCCGAGCCACAGCACCTTGCGCGCGCCCAGTGACGCCGTCAGCGCGGCCTCGGCCTCCACCTCGGTCCAGCCGGGATTGCGGTTCGGGTTCAGCAGGCACTGGCGGGTGGTGACGATGGTCCCCTGCCCGTCATGATCCAGCGCGCCGCCTTCCAGAATGAAGGCATGACGGTCCAGCGCCACGCCGGAGGCCGCGCCGATCTGGTCCGCGACCGTGTCGTCATGCTCGAGCGAATATTTCCCGCCCCAGCCGTTGAAGCGGAAGGCGGCGGCCCTCGCCGAACCCGCCCCGAAGATCGGCCCGGTGTCGCGCAGCCAGATGTCGCCGAAGCGGCCGTCCACGATCTCGACGTTCGCGACCCCGGCGAAACGGTCACGGGCGTCGTCCAGGGCCTCAGGCTTGCCGACCATCAGCCTGACCGTCTCGCGGCCCGGTCCGGCCAGGGCGCGGACCAGGGCCTCGACCTCGGCCCGGGCCGGTTCGAGATTGTCCTCCCACAGCTCGCCGTGGCTGGGCCAGCCGACCCACATGGCGCGGTGTGGCGACCATTCGGCGGGGATGGGCATGGTCATGAGACAGAGGATCCTGAACGGCGAAAGCCAGCCGCGCCAGATAGACGCGCCGGCCCCGGACTTCAACTCATCCGCCCGGACCCGGAGGCGGATCCCG
Source organism: Caulobacteraceae bacterium (assembly GCA_019746095.1). Taxonomy (GTDB): domain Bacteria; phylum Pseudomonadota; class Alphaproteobacteria; order Caulobacterales; family Caulobacteraceae; genus Brevundimonas. The sequence continues at coordinate 3,084 of JAIESL010000124.1, forward strand.
ACCGGGCCGGGACCAAAGCAAAGGGGCGGCCCGTTGCCGGACCGCCCCTCCTTCAGTGTCCTTGCGGAACCTGGGGTCTAGAAACGGACACCCAGGGTGATCACGGCCGTGCGCGGAGCGCCGAGGCCGAAGGTCCGCGGCGAGCCCGAGCGGCTGTTGACGCCCGGTCCGGTGTTCACATCAGCGATCAGCAGGGCGTTGGTGCCCGACGAGATGTTGATCGGATATTGTTCGTCCAGCAGGTTGCTGACGTTCACCTGCACATAGGCGTTACGGATGCCGAAGGTGCTGGTCAGGTCATAGCGGGCGTCGAAATCGACAACCGTATAGGCCGGGACGCTCTCGTCATTGACGTCGGTGGTGAAGCGCTCGTCGACGAACTTGCCCTGCAGGCCCAGCGACAGGTCTTGCGAAACCTGCCAGTCGGCGCGGAGGGTGGCCATCCATTCCGGAGTCTCGACGACCGACTTGCCCTTGGTCTGGATGACCAGGGTGTCGCGGGTCAGCGGCACGCAGCCGGCACCGGCGGCCGGGGGCGTCGGGGAGACGGCCGGGCAGGTGAAGACGCCGACGATCTGGTTTTCCTGCAGCTCGGCGTTGGTATAGGTCGCCGAACCATAGAGGGAGAAGGTGTCGGTCACGGCCCAGCCGATCGAGCCTTCGACACCAAACGATTCCACTTCACCGATGTTGCGGTCGATGGTGGTGTTGAAGGTTTCCGACGTCGGGTCGTTGTCAAGGGTGGTGACGACGCGGTTGCTGTACTGGTTCTGATAGGCCGCGATCGAGGCGACGATGTCAGAGTTGGTGAAGCGGTAGCCGATTTCGTAGTTCTTGGTGAACTCGGGGTCCACGTCGTTCAGCGCGATCGGCTGCAGGGTGGTCGCCGTCGGGTTGCGGAAGGCGGTGTAGAGGTTGTCGGTCCGCGGCACAGCGATCTGCTCGGAGTAGCTGGCATAGATGCTGCTCTCACCGAAGCGGAAGCCAATCGAGGCGTTCGGCAGGACGTCCTCGTAGGTGAACTCCGAGGCATAGGGCGCGACGTACTGGTTGGTGTTGCCCGCGAACTGCACGTTGCCGTTGGCCAGGGTCGCGGAGATGGGCTGGGTGGTGCACAGGACGGTCGAGGTGCCGTTCTGGGTGAAGCAGTTCTGGTTCAGCTCGCGCTTGAACTGGGGAGCCCGCACACCGAGCGAGACGGTCAGGGCGTCGTCGAAGAACTGGCCGCGGTAGTCCAGCGAGATCTGGTTCAGGATGGCCAGCGAGAAGCGGTCCCGCGAGCGGAAGAAGGAACCGTCGCTGCCGACCACACGGTCAGCGGAGCTGCCCCAGCCCTGCTTGCCGCCGAAGGCTTCGATCGGCTCGGAGGCGAAGTCGAAGCGGGTGGCTTCGCCGGTCTGGCGGTGACGGCCGTAGTCATTGGTGTAGGACATGCGGACGCGGTTGTTGTCGTCCAGGTCCCAGATCAGCGAGGCCAGCAGGCCATAGCGGCGGGTGTTGGTGTTCGACGGGGTGTAGAGGCCGACGTTGTCGCAGCTGTCGCCGTCGCCGTTCAGGTCCAGGCCGCCGTTCAGGTTGGAGCCGGCGAGGCAGGCCGTCGCGTTGTTCAGGTTGTTGCGGTCCAGACGGTCATCACGCTCCTGGACCAGGGTGAAGCCACCACCGTTGGCCATCACATACTGGAAGGAGGGGTCGATCGTGAGGCGCAGGTTGTCGGTCAGGCCGTAGCTGAAGTTGCCGCGGATGTTGCCCGTGTCGGACGGGTTGATGCGCAGGCCGTAGTAGTTGGTGCAGCTGCCGGTGCCGAGGGTGCCGTCCGAGCGGACGAAGGTCGAGCCGGTGCTCTCGTTCTGGATGGTGCCGTTGACACCGGCCGGGCGGAAGCAGGCCTGGTCGTTCTCAAGGAACGGGCCGCCCGCGTTGAACTGGGCCAGGTTGATGAAGTTGTTGTAGAAATTGTTGCGGTTGCGGTTGTAGTTGAAGGCCAGCGAGGCGAAGTCGCCATCGCCCAGGTCCTGGAAGAGCTTGCCGTTGAGCTGGGTCTTCTCGAGGGAGCCGGGGCCCTTGAACTTGTCGTACTCGGTGCGCGACGCGGTCACATAGGCGGTCGTGTCCCAGGGGCCGAAGGCACCCGAGTCGGCGCGGAAGTAGACGCGGCCGTAGTTGAACTCGCCGATCGAGCTGTTGAACGTCACACCGGCTTCTTCGTACGGACGGGCGCTGACGTAGTTGATGATGCCGCCGATGGCCGCAGCCGTCGGGCTGTCGACGTCGGTCGTGCCCTGGTTGACCGAGGCGCGCTCGATCAGTTCCGGGTCCAGCTGCTGGTTGGTGAAGGTCGCGTAGTTGCCGGTGTCGTTCAGCGGCACGCCGTCGAACGCCAGACCGACGCGGTTGCCGTCGAAGCCGCGCAGGCGGATGTTGCCGCCCGAGTTGCCGTACGGGTCCGAGTTGGTGAAGTTCAGGCCGGGGACCAGGTTCAGCGACTGCAGGATCGTCTGGCCGGGGTTCTGGCGGGCGATCAGTTCCTGGTTGATGGTCGAACGGGTCTTGTCGACGTTCTGCGCCACGGCACCGCCGACTTCGCGCGGACCACGGACGCCGGTCACCACGACCGCATCGAGTTCGGCAGTGGCTTCAGCCGCCGTCGTACCGGTCGATTGGGCCGAAGCAGCCCCGGCAACCAGAAGGCCGGTAAACAGGGCGGTCGTTGCCCAGAACACGCGTTTGCGGTTCGTCATTGTCATTCATCCCCGATGAAGAAGGGCGCATACGCCCGGCGACCGGCGGCAGCCGGCTAATCTCCCGCCCCCTCTAGGCGTGCCATCGGAAAGTGGGACGACAGTCGTGTGACACTGATATGACAGTCGGGACGGGTGGCGTCAGAGACACACCCGTTCCAGCCGCGGATCTGTGGACAATTCCATTCTGCCCGGCCGAGGGCCTGGCGGCTGTATTTCATCCGGCTTCGGACAACATCCCCGAACGGGTGAATCAAGTCCCCCAGACGGCGCGCAGCCGGGCCCCACGTCCGCAGAACCGGCTGTAGCCGGCATAGCGGACCGGGTTCAGCCGGGCGAAGTCCTGGTGGTAGGCCTCGGCAGGCCAGAAGCGCGCGGCATCCCGGACGGGCGTGACGAAGCGGGCAGCCCCGATCTGCGCCACGGCGGCGCGACGCGACGCCTCGGCCACGGGCCTCTGGGCGGCGCTGGCGAAGACAGCGGTGGCATAGGATTCGCCCTGATCGCAGAACTGGCCGTCAGGGTCCGTCGGGTCGATGGTCCGCCAGAACCGGTCGACCAGTTGCCGGTAGGTGATGCGGGCAGGGTCATAGGTCACCTGCACGGCCTCGAGGTGGCCGGTTCCGCCACGGACCACCTGGTCATAGGTCGGGTTGGCGACCCGCCCGCCGGCGAAACCCGACACGGCCGCGACCACACCGGGCATCTGCTCGAAATTGGCCTCGACCGACCAGAAACAACCGCCGGCGAAAACCGCAACCTCGCGTCGGCCGCTGTCACGGGCCTGGGGCCCGGTGGGCGCGCTCTCGGCCGGCGTGCCCGACGAGCCGGCGGCGAGGACGAGGGCAAGGAGGCTGAAGGCGGCGCGGCGGGGCATGAATGGAGTCTCCGGCGGCGCGACGGGGCCCGCGCCGTGTCTGAGATACGACCGTCGCCGCCCCGGGGTTTCAGATCAAGCGCCCAAAGCAAAACCGCCGGCCCCCTTTCGGGGACCGGCGGCTCTGTGTTGCTGGCCTTCGGCCTTCCGGGTTTAGCGGA
>JAIESL010000104.1 GCA_019746095.1 Caulobacteraceae bacterium
TCCCGTGCCGCGCGAGGCACTTCTTGAAGGTCACCTTGAGATGGTTTTCGGCGCACTTGGGGCTGATCTGCCAAGACTGTCTGGCCGGACAGACTAAGCAGCTCCACGACGGGCATATCCAGATTGCCCTGCCCCGCGGCGCAAGTGACAATCTAACGGCCTCGCAATGAACCGCCCCGGTTTTGCCGGAGGCCAGTTGTCTCGCTTTCTGACGACGCCGCCTGAGCCCAGAGCGGACATTCCCAATTTCCGCTTGGGGCCGATAAGCGGTTGGCGTCCTGCGGCACCTTCGCGCCTCTGCTGCGGACGTTGTGGCGCTGGCTCTTAGCAGACGTTGCATGGCCGCCCAGTGCGTTGCCATCCGTCATACGAGTGTCAGGTCTCGGCTCGGCCGCATCATCTCATGCCCGATGAAGCACGGTCCGTCTTTTGAAAGGCCAAGACCTTCTGAGATCAGGACGTGGTGGGCAGGCGCGTCGCCTGGCTGACCACCAGTTGCCACTCGCCGCTCGCGCGGCTGTAGACCTGCACCCAACGGAAATCGTAGTCGCGGTTCTCCCGGGTGTTGCGGATCGGGCTCTTGCCGGTGAGGACGACCATATCGGGCCCGTGTACGCGAAGGGATAATTCGCTCGCCGAGGCCATTTCGATCGTCGGATCATCCGTCAGGAGCGACACGATCCGCGCATCACGCCCATCCACCTTTCCGGATCCGTGGGTATGGGTGAAGCTTTCGGCATACATGCCCTTCAACCGCGCGGCGTCACGCGCCACCACTGCATCCTTCAGCGCCGCCCGAAACGCCATGATCTGACGTTCAATGTCGCCATGCTGCTCGTTCGTGAGGACGTTGTGGGGATGGGCGAGCGCATGGGCGGAGAGTGAGAGGGCCGCAAAAGCACCCACAACGATACGGCGAGACAGCATCGGAAGCTCCGTGGTTTGCGGTCAGGGTGTGGTTCGCGGCCTGAGAGGTCAAGCCGAAGAGTTGGGCAGGCACCGAGGCGGCCCGGCCGGTTGCTTATTCGGGCGACATCCGTCGCTGCCGTGTTGCGTCATGTCCGGCCGGCCAGGGATCGGCAAAGGCCGGGTTCTCAACGAACCGTCGGTCGGTCAGGCTCTTGAGGAAGGCGATGAGGTCGGCTCGTTCTTCGTCGCTGAGGCGAAATCCCTGGATGAGGAAATCCTTGAAGGGATTGTGGAAGCCGATGCCGGCATGGGGTCCGGCGTGAATGCGCCGCCCGCCGGCCTCGTAGTGCCGAATGACCTCCTCCAAGGTCGCGATCGAGCCGTCATGCATATAGGGCGCGGTCAACTCGACATTGCGCAACGAGGGGGTGCGGAACCGACCCATATCCTCCGCCTTGCCCGTGTGCTCGATGAGGCCCGGGGCGCCTTTCGGATAGGCGCCATTCCCGTCGATGTTGTAGAGGCCGTTGTTGTGAAAGCCGATCTCCGGAAACGGCATCCGCGAGGACTGCCAGGTGTTGGTGAAATTGAACCCGGAGTGGCAGTGGTAGCATTCGAGCCGGTGGTCGAAGAACAGGTTCTCGCCGCGCTTGGCGGCGTCCGAGATGGCGCTATCGTCTCGGCCATACTTGTAGCGGTCGTAGGGACTTGAGGCCGAGATCAGGGTCCGCTGGAAGGCGCCAAGCGCCCGCGTCAGCGTGAACAGGTTGATCTCGCCGCCACGTTCCGGGAAGGCCTCGCCGAACAGCCGGCGATAGGTTGGATCGGCCGATAGGGTGGCAAACAGGGCCTCCTCTCGCCCTGCCATGCCCATCTCCTCCGGATGCGTGCCGAAGATCGGGATGAGCGACTGGAACTCGAGGCTCGTCAGGTTCGGGTTCGACCAGGTCAGAACGGGCAGGTAGCCGACATTGGCAAGCCCCATGGCGTTCCGGCTTGCGCGCTGGCCGTCCACGCCGACCGCCAGCGGTCGGCGATCGGCGAACCCATGCGAGGGCAGATGACATGAGACACAGGCGAGAGTGCCGTCCCGCGATAGCCTCGCATCATAGAAGAGATGGCGTCCCAGAAGGACTTTCGCATCCGACATCGGGTTGTCGGCAGGCACGGGCGGCGGGGGCAGCCAGGCGGGAATATCCCAACGGAACACATAAGAGGGTGCGGCTGCCCGCACCACAGCGCCGCCCGCCAACGCCACGACCAAGACAGTCCCGAGCCAACCCTGCCTGCTGACGCGGCGTGGCGCACCTGACAGAAACTGCTGGGCCGAAGTGATCAGGAAAGTGAGCATGGCGGTGACGAGATGGCGTGACGGGCGAGCGCTCTGGGCTAATGGTCGATCGTCTCTAGCGGATCGACAGCAACTCCTGCGGACCTGCCGGCTGACCGCCATAGGAAAGGCCCATGGCAGGCATCACGGTCATGCAATCCGGGTCATTGGGGAAGGACATGCAACCGGCCGGGCTCTCCGGCGCATTGGCATCAACATTGGCCTTGGCGAGAACGCGGGCAGGATCAATGACGACGACGTTCCGGCCAGCGTCGAAACGGGCGAACCGCACCGCGATCCGGTTGGCGTTGGCGCACTGGGCCGGTGCCTGGGTCCGTGATGCCGCAGGGCACATTGTGGACCCGAGATGGAGCGACCAGCCGGACGGCGCCGGCTCGGCGGCGCTCCCGCCATGGCTGCCCCCCGACTGGGCCTGTCGGGCCGGCTGGCCAGCCGTCGACAGGTCGACCTTGATGAACTTGTAGCCAACCTGCCAATTCCAGAACATGCCTGTCAGATTGAGCGGCGAGGGCGCCAGAGTCGGATCGGCGTGGTTCAGCGCGAAAGGCACGCCCACTGTCAGGACCAGTCCGACATAGTCGCCCCGCGGAACAGAGCCACGCACCGTGTCGTTGGTCGCGGCCGTGCCGTTGACGCAGGCGCCTTGCCCGTTCTCGAAGTCGAGGAGCGCGACGTTCTGGTGCTGCCACCGCCCGTCCTGATCCAGATCGACAAAGACGGCTGAGCCATCGGCTCGCAGGAGGGCAACCTCCGACACGTAGAGGCGATAGTCGGTGACGCTCACCGTCGAGTTGGTCGTCCCGATGCCGGAAAAACGTTCGGAGCAGGAGAACGGCTTGCCGGCAAACTCACCGGCGAAGCGGATGGCAACCGGCTGGCGATCATTGGCCGACGCCAGCGAGGGGCCAGCGAGGATAGCCGCTGCGAGCAGGGCGGAAGAGAAGAGGCGCATCATGGACTCTGTGGTTGAAACAGGGGTTGGTTGCAGGATTGATCCAGGGAATGCCGCCACTGGCGCGAACGACGCGGCGGCAGAGGCATCAACACAGCAGTCAATGCCGATGGGTGTGCCCGTCCGGTCCCGCACCGAGCGCGCCGACCTCGTACTCGACATTGGCGACACCGGCATTGGCGAAGCGAAGCGTCCCCTTGAGCTTGTCGCCCTGGCGAAGCGGCCGGGTGAGATCAAGGAACATCACGTGATAGCCGCCCGGTCGCAGTTCGACGCTACCGAGAGCGGGGATCTCGAGCCCGGTGGCGAGTTCGCGCATGCGCATGATCCCGTCAACGACCGCCATCTCGTGGATCTCGACGCGGCCCGCGGCCTCCATCGTCCCGCCGATGAGACGGTCGGCGACAGACCCGTCGTTCCGGATGCGCATGTAGCCGCCACCGACCCGCGCGCCACCCGGGGTCGCACGGGTCCAGGTATGGTTGATGGTCAGCGCGCCAAGCTTGACGTCGTGATGAGCCGAGACAGGGCTCGCTGCGACCAGCGATAGGCTGCCGAGACAGAAGGAACGGCGGTCCATGGTCAGGGTCTCCTCTGGATAAAGGATCAGTTGGTGGTTTTGGCGAGGCCGTGCCGCGCTTCAAGGCGACCGATGAGCACACCGAGACGTGCCGTCTCTTGAGCCGCCGCCGTGAAGCTCTGGCCCTCGCAACCCTTGAGCGCCGCCGTGGTGAGCCGGCCGAGTTCATCCTTCTCGGCTCGGTCGAGGTGCGCGTGGACCGGCAAGGCCATCTGACTGGTCGTCGTGACGAAGTCCACGCAGGTCGCTCGCATCTCCGCCCACATATCCTCCGGGTCGCAGGCCCCGGCGGGGCCAACTGTGAGGACGAAGGATAGGGCGGCCGCGGGCAAAACGGAGCGACGTGAAACACCCATGATTTTCAACATGGCAAGGTCCTTCAGGGGTTATGGGTCTCCCAGTCATGGCAGTTGGCCAGGACAGGAGTGCAGGCGATCAGTTCATGCTGACCGGCGGAACCGGCCCATTTGGCTTAGACGGGCCGGCGCTGCCGAAACTGGCCACGCGGTTAGGCTCTTCTGCGACCCTGATCGTGCGCGCGATGCGGCGTTCGATCATGTCGACGACCGCGACGCTGTGTTCACGGTTCGACGGCACGAGCAGGAACCGCCCGTCGCCGGTGATGGCGTAGTCACGGTGGCCATTGGCAGCACCAATGTCGAGCGATGGTAGCTGACGTGGGTTTGCCTGATCAGAGACATCGAACATGACGAGCTTGCGTGAACGCGCTTCGCTGGTCTGCTGCGGTGATGCGCCGCCCATCGTTCCGAGGGTCAGGAAGAGGGTGCGGCCATCGCCGGACAATGCGCTGAACGCCGGCCGCACCAGCGCTTCGTCGGTGCCGGCCAGCGAGCGCGTGCAATCGGGTCCGTCGAGCTTCACGGGCACCTGCGACGTGGTCACGCCAGCCACCGGGTCGATCACAACGACTTGGCCAATCTGACAGGCTGCGCCAACGCGGGCGCCTTGTCCGCCTTCTCGGGGCGTGAACTGGGCACCATAGACAGCGCGCCCGGAAAGGTGGGCTGTCATGTTGGCTCCCCCTGAGCCCCCGCGGGTTGAAATCACGCCGATGCGGGGTTCGGCAAGGTCAGCGTCCACCCAGACGAATTGTCCGGTACCATTGAGATTGTGAAAATGGCGGCCATTGACTGGCGCTGTGGTTGCGCCATGAGGCGAAAGCCGTACGCCCTCTCGGCCGGTCGCGTCGCAGGTCTTCTCTCGCGAAGAGCCGTCGAACCCGAGTTGCGTTGCATCGATTGCCGCGACCCGCGTCATCTGCCCGCGTCCGTTGATCTCGTAAACGCCAATCACCTCGTCACAGTCTGCAATGTTGGACGCGGTGAAGCGGCCTGATGTTGGCGAGAAAGCCAGCTTGGAATGACCATTCCCTTTGCGCACCTCGCCGACAACGGTAAGCCGCGTCGGCGAGCCAGGCGTTACGTCGATGGCGGTCAACGCGCTATCCGTCGCTTCAGCACCGCGCATCGTCGCGCCGGCATTTCCGTCTGTGACGCTGACAAAGAACTGCCTGCCGCTGTAGGGCGGCGTCAGGTACGCATGAACGGGGCGAACGCCACCAAGCGTCGAGGCAGGAAAGCGCGTGATCTCCTGCCCGGTGCGGCCGTCGACTGCAATGATGCCGTTGCCGGAGGTAACGCCACGGTGATTGGCCAGGACCAGACCATCAGCGGTGACCGCAATATCGGTCGTGTCGGCCGACTGCGGCACGCGGGCCACCTCGGCACCGGTCGCGAGATCATAGGTCACCAGCGCGTCCTTCGCGCCGACGAACAGGAGGTCGCGCGACTGGGACGCCTGCTGTGCGAACGCCGTGGTCGTGAGAATCGACGTTGCGAGAAGGCCGGCGATCAGCGGCCTGGTGGATCGTTTCACTGTTCCGTCGGCGTTCGAGTCGAATGAACCGGACGGACAATCACTGGCGGTCGAGTTCAGACGAAGTGTCACCAGAGGCAGAAGCGAGCCACACGGGCTAGTGGAAACGTTTGGCATGGCAAGGTCCTCAAAAGGGTAATGGAACTCTCGGTTCGGCGAGACCGCCGGCGATAGAATGCGATGGAGATCAGCGGGTCGTGGTCCAACGGCCGGGGAATGGTCGTTACCGGACTGGAGCACTGGTATGCGGGTTCAGTTCGTCAGGATCAGGCGGCGGAGCTTGTCGACGGCTGCGGCGTGGTTCTCTCCGTAGGAAATGACGGACGTCAGATGCCCGGTCCGGTTCATCAGATAGACGCTGGCCGTATGGTCCATCGTGTAGCCATTCTGCGTCGGGACCTTGCGATAGAAGGCGCGATAGGCACGGGTCACGGCCGCGATTTCGTCGGCGGTTCCTGTCAGCCCGATGATCCGGGGATCGAAGGAGTCGGTGTAGTCCTTCAGCAGCTCGGGTGTGTCGCGCTCCGGGTCGACGGATACGAAATAGACCCGGAAATCCCGCGCCATCTCCCCCACATCGTTCATGACGCGGGTCATCTCCAGCATGCTGGTGGGACAGACGTCGGGACACTGCGTGAAGCCAAAGAAGATGGCGAAGGGCTTGCCGTCGAGCCGGGACGAGGGGAACCGCTGGCCGGTCTCATCGGTGAGTTCAAAAGGCCCGCCAATGGCGCCGTAGCTTTGCGCGATCAGCCCTGACACGGGCGCCTCGCGGTGCTGCCAGAGCAGAAGCCCGAGACCGGTGACAGCCACACCGACCGTTGCCCACAGCACCATCCGGGTGATGCGGAGGCCTCTGCTGATGCGATCGGTTGTCATCCGCGCCTCCGATCTTTCAGGAGGGTGGCAACCTTCTGCCGGAACCCGACGAACATCTCCTCCATGAGCTTGGTCGTGGCTGGACCTGCACCTGCCGGGGATCCGGCAGAGAAGGGCGGCTTCGGATCATATTCAGCGAGGAGCTGGCAGGCCTTGGCGTATTCGTCGCCGCGCATCTTGGCGACCATGGCAAGGCCCATGTCGAGGCCGGCGCTGACGCCGGCGCCCGTCACCCGATTGCGGTCGATCACCACCCGCTCATCGACAGGGATGGCGCCGGCGTGAGCGAGAAGCTCGCGCGTCACCCAATGCGATGTCGCGCGATAGCCGGTGAGC
>JAIESL010000100.1 GCA_019746095.1 Caulobacteraceae bacterium
GGCATAGGACGACAGGGCGCAGCGGCCTTCCGCCATCACGCACAGGCCGCCATAGACGAAGGCCTCGGTCTCGACGGGTATTTCCGGGGTCAGGCTCCGGATCTCCTCGACGCTGAGGACGCGGGGCAGAACCACCCGTTTCACACCGTATTCGCGAGCGTAGAAGGCGATCGCCTCAGGGGTGCCCGCCGCCGCCTGGACCGACAGGTGAAGCCGGGTGTCTGGATGGTTGGCGCGCATATGCGACAGCACAGCGAGATCGGCGGCGATCACGGCGTCCACGCCCGCGGCTGCGGCGGCGTCGGCGGAGCGTCGCCAGAGATCAGTTGCGTCGGCCCGGGCGAAGGTGTTCAGCGCCAGCAGAACACGGGCGCCGCGTTCGTGCGCCCAGTTGGTCGCTGCCCGCAACTCCTCGGGGGAGAAGTTCAGGCCCGGGAAATTGCGCGCGTTGGTCTCATCGCGGAAGCCGCAGTAGACGCTGTCCGCCCCGGCATCGATTGCGGCCTTCAGCATGGCGGGTGAGCCGGCAGGGCACACCAGCTCCAGCGCGCCGGTCACGGCCGTACCTCGGCCTGACGCCAGCGCCCGATGACGGACAACACCGTCTGCAACATCGGATCGAGCCCGCGCGGCAGTCCGAGGATGTCAGCCATCGTCAACTCCGAGGCTTCAAGCGCATTGTGCAGAGCGAGGATGGCGGCGGTGTCTCCGTCGATATCGATGCGCCGCTGAAAAAAGGCTCCATCGGCGTCCCCGCGCCCGTCGAAGAGAGCCAGAAGAGTCAGCAGGGGGCCGCTGATCCGAGCTGAAGCGGCGCCGTCATCCGAGTCCGGCCGCACCACCCGGATGGAACCGGCGACGCCGTCCGGCCGCATTTCGAAGGCGACGGGCAGGTCGGCGGGGCTGATCCGGATAGTGGCATGGCGGACAGGTCCGAGCCGCTCGAACGCCTCGGGCTTGCGGCGGGCGACCCCTCGAAGCGAGGCTGTCAGCAGGGTCTCGACGGGTCTCCGCGCCCGATACATCAGTTCGCTCCAGCGACGGGTGGGCGACGAGAACCGTAGCGGGGCTATCCGCATCGGGAATAGCCGCAGTCCAGGCAGCTGTCGCAGCCTTCCTTGCGGACCAGGCCCGGCGTGCCGCATCGCGGACAAGACGAGGGGGCGTGGACTGCCAAAGTCGCGGCCACGGTCGCGGACCCGGGCACCGGATCGGGCGCAGCCGTGGCAGCGCCGCCGGCCGAGAGGGCCATGTGACGCTCGATCACCGCGCCGATGGCCGCAGGGAGGGACGGCGTATAGCGCCCCTCCATCCAGGCGCCGCCGCCGGGGTCGAACACCGCCTTCAGTTCATCCGCCACGAAGGAGACGTCGCCGCCGCGCCGGAAGACGGCCGAGACCATCCGGGTCAGGGCGACCGTCCAGGCGTAGTGGGCCATGTTCTTGGAGTTGACGAAGATCTCCATCGGACGACGCTCGCCCCCATCCTCCTCGCCGGAATCGTTGATGGTCACATAGACCGCGTGCGGGTCCAGCGGCCAACGCACCTTGTAGGTCGCGCCCTCGAGCCGCGCCGGCCTGGGCGTAAGGACAGGTTCTGCCGGGACCGGGGCAAGCGTGGGTGTGGGTTCGACGCTGAGTACCGAGCCGGTGATGGCGTTGGGCCGATAGGTGGTCAGGCCCTTGCAGCCGAGACGGTAGCCCTCGCGATAGACGTCGGAGAAGGCGTCGAAGGCGATGTCTTCCGGGCAGTTGATGGTCTTGGAGATGGAGCTGTCGATCTGGGCCTGGGCCGCCGATTGCATCCGCAGGTGATGCTCGGGGGTCAGGGTCTGGGCGCTGACGAAGGCGTCGCCCGGCGCGTTTTCCAGTGGGGCGTCCGCCCCCTTGAGCCGCTTCCAGAGCGCTAGGGCGTAGTCCTCGACCGCCTCCTCGCGCTTGCTGCCGTCCGGCTGCAACACCTTGCGGGTATAGGCGAAGGCGAACACCGGCTCGATGCCGGACGAGACGTTCCCGGCCAGCAGAGAGGTTGTGCCGGTCGGGGCGATCGAGGTCAGACAACCGTTTCTCAAACCGTGGCGCACGATCAGTTCGCGGGTCTCGGGGTCGAGGCTGGCCAGGTTGGGCCGCTCAAGCATGGCTGGATCGTAGAGGGGGAAGGCGCCCTTTTCGGCGGCCAATTCCGCCGAGGCGCGATAGGCCTCACGCCGGATCAGGCCCAGCCATTGTTCGGTGAGGGCGACGGCCCGGTCCTCGCCATATCGGGCCCCGCAGAAGATCAGCGCGTCGGCCAACCCCGTCACGCCGAGGCCGAGGCGGCGCTTGGCTTGGGCTTCCGCTTCCTGGGCCGGCAGGGGGAAGCGTGAGATGTCGATGACATTGTCCAGCATCCGCACGGCTGTGCGGGTGAGCGCCGCCAGCTCCACCTCGTCCATGGCCGCGCCGGATTCGAACGGCGCGGAGACGAGACGAGCGAGATTGATCGACCCCAGCAAACAGGCCCCATAGGGCGGCAGCATCTGTTCTCCGCAGGGATTGGAGGCCGAGATCACCTCGCAATGGGCCAGATTGTTGGCGGCGTTGACCCGGTCGATAAAGATCACACCCGGTTCGGCTGCGTCGTAGGTGGCCTGCATCAGGCGGTTCCACAGGTCCGCCGCCCGGACTGTGCGCCGGACCTCGCCGTTGAACACCAGGGGCCAGTCCGCGTCGGCGTCCAGGGCGCTCATGAAGGCATCAGGGACCAGGACCGAGAGATTGAAATTGCGGAAGCGGACCGCGTTCCGTTTGGCGTCGATGAAGGCCTCGCTGTCGGGATGGTCAATCCGGAGGCAACCCATCATCGCCCCGCGTCTCTGACCCGCTGACATGATCGTGCGGCACATGGAGTCCCAGACGTCCATGAAGCTGAGCGGGCCCGAGGCCTCCGCGCCGACTCCACGAACCGGCGCGCCTGAGGGCCGAACCGTGGAGAAGTCCATGCCCACGCCGCCGCCCTGCTGCATGGTGACCGCCGCCTCCCGCAGATGCTGGAAGATGCCGTCGAGATCGTCAGGGACGGTCCCCATGACAAAACAGTTGAACAGGGTCACCGCGCGGCCTGTGCCGGCTCCGGCGAGAATTCGCCCAGCGGGCAGGAAGCGATAGCCTTCGAGGGCCTCCCGGAACCGCGCGCGCCAGCGACCACGTGACTTCGCCGGTTCGGCTTCGGCGAGGGCGGTGGCGACCCGGTCCCACGTGGCCTCGACGGTCGCGTCTCCCGGCCCGTCCTGAGGCCGGAAACGATATTTGCTGCTCCAGATCTCACCGGCCAGCGGACTGTCGAACGCCATGTCTGCACTCCTCGAAAAGCGGAGGGTCAGACTCGGTGATTCCGTGCGGCGTCGGGAAGGCTTCCGGGGGTGTCGCGGACACGGACCGCCATCAACGGGAGGCTTGATTGACGTCAAGCGACGGTCGGCGCCGGCGGTCTAGGAAGACGCTTCGTCGTGCCCGTGAATGCGAAGCGCGAACCGGAGAGGTCACCCCCGATCATGGCGCTTGAACACCTATCTGTCGGCGAGATCGCCGTCATCCTGCCCGCAGCCACCGCGGTCTTTCGCCGCCACAAGATCGATTTCTGCTGTAAGGGCGATACCTTGCTCGCGAAGGAAGCGGAAAGCCGCGGCCTGGACCTGGCGGCCCTTGAGGCGGAACTCCACGCCCTGGAAACCCCGGGGGTCCATGCGCCCGCCGAGACCGCTGATCTGATCGCCCACATCATTGAGCGTTATCACAAGGTGCACCGGCGCGAATTCCCCGCGGTCATCGCATTGGCCCGGCGCGTTGAGTCGGTTCACCAGGACAGGACCGACTGTCCGCACGGGCTCGCCAACCTGCTCTCCGACATGTTCGAGGACCTCGAAGACCATCAGCACAAGGAAGAGGCGGTTCTGTTTCCCGCCATGATCAGGGGCATGGGTCAGGTTCTGCGTGATCCGATCGCCCGGATGATGCAGGACCATGAGGATCTGGGGGCGTTGCTCGCCTTTATGGCGGAGCTGACCGACGACTTCGTCGCGCCGGAAGGCGCCTGCGCTACCTGGCGGGCCCTGTATGCCGGATGCAGCAAGCTGGACATGGACCTGCGCGAGCATGTCCACCTAGAGAACAACATCCTGTTCCAGCGCTGCCTCTGAGCCGGTTCAGAAGTCCAGAACGAGGGCGCTGTCGCCAGCGCTGAGGGCTGCAGCGCCGGCGCGACGCCGGATCAGCACATCGGCTGTCGCCAGGGCCATCTGGGTCGCGGAATCCTGGACAGCCAGTCCCGCGACGCCGCCTCCGACCAGACGGCCGCGTTCAAAGGTCTCCCGATCTCCACAGGCCTTTAGCGGCGCGCTCAGGGTCATGTCCCGCCAGCTCAGCAGCGCGGCAGGATCTCTTCCCGCCAGACCCGCGACCAACGGTGCCATGAACAGGCGGGCCGTCACCAGCGCCGACGTCGGATTCCCGGGCAGACCCAGGATCAGGGCACCGCCTGCCCGCCCGAACCAGACCGGCTTGCCGGGCTTGATGGCCACCTTGGAGAAGATCAGTTCCAGCCCGAAGGGGGCGAACATCGAGCGGGCGTAGTCCTTCTCGCCGACGGACGCGCCGCCCGTGACCACCACCAGATCGGCCTCGCTGAGGGCAAGGCGAGCGGCGGCCTCAAGGGTCTCGGGCGTGTCGGTCAGGCGGCGACGATCAATCACCTCGCCGCCGCATTGCCGCGCCAGGGCGGCGACGCCGAACGAGACGCTTTCCGGAATGCTACCGGGCGTCTCGAGCGCCTGTCCCGGCTCCGCCAGTTCATCACCGGTGCCGAGGATGACGATGCGCGGCCGGCGCACGACCGACAGGTTGGCGACATCTGCCGCGGCGGCGGCGACCATGGCGCGAAAGCCGAGAACGGTCCCGGCTGGAAGCAGGGTATCGCCGGACTGAAAATCGGAGCCAGCCGAGCGGATGTGGTTCCCCGGTCCGGGTGTGACCTCGAACAGTGCCATGTCTCCGTCGCGGCCCACAATCTCCTGGACCACGATCCTGTCGGCCCCGTGGGGCACGGGTCCTCCGGTGAAGACCCGGGCGCAGGTTCCGCCGGGCAAGCGTGGAACGTCGGCTCGCCCAGCGAAGGCGACGGTGGCGATGGGAAGTCGGGCCGGCAATGTCGCAAGGTCGGCGTCTCGCACGGCGTAGCCGTCCATCGCCGATACAGCAGCGCGCGGGGCGTCGCCGCGGGCCCGCAGATCGATGGCCAGCACCCGCTCAGCGGCAGCTTCCAGCGCCACAGTCTCGCAAGGGAGGGGGCGGGCCTCGGTCAGGACCAGGGCGAGGGCAGTATCGAAATCAATCATGACACGGTCCAGTCGCCCGATCGGCCGCCGGATTTGGACAGCAGCCGGACCTGGCTGATGACCATGCCGCGGTCGGCCGCCTTGAGCATGTCGTAAAGGGTGAGGCAGGCCACCGAGACCGCCGTCAGGGCTTCCATCTCGACGCCGGTGGGTCCGGAGACGCGCGCCTCCGCGGTGACGACGAAGCCGGGCAGCGCCTCGTCGAGGTCGATCGTCACCGAGACCTTGTCGAGGCCGAGCGGATGACACAGCGGAATCAGATCGGCCGTGCGCTTGGCCCCCATGATCCCGGCCAGTTCGGCGGTGGTGATGACCGCGCCCTTGGGCGCCTGGTCGTCCCGGACCAGGGCAAGGGTCGCGGGCGCGCAGATGACCCGCCCCTCGGCCACAGCCCGCCGCGCCGTCGGCGCCTTGTCACCGACGTCGACCATGTGCACCCGTCCGCCGCTGTCCAGATGGGTCAGGGCAGTCACGGGCAGATGCCCCGGAAGCGCGGGATCTGGCCTACCAGCGAACAGGGCCGGAAGCGGCTGTCCAGTTCTTCCGCCAGCACCAGATCCCAGGCGTCGCGGCACGCCCCGGTCGAACCCGGCACGCAGAAGACGAAGGTGTCTTCGGCCTGACCCGCCAGCGCCCGTGATTGCAGGGTCGCGACACCGACGGTGCCCAGGCTGGCCAGATGGAACACAACAGAGAATCCCTCGAGCTCGCGCCGGAAGAGCGGCTTCACGGCCTCAGGCGTCACGTCGCGGGGTGAAAAGCCGGTGCCGCCCGTCGTCAGGACGACGTCCACGTCCGGGTCCTCGATCCAGATCTTGAGCTGGCTGCGGATAGCGTCCACCTCGTCGTGGACGATGGCCTTCCCCTTCAGCACATGGCCCGCCGCGGTTAGACGTTCGACCAGCGTGCCACCCGAGGTGTCGGTGGTTTCGTCGCGGGTGTCCGAGATGGTCAGCACCGCGATGTTCAGCGGGTGAAACGGCAGTGTCTCGTCAATTCTTCCGGCCATCAGGGGGTCTCGTCCTTCCAGCGCGCCAGGGCGGCGCGGTCCTCGTCTACGGGTTCGATCCAGCGTGTGCCGGAGGGGCCGGTCTCGCGCTTCCAGAATGCGGCCTCGGTCTTGAGCCTGTCCATCAGATAGTCCGCCGCTGCGAAAGCTTCGCGCCGATGGGCCGCGGCGGCGGCGACGAAGACGATGGTCTCGCCGGGGACGATCTCGCCGCATCGATGAACCACGACCAGGTCCGTAACCGGGAAGCGCGCCGCGGCGGCTTCGGCGATATCCTGCATCGAACGCTCGGTCATGCCGGGATACCAATCCAGGGTGAGGGTCTCGACGACCGAGCCGTCCTTGCCCGCGCCGCGGGCCAGGCCGGTGAACGTCACTACGGCACCCTCGACCGTGCGGCCGGCGAGAAAGGCCTCAAGCTCCGCAGGGGCGGACAGGGTTGTGCTGATGAGCCTGACGTCGAGGGCCAACTCATCCCCCCGAAAACAGGGAAAAGAACGCGATCTCCTGCCCCGGGCGGGCGAGGGCGTCCTCACCGACGACGACCAGATCAACCGACGCGCGGACGTCGGGCCGCAGCAGGGCGTCCGCTGCGACCTCGTCGCGCTCGGCCAGTAGTCGACGGATCTCACGAACCGGAAGTCCCTCGGCGGGCAATTCCAGGTGCCCCTCCGGGCCCAGACGCTCGCCGACCCGGCCAAAGAACAGGATAGGGCTCATGGTCGTCTCCATTTCAGGCCGCCTTCG
>JAIESL010000087.1 GCA_019746095.1 Caulobacteraceae bacterium
TGCGCTTTTTGGCGGAGCTAGCCATATTCCCTCCGAAGGCAAAGGTCACACGTTCGAATCGTGTCGGGTGCGCCATCTTCCCCTTTCCTGCCGGAGCCGCGCGTGACCGACGCCCTGCCGACCCTGCCGCAAGGTCAGCCCGTCGGGCGCGTCATCGCCATGCCGGCCGACACCAATCCGGAGGGCGACATCTTCGGCGGCTGGCTGCTGGCCCATATGGACCTGGCCGGCGCCACCCCGGCCTTCGAGCTGGCCCGGGGCCGCTGCGTGACCATCGCCCTCGACGGCATGGTCTTCCACCAGCCGGTCGCGGTCGGGGACGAGGTCTCGATCTATGCTCGCGTGCTGAAGACCGGCCGCACCTCGATCCGGGTCCATGTCGAGGCCTGGAAACGGCCCCGCGACCACGCCCAGGCCGCCTCCGTGCGGGTCACCGAGGGCATCTTCACCTATGTGGCCATCGACGACGACCGCAAGCCGAGGACCCTGCCGGGCGCGGCCGGATAACCCACTGCGACAGTGGGAAATCTTGACCTTTGGCCTCTGCGCCCCTACCTCGCGGGCATGGCCGTCCGTCGCATCCTCACCATCGACAACGCCGCCGACCTGGCGGTGCTGAAGCAGATCTCCACCCCTGTCGAAGGGCCGGTGACCGATGAGCTGCGCCGTCTGATGGATGACATGCTCGACACCATGTACGACGCGCCCGGCATCGGCCTGGCCGCCGTCCAGATCGGCGACACGCGCCGGGTCATCGTCATGGACCTCAATGATCGCGACGGCCTCGCCGACGATCAGGACCCCGCCGAACTGTCGGACGAGGACCGGGCGGCCTGGGAACTCGCCCGCCGCAATCCGCGTTACTACGTCAATCCGGAGATCATCCAGGCCTCCGACGAACTGTTCACCTATGAGGAAGGCTGCCTGTCGGTGCCGGAGTATTTCGACCGCGTCGAACGCCCCGCCCGGGTCCGCCTGCGCTACATGAACTATGCCGGCGAGACGGTCGAGGAAGAGGCCGAAGGCCTCTATGCCGTCTGTATCCAGCACGAGATGGACCACCTCGAGGGTGTCCTGTTCATCGACCACCTGTCCCGGCTGAAGCGCGAACGCGCCGTGGCCAAGGTCAGGAAGAACGCAAGGCTGGCCGCCTGATGGCCAGAATCGCAACACGCTTGAAGCGCGGTCGCGACCGCATCATCGACCCCCAGGGCCGTCGCCGCCTGACCCGCAATGAAAAGGTCGGCATCGGCAGTATCGCCGTCCTGCTGGGCGTCGCCGCGGTCGGCGTCATCGCCGGCATGATCCTGGACCGGATGATGGATTTCGACGAGGCCCTCGACACCGGCGGCGAATGGGACGAGGGCGGCGGGGTTTACACCCGCTGGGAATAGGTCGGCCGCCGCGCCCCTTTCCGGCGCCCGCCAGGAGGCACCGCTTGTCACGGCCGCTGATAACCCTGCCTTCTCTCCTGCTTGCCCTTGGTCTCGGCCTCGCCGCCTGTGGTGTGGCGAACGACCCTGACCCGGCGACAGCCACCGTCGAGGCTCCAGCCGCGGGCCGCGAGGGTTCGACCGCAAGGGTCGAAGTGCCCAAGATGGAGCGGGAAGGCACGGAGGTCTGCGACTGGGTCGTCCGGCAGGGGATGACCTGTGTCGTGCTCAAATACCGTACGCCGCAGGTGTGGCCGAGGGTGAATGGCCGGCAGCAGAGACCGGAGGTGCTGCTGGGTCTGGAAGATGCCCAGCGCGCCATGACCCTGCTGCGGCACGATGCCGCCGACTACGGGATCGATCCGCAGAAAATCGGCGTGATCGGCTTTTCGGCCGGTGCCTATCTGGTCGCCAATATGAGCAATACGGATGCGCGGACCTATCCGCTGACCGACGCGGCCGACCGGCAATCCTCACGGCCTGATTTCGCGATCGTCGCCTATACGGCGCGCATGCTGGACAACAGCCAGGGCCGGAACAACCTTCAACTGCAGCCCTGGGTCACGATCAGCGCCGAGGCACCGCCGACCCTCATCATTCATGCGATGGACGACTCGGTCGACGATATCCGGCAGCCGATGGCCTATGCGCTCGCGCTCAACGACGCCGGCGTGCCGGTGGACATGCGTCTGTATGCGAGGGGTGGCCACGCCTTCGGGATGCGGCCGACCAACGATCCGATCACGACGGACTGGCCGGAACAGGTCAGGTCCTGGCTGCTCGGACTGGGGGTCCTGTAACCCCACGACCCGGTGCGACCGCCCCTCGCCTTGTCCCCGCCCCGCGCATAGGGCAAAGCGCGCGTATGCGCCTCGCCTTCATGGGTACCCCCGAATTCGCCGTGCCGTCCCTGGCCGAGCTCATCGCCTCGGGCCATGACATCGTCGCCGTCTACAGCCAGCCGCCGAAGCCGCGCGGCCGCGGCCAGAAGCTGACGCCCTCGCCGGTCCAGGCCTTCGCCGAGACCATGGGCCTGCCGGTCTTCACCCCCGCCTCGATGAAATCCGCCGAGGCCATAGAAACCTTCAAGGGCCTCGAGGTCGATGCCGCCTGCGTCGTCGCCTATGGCCAGATTCTCAAGACGGAGGTGCTGGACGCGCCCCGGCTCGGCTGTTTCAACCTGCACGGCTCCCTGCTGCCCCGCTGGCGCGGCGCCGCCCCGATCCAGCGCGCCATCATGGCCGGCGACCGCCAGACCGGCGTCCAGATCATGCGCATGTCCGAGGGCCTCGACGAGGGGGCCATCCTGCTGTCGGAAATCCTCGACATCCGCGCCGACGACACCGCCGCCTCACTCGGCGAGCGCATGTCGCATATCGGCGCCGCCCTCTGGCCCCGGGCCCTGGCGGCCATCGAGCGCGGGGCCGTTGAGGGTACGGAACAGGTCGGCGAGCCGACCTATGCGAGGAAGATCACCCCCGCCGAGGCCCGGATCGACTGGTCCCGCCCGGCGGCGGAGATCGACGCCCACATCCGCGGCCTGTCGCCCTTCCCCGGGGCCTGGTTCGAGGTTGCCGGCGAGGACGGCCCGGTGCGGATCAAGGTGCTGATGTCGCGGGTCGCGCCGGACGGCTCGGGCCCGGCCGGTCAGGTTCTGGACGGTGCCCTGCGCATCGCCTGCGGCGAGGGCGCGGTCGAGCTGCTCCGCGTCCAGCGGGCGGGCAAGGCGGCCCAGTCGGCCGAGGAGATGCTGCGCGGCTTCCCGCTGCCGCCGGGGACGGTGCTGGGCTGATGCCTAGGTATCGACTGACCCTCGAATACGATGGCTCGGCCTACAACGGCTTCCAGGCCCAGACCGACCAGCCGACGGTGCAGGGTTCCGTCGAGACCGCCATCACCGCCTTCTGCGGAGAGACCGTGCGCCTCGCCGCCGCCGGCCGCACCGATACCGGCGTCCATGCGACCGGGCAGGTCATCAGCCTCGATCTGGAAAAGGCCTGGCCGGCGCAGACGGTGATGAACGCCCTCAATGCCCATCTGGTCGGCGAGGCGATCTCGGTGCTGGACTGCGAGGGCGTCGAGGACGACTGGCACGCCCGCTTCTCGGCGACCGGCCGCCGCTATCTGTACCGCATCCTCAACCGCCCTGGCCCACCGGCGCTGGACGCCGGGCGGGTCTGGCACATGCGCAAGCCCATGGACGCCGACGCCATGGATTCGGCGGCGCAGGTCCTCGTCGGCCTGCACGACTTCACCACCTTCCGCGATGTGAACTGCCAGTCGAAATCGCCGGAAAAGACCCTCGATGTCGCCCGGGTCTCCCGCGTCGGCGAGGAGGTGCATCTGGTGTTCGAGGCCCGCAGCTTCCTGCACCGCCAGGTCCGTTCCATGACCGGCACCCTGGCCGAGGTCGGCCTGGGCCGCTGGACCATCGACGACGTCGCAGCCGCCCTCGCCGCCCGCGACCGCGCCGCCTGCGGGCCGGTGGCCCCGTCCACCGGGCTGTATCTGACCGGCGTCCGTTACTGACAGGACCCGGGCTGCCCTGCATGGCCAAGTCGGGGTCTGATCTGCTAACCGCTCCCGCATGAGCCAGCCCGCCAACACCGCCGCCCGCCGCATCGTCGACACCCTGGTCATGAACGGCATCGACCGCGTCTTCTGCGTCCCGGGCGAGAGCTATCTCGCCGTCCTCGATGCCCTCGCCGATGTGCGCGACAAGATCCAGGTCATCGCCTGCCGCCACGAGGCCGGGGCCGCCAATATGGCGGAGGCTTACGGCAAGCTGACCGGCAAGCCCGGCGTCTGCATGGTCACGCGCGGCCCCGGCGCGACCCATGCCTCCATCGGCGTGCATACGGCGCACCAGGACTCCACGCCCATGATCCTGTTTGTCGGCCAGATCGCCCTGACCGACCGCGGCCGCGGCGCCTTCCAGGAGGTCGACTATCGCGAGGTCTTCGGCGGTCTGGCCAAATGGGCCACCGAGATCGAAAGCCCCGAACGTACCGTCGAGGTGGTCGAACGCGCCTTTTCCACCGCCCTCCAGGGCCGGATGGGGCCCGTGGTCATCGCACTGCCCGAGGACATCCTGCATGCCGACGGCGGCCCCGCCCCGATCCGGCCGGTGACTCCCGCCAGGGCGGCGCTGGACCCGGCCTTTGTCGAACAGGTACGCGCGCGGCTGGCGAAGGCGGAGCGCCCGCTTCTGGTGCTCGGCGGTTCCGGCTGGACCGACGAGGCGACCACCGCCATCGGCGACTGGGCCGAGCGCATCGGCCTGCCGGTCGCCCTGTCCTTCCGCCGCAAGGACCTGATCTCCAACGACCGCCCCAACTATGCCGGCGACCTCGGCCTCGGGCCGAACCCGAAACTGGTCCAGCGGGTCAAGGACGCCGACCTGATCCTGACGATCGGTGCCCGTCTGGGCGAGAATCCGACCCTCGGCTACACCCTGCTGACGCGGGCGCGGACGGCCGAAACCCTGATCCACATCCATCCCGGGCCCGAGGAACTGGGCCGCGTCTGGCCGACCCTGATGGGGGCTACGGCCGACAATTCGCTCGCCGCCATCGCCCTGTCGGACATGGACCCCGGCCGCGACTGGAAGGCCGAGGCCGCCACCGCCCAGGCCGACTACCAGGCCTTCATCCAGCCCGTCAGCGTCACCGGCGCGGTCAATATGAGCGAGGTCATCCGCCATCTGGCCGAGGTCCTGCCCGCCGACGCCATCCTGACCAACGGGGCCGGGAATTTTGCCGCCTGGCTGCACCGTTTCCACCGCCACCGCGCCCGGCGCACCCAGCTGGCCCCGACCTCGGGGGCCATGGGCTATGGCTATCCCGCCGCCATCGCCGCCAAGTCCGTCCATCCCGACCGCGATGTCATCTGCATCGCCGGCGACGGCGACTATCTGATGACCGGCCAGGAGATCGCCACGGCGGTCCAGTACGGCATCAATGTCGTGGTCGTGGTCGTCGACAACGGCACCTACGGCACCATCCGCATGCACCAGGAAGGCCACTATCCGGGCCCTGAGCGGGTCATGGCCACCGACCTGGTCAATCCGGACTTCGTCAGATATGCCGAGGCCTTCGGGGCCTTCGGCATCCGCTGCGAGACCACGGCCGACTTCCCCGCCGCCCTCGCCGCCGCCCGCGCCGCCGGCCGCCCCGCCATGGTGCATCTGATCACCTCGGCCGAGGACATCGCCCCCGGCCGCACCATCACGGGCCTGCGCGGATAGCGGTCAGCCGGTGACGGCGGCGGCCCGCCCGCCTATGTTGCCGCATGACCGACGCCGCGCCCGATTCACCCGCCCCCGAGACCCCGCAGGACGGCACCCCCGTCCGGCTGTGGATGATCGACGCCTCGGCCTATATCTTCCGCGCCTACCACGCCCTGCCGCCCCTGACGCGCAAGTCCGACGGCCTGCCCGTCGGGGCCGTCCAGGGCTATTGCAACATGCTGTGGAAGCTCATCCGCGACATGAAGGGCGAGGACGGCCCGACCCATCTGGTGGCGGTCTTCGACCATTCGGACAAGACCTTCCGCAATGAGATGTACGACCTCTACAAGGCCAACCGCTCGGCCACGCCCGAGGACCTGATCCCCCAGTTTCCGCTGGTCCGCGAGGCCACCGCCGCCTTCGGGGTCCATGGCGTCGAACTGGCCGGCTGGGAGGCCGACGACCTGATCGCCACCTATGCCTGCCGCGCCCGCGACGCCGGCGGCGAGGCGGTCATCGTCTCCTCCGACAAGGACCTGATGCAGCTGATCGGCCCCTCGGTGGTCATGTGGGACCCGATGAAGGAGCGCCGTCTCGCCGAGGAGGCCGTGTTCGAGAAATTCGGCGTCACCCCGGACAAGGTGGTCGAGGTCCAGGCCCTGATCGGCGACAGCACCGACAATGTCCCCGGCGCCCCCGGCATCGGTCCCAAGACCGCCGCCCAGCTGATCGAGGAATACGGCGACCTCGACACCCTGCTGGCCCGCGCCCATGAGATCAAACAGCCCAAACGGCGCGAGACCCTGATCGAGTTCGCCGACCAGATCCGCCTGTCGCGCCGCCTCGTCACCCTCGACTGCGAGGCCCCCGCGCCCGAGCCCATCTCCGACTTCGCCGTCCGCGACCCCGACCCCGAGGCCCTGGCCGACTTCCTCGACCGGATGGAGTTCCGCTCCCTGCGGGCCCGCGTCGGCGACGGCAAGGCCCCGGCCACCAACGGCACCGCCTTCGTCGCCCGGCCGAAAGCCCCGTCTGCCCCCGTCGCCACCCCCCGCTACGGCCAGGTCGTCGAGGGCCCGGCCGTGGCGCAAGGCTTCGACACCGAGGCCTACCTCTGCATCCAGACCCTGGAAGACCTCGACGCCTTCATCGCCCGCGCCTCGGCGGCGGGGGTGATCGGCTTCGACACCGAGACCGATGCCCTCAGCGCCACCCATGCGGGCCTGTGCGGCGTCTCCCTGGCCATCGGCCCCAATGACGCCTGCTACATCCCCCTGGCCCATGAGGCCGAGCCGGTGGCCGGCGCCGGCGGCCTCGATTTCGGCGGCGAGGCCGACACCCGCGAGCCCCTGATCCAGATCGACAAGGCCACGGCGCTGGCCCGGCTCAAGCCCCTGCTGGAAGACCCCGCCGTCCTCAAGGTCACCCAGAACGGCAAATACGACCTCGCCGTCATGGCCCGGCGCGGCATCCGCGTGGCC
>JAIESL010000011.1 GCA_019746095.1 Caulobacteraceae bacterium
CATCATCGAAGTGGTCTCGTCGGGCGCAGCGACCCCGCGGGTGGCGATCCCGAACTGGGCCTCGGTCCAGCCGGCGGGCTGGCCGAATACGGCGTCTAGCGCCTGCGACGACCGTTGTTCACGCGGGGCATAGGCCCCAAGGCCGGCGAGGATCATCGGCGTCATGGGGTCAGGTTAGCTTTGCTGTCGACGCCCGTCCATGTACGCACGGCCTCAGTCCTGATGCTCGATCAGATGCCGGTCGCGCACCATGCGGACAAAGGGCAGGGGCCGGTCGGGACGGGTCAGCCGCTCGGCGACCTCGCCCAGGACGAAGCGGGTGATGGCGGGCAGGTCCAGCGCGCGCGTATCGGCCAAGGGCAGCCAGGCGATCTCGTCCAGTTCGCCGGAGCCGGCGGTGGGCTCGGGATGCAGCAGGGCTTCGGCCCCGGCCATGAAGAAGCGGGCATCGAAGCGCCGGGTCCGTCCGGGCGGGGTGATGGCCCGGGCGACATAGGACAGGGCGGCCAGGTCAGGCAGGGCACCGAGGGCCCGGAACTCGCGCCAGGGACCGGCGACGGAGGCGGCGGGGGCCGGGGCTGCGAGCAGCAGGCCCGTCTCCTCGAAGGTCTCGCGCACGGCCGTCATAGCCAGGGCGTGGGCCCGCCGAACGGGAACCTCACGGGTCAACCGTGCCAGGTCCGCGGCCGGCAGGGCGCTGGCGGCGGCGGCGGTGAAGTCCGAGCGGTCGATCCGTCCGCCGGGGAACACCCATTTGGACGCCATGAAGACGTGACCCGGTGCGCGGCGACCCATCAGCACCTCGGCCTCGCCCTTGCGGACCCGGGTCAGGACCAGGGTGGCGGCGTCCCTGGGCACCTGACGACCGCCGACATGGGGCGCGTCTGTCAGGTCTCGCAGGGAATCGAAAGGGTCAGTCGTTGATGCGTTCACCGGTCAGGATTAGCACCGACAGGTCCCGGGAGGGGGTGAAATTGGTGCGCCGGACTTCAAACCGGGTGGAACTGATCCTGCGCACGCCCTCGCCGCAGAAGCTCATCAGATTACGGGACGATCCCTTGTCGACCACCATGCGGAATTCGCCGATCGGTTCGGCCCAGTTGGCCCCCGTGGTCAGGATATAGTCGACCCAGGTCTCGGACAGGTGCAGGCCCCGTGAGCGCATCCGCCGGGCCCCGGCCAGGAAGGCCTGGTTGGTGCAGTAGCGGCCGGCCTGCTCCCGGCCGGCCTCGCCGGAGTCCATGGCCGGATCGCCGAAGACACTGCCTACGGAGCCGCCGACCGCCGGAACATAGCGATGGCGCACATCCAGTTCGCGTCCTGCCGGGAAGACCTGCGTCCAGTAGTGGGTCGTCTTGAGCGTCCAGAGCGGCACCAGTTCAAGGTGACGGACGCCGCCCTCGGTCCAGGAGCGGTCCTCGAGCAGTCCCAGTTCGATCAGCATGTCGATCTGCGGACGGGGCAGGGTGGCGAGCGCCTGCTGCGTGGCCTCGCCGCGCGGTGACAGCGGCAGGCCGAGGCCGCGGATCAGACCCGAGTGATCGACGTCTCCGAACACCGCCTTCTGTTCGATATTGGTCGCGACCCGGCGGCCGTTCACCGTCGTGGTGAAGGGCATCTGCAGCGGATCCTCGATGGCAACGTCGCTTTCGATCCCCCCCAGCAGATCGGGCATGGGAAAGGCGACCAGGGTGCCGATGTCGCGATCGGTGCGGTTGAAGAAGCGATAGCGGACCCGGATCTCCCGCGCCGAGACATACAGGTCCTCGGACCGCATCTCGATGCCGTTGGTGCGCTGGAAGACCAGACCGCCGGTGCCCATGGAAGCCACCGTGTCGTTTGCGGCCGCGGGCGCGGCGAGCATCAAGGCGGCCAGCAGGGCGGCGACGCCGCGATTCAGTCTGATCATTTCGTCCTCCCTTATCCAGACTAGCGGATGGTGTGCGGCGAAGTCGTGACGATTCCCGGCGTCAGCGACGCTTCCCTTTTCTGACGCCTTTCAGACCGCCCGAGGGACGGCCCCCGCCGGGGGGCTTGGGCCCGCCCGGACGGCCTGAGCCCCGCTTCGGGAAACTGCCGCCACCGGGTCCGCGCGCGCGCTGTCCCAGCCGGGGTGCCGGCGCATTGGCGTCTCGCGGGGCCGGGTCGGACAGCATTTCGAAAACCAGCCCGCCGGTGATCGGCGTCGCCTCCTTCAGCCGCACCTCAACCGTGCGACCCAGGGTCCAGCGGGCACCGCTGCGCTCACCCACCAGGGCGTGGGACTTGTCGTCATGGGTGAAATACTCCGTCCCGAGCGAGGACACCGGGACAAGCCCGTCCGCCCCGGTCTCGTCCAGCCGGACGAACAGACCGAAGCGGGTCACGCCGGTGATGCGCCCGTCGAAGGTCGCCCCGACCCGTTCCTGCAGGAAGGCGGCCATGTAGCGGTCCATGGCGGCGCGCTCGGCGGCCATGGATCGGCGCTCGGTCATGGTCACCTGTTCGGCGATGGCGGGCAGTTCGGCGACCTCGCGGTCCGTCAGCCCGTCCTTGCCCAGGCCGAGAGCGCGGATCAGGCCGCGATGGACGATCAGGTCGGAATAGCGTCGGATTGGCGAGGTGAAATGGGCGTAGCGGTCGAGGTTGAGGCCGAAATGGCCGACGTTCTCGGCCGAATAGATGGCCTGCATCTGGCTGCGCAGGACGACCTCATTGACGACCTCGGCGTGGTCGCCGCCGCGCGTCTCGTCCAGCAGTTTGTTGAACCGCCGGGTCGTGGCGGGTTCACCCTTGTTCCATGGCTTGCCGATGGTCTGGAGGAAGTCGCCGAGGTTGAAGAGCTTCTCCTGGCTGGGGGCGTCGTGGATGCGATACAGCAGGGGCGTCTTCTTCTGCTCCAGGGTCTCCGCGGCGCAGACATTGGCCTGGATCATCATCTCCTCGATCAGCCGGTGAGCCTCGAGGCTGACCCGGGGTTCGATCGAGATGATCTGGCCTTCGGTATTCATGCGGATGCGACGTTCGGGGCTTTCGATGGCCAGCGGGCTGCGCTTCAGCCGGCCCTTGAGCATGGTCCGGTAGGCGGCCCACAGCGGCTCGAGGATGGCCGCCATGATCGGGCCGGTCGCATCGTCAGTCTGGCCGTCGATGGCGGCCTGGGCCTGTTCGTAGCTGAGCTTGGCCTGCGACCGCATCAGGCCGCGCACGAATTTGTGGCCCGTCTTCCGGCCGTCCTGGTCGAAGACCATGCGCACGGCGAGGCAGGCGCGGTTCTCGCCCTCCTTCAGGCTGCACAGGCCGTTGGAGAGGCGCTCGGGCAGCATCGGCTCGACGCGGTCGGGGAAATAGGTGGAATTGCCCTTGTCCCGGGCCTCGCGGTCCAGATTGGTGTTGGGCCGGACGTAGGCGGCGACGTCGGCGATGGCGACCCAGACGATCCAGCCGTCGGGGTTCTTCGGGTCCTCGTCGCACATCGCATAGACGGCGTCATCGTGGTCGCGGGCGTCGGCAGGGTCGATGGTGATCAGCGGCAGGTCGCGCAGGTCCTCGCGGCCCTTCAGCGACGGCAGTTCCTGGTCCCCGGCCTCCTTCTCGACGGCCTCCGAGAAGCCCATCGGCACATTGTGGGCGGCGATGGCGATCAGGGAGGCGGCGCGGGCGTCGCCCTCATGGCCGATCTTCTCGAGGATCTTGCCGCGTTTGGGGCCGTAGCGCTGGTCGCCCTTCTCGATCGCCGCCAGCACCAGGTCGCCGTCGCGCAGACCCTCGGCCTGGGCGTGGGGGACCAGCAGGACGTCCTTCGA
The DNA here is from genome assembly GCA_019746095.1 of Caulobacteraceae bacterium. Taxonomy (GTDB): domain Bacteria; phylum Pseudomonadota; class Alphaproteobacteria; order Caulobacterales; family Caulobacteraceae; genus Brevundimonas. The sequence continues at coordinate 3,786 of JAIESL010000011.1, forward strand.
CTTGCGGTCGACGGGTTCGACCCGGACCTCCTTGCTCGACTTGCGGATGACGCCCAGCACCTTGTTGGCACCGGCGTCGAGCTTCTTGATCAGCCGGGCTTCCCAGCCGTCCTCGCCGCGCGCGAACTTCACCAGCACGCGGTCGCCCATGCCGGGGGCGGGACCGGTCTTGCCGCCGTTGTCGGGGATCAGCAGGGCGCGGGGGGCGTCGGCCGAGGCCTCGACCAGACGGACGTAGAGTTCGCCGTCCAGATCGCGCTCGACCACATCGGCGACGCCGACGGGGGGCAGGGCACCGATCTCGGAGAAGCCCTTGCGGCCGCGCTTGCCCAGTTTTCCCTCTTCCTCGAGCTCGCGGATCATCTCACGCAGCATGCGCCGCTCATGGCCCTTGAGACCGAAATGGCGGGCGATATCGGCCTTTTCGGCCGTTCCCGCATCGCGCAGGAAGGCGATCAGGGTGTCCTTGTCGGGGAGACCGGCGGGCGGTCTCTTGGTGTTCTTTGTCATTTGGATTCCTTGATACCGCGCTTCGGCGCTCTTCGAGAGGCGAAATCTTGCGCGGCTTGTGATGGGGAGAGGGCGCGCCTAGCTTCCGGCGCTGAAGCCCCTGGAGTGATTGAATGTCTTTGGCCGCCGCCCCCGTCCTGTCCGGTCCGACCGGCTCCCTGCTGGACCTGATCGGCAAGACGCCGATGGTGGAGGTGACGAAGATCGATACCGGCCCGTGCCGCCTGTTCCTGAAGCTGGAGGCGCAGAACCCGGGCGGGTCGATCAAGGACCGCATCGCCCTGTCAATGATTGCTGCGGCCGAGGCGGAGGGGTTTCTGAAGCCCGGCGGGACCATCGTAGAGGCGACGGCCGGCAATACGGGCCTGGCCCTGACCCTGGTGGGGCAGGCCAAGGGTTATAAGGTGCTTCTGGTGATCCCGGACAAGATGTCCAAGGAAAAAATCCAGCATCTCAGGGCGATGGGTGCTGATGTTCGCCTGACACGTTCGGATGTGCCGCATGGGCATCCTGAATACTACACCGACATGGCCGAGCGGCTGGCGCAGCAGATTCCCGGCGGCTTCTACGTCAACCAGTTCGCCAACGAGGCCAATTCCCTGGCCCATTTCCAGACCACAGGGCCGGAAATCTATGAGCAGATGGGCGGCGACATCGACGCCTTCGCGGCCGGTATCGGCTCGGGCGGCACGATCACCGGGATCGCCCGCTATCTGAAGAGTATGGGCTCAAAGGCCGAGATTATCCTGGCTGATCCGGTCGGCTCCACCCTCGCCGGGATCGTCAACGACGGCGTACCGGGCCCCGAGGGCAGCTATACCGTCGAAGGCATCGGCCAGAATTTCGTGCCCGACACGGCGGACATGAGCCTGATCGACCGGGCCTATTCGATCCCGGACGCCGAGGCTGTCGCCACGGTGCGCGAACTGCTGCTGAAGGAGGGCGTGCTGGCCGGCTCCTCGTCCGGCACCCTGATCGCCAGCGCCCTGCGCTGGTGCCGCGAACAGACCGAGCCGAAACGGGTCGTGACCTTCGTCTGCGACACCGGCGCCAAATATCTGTCCAAGGTCTACAATGATGCCTGGCTGGCGGATCAGGGTCTGGGGAACCAGCCCCTGCATGGGGATCTGTCGGACCTGATCTCGCGCAAATACGAGAAGGGCGATGTGATCGTGGCCGGGCCCGACGATACCCTGGACACGGCCTTCAAGCGGATGCGCGGGGCCGACGTTTCGCAACTGCCCATCATCCAGGACGGCCGTCTGGTCGGGATTCTGGACGAGAGCGACCTGGTCCACGTCATGAACACCGACGAGATCACCCGCCGGGAACGCTTTGCCAAGCCTGTGTCATCCGCCATGACCCGCGATCTGGACACGGTGCAGGTCGGCGAGAGCCTGGACGCCCTGATTCCCCTGTTCGACCGCGATCGGGTGGCGATCGTGCTCGACGGCGAACGCTTTGTGGGCCTGATCACGCGCACGGACCTGATCAACCACCTGAGCCTGAACCGCTAGGGCGAGGCTTCGGACCCTAGGGTCCGGGGCCAATTGTGTTGCTCCCGAGGTGAAATGGAGGCGAACGGACTGGACGGCAGGCCAATTGTGGTCATGACTGGGCCCTGACCTGTTCTCCTGTTTTTGAGGCCCGATCCCATGTCACGCCTTTCGAAACCCGCCCTCGCCGCCGCTGTAGCCGCCGCCCTGCTGTTCAGCGCCGGACACGTCTCCGCCCAGGCCCCGGCGTCAGGGGGATGTCCCGAAGACGTCCGGCACAACGCCACACGGGCCGCGGCGGAGTTCGTCAGCGGCAGCGATACGATCCGCGGCTATATCTACCGGCCGGCGATCTCGAACGGTGCGGGCATCGTCCTGCTGCACGGGGCCCAGGGCCTGCCCGTCGACGCGCCGCGCTTTGATGCCCATGCGATCCAGCTGGCGTCGCGGGGTTATACGGTCCTGGTGCCCAGCTATTTTGATGCACGGCCCTGGCCCCGGCAGGGGGTGACCGGCCGCGATATGACGGCATGGACGAAAGTCGGTGCGGATGCGGTGCGTCATGTCGGCACCCAGGCCGGCGTCAATCCGGCCAAGGTCGCGCTCTGGGGCTATTCCTACGGTGGCTATCTGGCGACCGACGGCTCGGTCCGGGAAGATGCGCCGGCCGCGCTTGCCATCGGAGTCTCCACCGGCCAGGCGATCTGGGGCCAGAACGACCGGGGCGGGCGGGCGATCCCCGTGCTGATGATCCATGGACGGGCGGATACCGCCGTGACGCCGAGCTCGATGCGGGATCTGGCGGCCAACCTCCGGCGCCGGGGTGCCACGGTCCAGACCGAGACGATCGATGCCCAGAGCCATGTCTATGACGGCCCGGTCTGGTGCGATGTGTTCCGCTACACCCGCCAGTTCCTCGACACCCATCTGCTGACCCCGGCCGCCTAGGCCGGTGTCGATGCGGTGCCGCGTCCGGGCCGGGCTGGTCGCGGCCTGCCTGGTCGTGGGGGTCGCTCTGCCAGCCCGGGCCCAGACCCCGACTGCGGTCCAGGTCGGCATCCCGGGCTGTGCCGACGATGTCGCGGTCCGGGCGTCGCGGCAGGCGATCACCTTCATCAGCCGCGGACGGACGGTTCGCGCCTGGCTCTATTCCCCGGGCGGCACGCCGAACGGGGACGGTCTCGTGATGCTGCATGGCGGGACCGGGTTCGAGATGAATTCGATCCTGTTCGACGCCCACGCTATCCAGCTGGCGTCGCGCGGCTATAGTGTCATCCTGCCGGCCTATTTCGATGCATCGGCACCCGATCAGAGGCGCCGGCTGGTGAATGGCCGGGCCTGGCGGCAGGTGGCGCTGGACGCG
>JAIESL010000131.1 GCA_019746095.1 Caulobacteraceae bacterium
GCTTGAAGCCCAGGGCCTCGAAGAAATCCATGTCGACGATCGAGGCGCCGGTGGCGACCACGGCGTCGATCATGCCGAATTTCACCATGTCGCGGTACACATGCATGCAGCCGCCGGCCGAGGTCGAACCGGCCAGGATCAGCCAGGGCGAGCACGAGCTGTCTTCCAGGGCCATGTTGAAGATGTCGGCGGCCCGGGCCGTGTCGCGGCTCGAGAACGACATCTTGCGCATGCTGTCGATGATCGGGCGGGCGTCGAACGAGGTGATGTCGACATGCTCCACCGTGTTCTGGAGCAGCTGGGCCTTCTGGTTGGTCTGAACGGGAGCGTTCATTGCAAGGGTTTCCCTTTGGTTTGAGCGCCCGTCGTCAAAAGAAACAGCGGCCCGGACGGAGCGACGGGCCGCTGCTGATTACAGTGCGAACGCGACGGTTTAGCGCCGCGACTTCTTCCGCTGGCCGGCCTTGCCCTTGGGGCGCGACAGGCGAACCACCTTGCGGGCCTGCTCTTCCGCCGAGGTGCGAACCGTCGGGATGGAGCGCGGGGCCAGGCCGTAGAGCGAGGCCATCGGGGCATCCTCGACGCCGGCGATGTCATGTTCGCCATAGCCGTTGAAGCCGGTCGACATGGCCACGCCATAGGCGCCGAGCATGCCGATCTCGATGAAATCGCCTTCCTGCACATCGGCCGGCAGCCAGAAGGGTCCCGGCATATGGTCGATGGAGTCGCAGGTCGGGCCGTAGAAGCGGAACGGCTTGAGGTCGCCCGACGCAGCACCGTCCCGGACCAGTTTGGTCGGGAAGGGCCACCGCGAGTGGGTGGCGTCGAACAGCGAGCCGTAGGAGCCGTCGTTCAGATACAGGGCGTCGCCCTTGCGCAGATCGACCCGGCACAGCACCGATGAGGCCTCGGCAACGAGGGCCCGGCCGGGTTCGCACCACAGCTCGGTCGTTTCCGACACCGGCATCTCGCTGAAGCCGCGATGGATGGCATCGGCATATTCCTGCATGTCCGGCGGGACCATGCCCGGATAGACCGAGGGGAAGCCGCCGCCGACATCGACGATGTCCACGAACACGCCCGCGCGCGAGATGGCCCGGCCGATCTGGGCCATGGCGGCCTCATAGGCGGACGGGCGCATGCATTGCGAACCGACGTGGAAGCAGACGCCCATCAGCCCGTCCTTGACCGCCTGGCGCGTGGCCAGCAGCAGGGACGGGGCCTGGTCCAGCGAAACGCCGAACTTGCCCGACAGGGAATAGGCTGCGCCGTCCGCCGACACCGTCATCCGGACCAGCAGATTCAGGTCCGTGGCATTGCCGGTGGCGTCGATGATCTTGGCCAGCTCGTCATGGCTGTCGAGCGAGAAGGTGCGGACACCGTGCTCGAAATAGGCCTTGGTGATCGCGCCGCGGCTCTTGACCGGGTGCATGAAGGCCAGCCGTGCGTCGGCGCTGACCGAACGAACCAGTTCGATCTCTGCCAGTGAGGCGACGTCAAAGCCGGCGACTCCCGCTTCCACGAGGGTCTCGATGACCCACCGCGAGGGATTGGCCTTCACCGCATAGAAGACGTCGGCGTTCAGATTGTCCTGGAACCAGCGCGCCGCTACGGAAACCGAACGCGGCCGCACGAGTGCGACAGGACGTTCAGGGGACCGCTCGCGGACCAGGTCCAGGGGAAATGGATACGTGCGCAATTCACGTAAACCCCTGTAATTGTTAAACCCAGCCGGCGTTAGCAGCGCAACGTGAAGACCTACGGGGTCCGCCGGAAGCCGCGATGTAGGGTCACCGGACTGTCATGTAAAGCGGTTTTTTCCGCGCGGGTGTTGAGTTTGCACGGGATTTGTCCGGGCGCGGATCGACCCGCGCCGACCTCCCGTATCGTGACGCATCCGGCCTCGACGCGCGCGTCAGGCGGTCGCGGCCGTCAGCGGGCCGCTCGTGGCCGGTTACGCTGGACGAAATCGGCGCGGACGTGTCATTAAGACTTGCCTCGCAGGCCTGATCAGGCGATGCGGCGCGCCCTTGCAACCGCTTCCAGCGTGTCCATGACCTCAGCTGCCGCCGCCGTCGCGCCCAGTGCCGGACCCAGTGTCGTATCGGCCCGGGACGTGTCCAAGACTTTCGGTGCCCGAAAGGCCCTGAACGGCGTGTCCGTCGAGGTCGCGGCCGGAGAAATGGTCGCCCTGATCGGCCCGTCCGGTTCGGGCAAGTCGACCCTGCTGCGCTCCATCACCGGGCTGCAGACGATCGATTCCGGCAAGGGCACCATCAGTGTCTTCGGCGAGGTCGTGCAGAAGAACGGTCGCACCACCGGGGCCACCCGCGCGGCGCGGCAGAAGCTGGGCATGATCTTCCAGCAGTTCAATCTGGTCGGCCGGCTGTCACTCTTCTCCAATGTCATGCTGGGGGCCCTCGGCCGGATCCCCGGCTGGAAGGGCCTGCTCGGCCTCTGGCCCTCGGACGACAAACACCGGGCCATGGCGGCCCTGCATCGCGTCGGCGTCTCCGACTATGCCGCCCAGCGGGCCAATACCCTGTCCGGCGGCCAGCAGCAGCGTGGCGCCATCGCCCGGGCCATGGTCCAGGGCGCCAAGGCCATTCTCGCCGACGAGCCCGTGGCCTCGCTGGACCCGGTCTCGGCCCGCAAGGTCATGGAACTGCTGGTCGAGCTGAACAAGCGCGACGGCTTCGGCGTCATCGTCACCCTGCACCAGGTCGACTACGCCATCCGCTATTGCGACCGCGTCATCGCCCTGAAGGCCGGACAGGTCGTCTATGACGGCCCGTCCACCGGGCTGGATACGAAGCAATTGATCGACATCTACGGTCCCGAGTTCGAGGACGCGTTCTGGGAAGCCAAGGCATGACCCTGCCATCCTTCACCCGCCGTCTGGCGCTCGCCGCCGTCCTCGCCCTCGGAGTCGCCTCGTGCGGCGGAGGCGACGAAAAGGCCGGCAGCGCGCCGTCGGAGATCACCTTCTCCATCCTCTCGGCCGAGGGCCAGAACTCCTCCGGTCCGCTCTGGGAGCCGCTGCTCGAGGACATGTCCAAGGCCATCGGCGTTCCGGTGAAGACGCATTTCGGGTCGAACTATACGGTGCTGGTGGAGGCCATGCGGGCCAACCAGACCCAGGTGGCCTGGTTCTCGGCCAAGCCGGCGCTCGAAGCCGTTGATCGCGCGGAGGGCGAGGTCATTGCCCGCACCGTCGATCTGGAGGGCCTCGACAGCTACCGCTCGACCCTGATCGTCCGTGTCGATTCCGGCATTACGCTTGACCAGGTCATGGCCTGCGGCAAGCGGTTCGACTTCGGGATCGGCGACGCCCAGTCGACCTCGGGCACCCTCGCGCCGCTGACCTTCCTGTTCAATCCGCGGAACGTCGACCCGGCCCAGTGCTTCAAGACCGTGCGTTCGGCCAACCATCAGGCCAATGCGCTCGCCGTCGCCACGGGCCTGGTGGATGTCGCCACCTCCAACACCGTCAATACGGTCTTCCTGACCCGCCAGAATCCGCAGGCCGCGGCCCAGATTCGGGAAATCTGGCAGTCGCCGCCCATTCCCGAGAGCGGCATTGTCATCCGCGAGGATCTGGACCCGGCCCTGAAGGAGAAGATCCGCAGCTTCTTCCTGACCTATGGCCAGGGCGAAGGAGCCGAGGCCGAGCGCCAGCGCCGGGTGCTGGCCGGTCTCAACTATTCGCAGTTCCGCGCGGCCGATGACAGCTATCTGAACCCCGTGCGGGAAATGGTCGCCGATCGTCAGCTCAGTGAAGCCCGTGCCGGCGGGGATGCCGCCGGGGTGGCCACGGCCGAGAAGGAACTGCAGCGGCTGCGCAGCCTCCGAGAGGTCCAGCCGTGAACGACGCCGCCGTTTCCAACGCCGTCGCCGCCTTACCGGTCCCCAAGCCCCCGACCAAGTCGCTGGGAGCCTGGGCGCTCGACGTCCTGATCTGGGGCGGCGTCTCCGTGATCCTGCTCATCAGCATCGACGCGGTCGAGCTGAAGAACATCTGGAGCGTGGCCAGCAATTCTGACCGCATCGAGGTGTTCGCCCGGGATCTTCTGCGCCCGGACTTCACCAACTGGCCGCTGTTCGTCGCCAAGATGTGGGAGACGGTCCAGATCGCCCTCTGGGGCACCTTCCTGGCGGTCTTTCTCGGTGTCCCGCTGGGTCTGGCCGCCGCGCGCAACATCGCCCCTTTCTGGGTGGTGACGCCCGTCCGCTGGCTGATGAACCTGCTGCGTTCGATCCCCGATCTGGTCATGGGCCTTCTGTTCGTCGTCGCCGTCGGCCTGGGCCCCCTGGCCGGTGTCCTGGCGATTGCGCTGAACACCGCCGGTGTGCTGGCCAAGCTGTTCTCCGAGGCGGTCGAGTCCATCGACAAGGGCCCCGTCGAGGGCGTCCGTGCCACTGGTGCCTCGCCCCTGCACGAGATCATGTGGGGCGTGATCCCGCAGGTCGCGCCGCTGTGGACATCCTTTGCCCTCTACCGGTTCGAGTCCAACAGCCGTTCGGCGACGGTGCTGGGTCTGATCGGGGCCGGTGGTATCGGCCAGGTCCTGTTCGAGCGGATGAACGGGTTTGAGTTCCGCGAGGTCTCGGCCATCGTGATCATTGTGGTCATCGCCGTGACCCTGATCGACATGCTGTCCCAGGCCATGCGCAAGCGGCTGCTGTAGTCACCGCAAGCCGGTCAGGAAAAAGCCCGCCTCCGCTTTTGCAGGGGCGGGCTTCTTTCGTCCGGGGCCCGATCAAGCCGGACGCAGGTCCGGCGGCGTGGCCTCTTCGGTCAGGATGCGGATGGCCTCGTCCAGCGACACCAGCTCCTGGGCCTGGGAGCCGAGGCGGCGGATCGCCACCGTGCCCGCTTCGGCCTCGTTCTTGCCGACCACGGCGATGACCGGGACCTTGCCGACCGAGTGTTCGCGCACCTTGTAGCCGACCTTTTCGTTGCGCAGGTCCAGCTCGGCGCGCAGGCCGACGGCCTTGAGCCGTTCGACCACCTCGCGGGCATAGTCGTCGGCCTCGGAGACGATGGTCGCCACCACCACCTGGGTCGGGGCCAGCCACAGCGGGAAGGCCCCGGCGTAGTTCTCGATCATGATGCCGATGAAGCGCTCGAACGAGCCGAGGATTGCCCGGTGCAGCATGACCGGCCGGTGCTTCTGGCCGTCCTCGCCGATGTATTCCGCGTTCAGACGTTCCGGCAGGACGTAGTCGAGCTGCAACGTGCCGCAGGTCCAGGTCCGGCCGATGGCGTCCTTGACGATGAAGTCCAGCTTGGGCGCATAGAAGGCCCCGTCGCCCTCGGCGATGACCGGATCGACCCCGGCCAGGCGCGCGGCCTCGCCCAGCATGGCCTCGGCCTTGTCCCAGAACTCGTCCGTGCCGGCGCGTACCTCCGGCCGGGTGGCCAGGGCGATCTCGTGTGTCTGCATGCCGAGGTCGGCGTGGATCATCTGCGTCAGGCGGATGAACCGTTCCGTCTCCTCGACGATCTGGTCCTCACGGCAGAAGATGTGGGCGTCGTCCTGGGTGAAGCCGCGCACCCGCATCAGCCCGTGCAGGGCCCCCGAGGGCTCATAGCGGTGGCAGGCCCCGAACTCGGCCATGCGCAGCGGCAGCTCACGGTAGGACCGCTGGCCCTGGTCGAAGATCTGCACGTGGCCCGGGCAGTTCATCGGCTTGAGGCTGAGGGTCTCGCCCTCGACCGTCTCGCAGACGAACATATTGGGCCGGTATTTGTCCCAGTGGCCGGATTTCTCCCAGAAGGTCCGGTCCAGCACCTGGGGCGTCTTGACCTCGACATAGCCGGCGGCGTCCAGCCGGCGGCGCATATAGGCCTCCAGCACCCGCCACAGGATCCAGCCCTTGGGGTGCCAGAAGACCATGCCCCGGCCTTCTTCCTGCATGTGGAACAGGCCCATGGCCTTGCCGATGCGGCGGTGGTCGCGCTTTTCGGCCTCCTCGACGCGCAGCAGATAGGCGTCGAGGTCGGCCTGGCTGGCCCAGGCCGTGGCGTAGATGCGCTGCAGCTGCGGATTACGATGGTCTCCGCGCCAGTAGGCACCCGCCAGCTTGGTCAGTTTGAAGGCCTTGCCGACGAATTTGGTCGAGGGGAAATGCGGCCCGCGGCACAGGTCGATCCAGCTGCCCGTGGCATAGGTGGTGATCGTCTCCGTGCCCGGCAGGTCGCGGATCAGCTCGGCCTTGAAGATCTCGCCCTTGCCCTCGAACAGCTTGATCGCCTCGTCCCGGTCCCAGACCTGACGCACCAGTTTTTCGTCGCGGTCGACGATCTCGGCCATCTTCTTCTCGATGGCGGCGAAGTCGTCGGTCGAGAAGGGCTCCTCGCGGTGGAAGTCGTAATAGAAGCCGTCCTCGATCGCCGGGCCGATGGTCACCTGGGTGCCGGGAAAGAGCTCCTGCACCGCCTGCGCCAGCACATGGGCGGCGTCGTGGCGGATGGTCTCCAGCGCCTCGGGATCATCGCGCATGATCAGTTTGAACTCGCCGGAGCCGCCCAGCGGCCGGTCGAGGTCGCGCTGTTCGCCGTTCAGGGCGACGAGGGCCGCGCGCTTGGCCAGCGACGGCGAGATGGAGGCGGCGACGTCACGGCCCGTGGCGTCGTCGGGATACTGGCGCGAGGCGCCGTCGGGGAATTTGAGGTCGATCATGTCTTCGTCTTTGCGGGCGGCACCGGATCGTATTTCCAGCCTTCGCCGAAGGGTTGGCATTTGCAGAGGCGTTTGGCGGTGAGCCATCCCCCCTTGAGCGGTCCGTGCTGGATCAGCGCGTCCCGCCCGTAGTCCGAACAGGTCGGCCGGAACCGGCACGACTGCCCGATCAGGGGTGACAGCGTCAGCTTGTAGCCCCGATGGGCCAGCCGCACGCCGCGTTCATAGAGGGTTTCGCCGGAAGCCATGTCGCCGCGCTTATCCCCCGGCAGACGCCGCGGAGCAACGGGCTCTAGGCCGCGCCGGCGAGGCTAGTTCGTGTGTCGGGGCTTTTTCGGGCGAGGGCGGCCCGCACCGCGTCCAGCGTCGCCTCGACGGCGACCATGGTCGAGGCGTGGCGCGCCGGATAGTCGGCGACCTGTTTCAGGGCCCGCAGGCCCTCGAACCGGCCCGTCGGGCCCTCTCCACCGGCCTTCAGCA
>JAIESL010000088.1 GCA_019746095.1 Caulobacteraceae bacterium
CGGTCTTCACCAGCTTGGCGGCGGCGGCCTTCTTGGCCGCATCGACGCCCGAGCGGCGCGCGGATTTGCCGGCGTGGGTATAGGCGGCCTTGATGTCCTCGCCGACCAGCTTCTGGATGGCGGTGACGACCTCGGAGTGATCCTCGGCGGTGAAGTCGAAGGGCTCCTTGGCGGCGTGTTCGGCCATTTCGATGATGGCCTCGATCACCGGCTGCATGCCGCGATGCGCAAACATCAGGGCGTTCAGCATGATCTCTTCCGACAGCTCCTTGGCTTCGGATTCGACCATCATCAGGGCGTCGAGCGTGCCGGCGACGACCAGGTCGAGCTGGCTGTCGTTCATCTGGTCGAGGGTCGGGTTGAGGACGTATTCACCGTCGATATAGCCGACGCGCGCGGCGCCGATCGGGCCCATGAAGGGCACGCCCGACAGGGTCAGGGCGGCGGAGGCGGCGACCAGGCCGACGATGTCCGGGTCGTTCTCCATGTCGTGCTGCAGCACGGTGACGACGACCTGGGTCTCGTTCTTGAAGCCCTTGACGAACAGGGGGCGGATCGGGCGGTCGATCAGCCGGGAGACGAGGGTCTCCTTCTCGGTCGGACGGCCTTCACGCTTGAAATAGCCACCCGGGATCTTGCCGGCGGCGAAGGTCTTTTCCTGGTAGTTGACGGTCAGCGGGAAGAAATCCAGGCCCGGCTTGGGCGCGCGACCGTAGACGACGGTGGCGAGGACGACGGTCTCGCCGTAGGTGGCCAGAACGGCGCCGTCGGCCTGACGGGCGATGCGGCCCGTTTCGAGGGTCAGCGGGCGTCCGGCCCAGTCGATCGTCTTGCGTTTGATATCGAACATATTCGTCTTTCGTATCCCGCGGGCGAATTCCACGCGGGGTCCCATCAGTGGGTGGAGCGTCGGGCGTTCAGTCCTTCGGTCCATGGGAGGGCCGCGCCATCGCGGACCACCCGGGAGAAGAGGACCGGTATGGCCCTCGCGTCAGTATCCTCGGGAACCCGATTTCCGGCCTCGGCGCGAACGCCTCGACCGACCGGGTTCCTGCGCCGTGCGTCCGGCGGCGCGCCGGTCTCTGGATGCGGAAAGAGGCGCGGACATGGCCCGCGCCCCAAATCTCATCCGCGTTCCGCGCCTAGCGGCGCAGGTTCAGCTTGCCGATCAGGGCGGTGTAGCGCTCGCGATCAACCTTGCTGAGGTGGTCAAGAAGGCGACGACGCTGCGAGACCATCTTGAGCAGGCCGCGGCGCGAGTGGTTGTCCTTCTTGTGGGTCTTGAAGTGGTCGGTGAGGTTGGCGATGCGTTCCGAAAGGATCGCGACCTGGACCTCGGCCGAGCCGGTGTCGCCGGCGGAGCGGGCGTTGTCGGCGATGACTGCGTTCTTACGCTCAGGCGTAATCGACATCGTGTAACTCCTTATTGGAGGTTGAATACGCGGTCGGGTTCTAGTCGACCGGCCCGCAACTGACCGAGCGCGACGAGGGTCTGTCCCTGGAAGGCTGAAACGGTTCTGGAGCCGTCCCGAAGGCGGCCTTTGAGCGTTTCGACCTGTCGGGGGAGCAGAACGATCGGTCGTCCCTGACGAAGCGAGAAGGCGTCCTGGTCCGTCACGGCCAGCTCCGGGATGTCGTCCAGAGCGGTCGCGACGGGAAGCAAGCCTTCCGAGGCGGCGTCCCTATGCACCAGATCGGTCAGGAAATCCAGCGTGACGGCGTTTTCTGTAGAGAACGGTCCGACCCGCTCGCGGCGCAGGGCCGAAACATGCCCCTCGGCCCCGAGAGCGGCGGCCAGGTCGCGCGCCAGCGACCGCACATAGACGCCCTTGCCGGTCCGGATGGTCAGCTCGACATGGTCGGCGTCGGGCGCGTCGCTGACCGCGGCCTGGTGGATCATCACCCGGCGGCTGGCCAGTTCGAAATCGGCCCCCTCGCGGGCCAGGTCATAGGCGCGCTGGCCGTCGACCTTGATGGCGCTGAACTGCGGCGGCACCTGATCGATCTCGCCGGTGAAGGCCCCGAGGGCCGCGCGCACCGCCTCAACGTCGGGGCGGACATCCGAACGGCCGGTGATCTCGCCCTCGCGGTCGAGGCTGTCGGTCGAAATCCCCCAGTTGATGGTGAAGCGATAGACCTTCTGCGCCTCCATCATGAAGGGCACGGTCTTGGTCGCCTCACCCAGGGCGATGGGCAGGATGCCGGAGGCCAGCGGGTCGAGCGTGCCCGCATGGCCGGCCTTCTGGGCGTCGAACAGGCGGCGGACCTTTGACACGGCCTCGGTCGAGCCCATGCCGAACGGCTTGTCGAGACAGACCCAGCCGTTGACGATCTCGCCCTTCTTGCGGCGGCCCATCAGGGCTCTTCCCTGGGCCCTGCCGCGCCTCGGGCTGCTTGAGGGCCGTCCTCCTTGTCGTCATCCTCGAACGGCGAGACATAGACGTCGGCGCGGACGCGGGGGTCGTCGAGCAGCCGGTTCAGGCGTTCGGCGGCGGCGAAACTCTCGTCGTGGCGGAAGCGGAGATCGGGGGTGAAGCGCATGGCGATATGCCGGCCCAGCGCCCCGCGCAGGAATTTGGCATGGACGTTCAGGGCCTTGATGATCTCATCGATGTGGCCGGCGACCGGAGCCGTGTCGACGCCGGCGCCCAGGGGTTCGACGAAACAGGTGGCGTGTTTCAGGTCGGGCGACAGCCGTACCTCGGTGACCGTCACGGAGACGCCGACCAGGGCCGGATCACGGATCTCGTTCTCGCGCATGACCTCGACCAGGGCGTGGCGGATCATTTCGGAGGCGCGCAGCTGGCGCTGGCTGACCGTCCCGGCCTTGGCGGCGGGCTTTCTGGGCTTGCGGTTGCTCATCACTCTGTCCTCGTCGCCTGTCGGGGATCGGACCCGGCTCTCAAAAGCGAAGGGGCGGGGTCTAGTCCCGCGAGGCCGTCGTGTCCAATTGCGCCCGCTCGATCGTGGCCATGATCTCGGCTGAGGTGACGGAGCGCAGCGGCCGGACCGGCAGACCCGCGGCGTTCAGCACACCCGCGCTCCAGTGGTTGCAGAGCCGTCCGATCCAGAAATGCTCATGGCTGGCGAAGAAGCGGGCGTCGTCGCCGGCGCGGGCGGCGGCGATGCGGGCACGGCCGTCGGCCAGGTCGAGAGATGCCTCGATATGGTCGGTCATGGCGGCGAAGCCGGCGGCGGACAGGCGCAGGGAGCGGCGCTGGTCGGCGGCGACCCGGCGGGGATCGTTCCGGGTCGGGTCGAGCATGATCACCGAGGCATTGCCGGGACTGAAGAAGGCGCGGAGTCCGTCAGGCAGGCGGTCGGAGATCGGGCTCTGGTCGACATAGAAGCGGGCGTCGCCCCAGCCGATCAGGACCCAGTCACCGGGCGGCAGGCTGCGCACCGCCTCGGCCAGGGGGCCGGACCGGGCCTCCAGAAGGGCGCGAGGGATCGCAAGATCGGTGTGGAAGCCGTTGTCCAGCACATGGACCTCGACCTCGCCCGCGTTCGCCGGGGCCGGAAACAGGGCAGGATCGCCGGGAGCCGTCCAGGTCCAGAGGGCGGCGACCAGGCCGAGCGCCGTGGCGGCGAACAGGGAGCCGAGGCCGTGGCTGCCGGGTCGGCGTCTCATCGGGCGCGCAGGCTCCAGACCCCGCACAGGGTGGCGACCGGCGCATCGGGCCCGAGCCGGGCCGGGGCGCGGAACAGCATCAGATCGACCCGGTCGCGACGGTGCAGCAGGGCGATCAGGCCCGGCGTCTCGCCGCCGCAAAGGGCCGAGGGCCGGACCGCTGCGCCGCGCGTGAGGGGCACGATCCGGCGCAGTTCGATCTGGGCGTCGGCCGGCACGTCCAGCCGTTCGGCGAAGGTCTGGCCGAAGACGAAGGACTCGCGTCCGGCGGCAATGCGCAGGGGTGAGGTACGGAAGCTTTCGCCGGTGTCGAACCGCACCAGGGCCCCCGCGAAGGTCGCGCCGCCCAGGGCCGCGCGCGTGGTCTCGTCCATCGGGCCGAACTCGCCCGCCAGCAGGATGTCGACCGGTGCCGCCACCAGCGGATTGCCGTCGTCGGCGAGGGCCGACTTCAGGCCACTCAGGCCGTCGGCCTCGCCGGAGGGCAGTCGTCCCGCCCAGTCCGCGACGCGACCGGCGGCGGGGGCCGCCTCATCGCGCACCGTCGCCCAGGCCGCGACCGCCTGCTTCTGCTCAATGGCCAGCAGGAACAGCACCATACAGACCAGGGTCAGGGCACTGGCGAGGCCCTTCATCGCGGTCTGGCGCGGGGCGCGGCTGTGAAAGGCGGCGGTCATGGCAACAAGCTTAACGGGCCTGTGTGACAGCGGGAATGACTATCGCGTCACAGGGGCGTCAGGTCTTTCAGGGGGCGGGGACCAGGCCGTCGTCGCCGGGGCCGCCGGCGGGCGGCACGGCCCATTCGCCGCGCCAGTTGTAGGACAGCTGGACACAGTGGCGGTAGCCGCCGTCGGGCCAGCGGCCGACCGCATGCAGGGTCATCGGGCGGGCCAGCCGGACCCGGCCCAGAACCATCCAGGCCTGGTCCGCGCCGGGGCACAGGGCCCGGCTGAGGCCTCGACCGCCGCCTTCCGGCGCGATCGTATAGACGGCGGTCTCGGTGGAGCCGGCGGGCAGGGCCCGGCGCACGGCATCCGGGCCGCCGCGCCGGATGTCGGCCGAGCCGCGATTGGAGGTGGAGATGATCCGCCGCACGCTGATGGCGCCGAACAGGCCGCGCTCGGCTTCGAGCGTGATGCCCCGCGTCAGGGCCTGGGTGATCCGGTCGGAGGCGTCATAGGCCAGGTAGCGCGTCTCGGCCGCAGCCGGTCCGGCGACGGCGGAGAAGGCAAACAGGGCGAGCAGGAAAGGACGCATGAGGCTTGATCTCCGACGGATGGGGCGGAAACACGGCAGGCAATCTGCCTCTCCCTCCCCCTCGGGGGGGGGATGTCGGCGCAAAGCGACGACAGGGTGGGGAGGGCTCGGCAAACTGAAAGCCGGCGCTTGCAGTGCGGAAGCGTCCCCAGCCGGTCGCTACGCGACCACCCTCCCCCGGCGGGGGAGGGAGAAGCGTCGCATATGGCCTAGTCCAGCGTGCGCTTGATCTCTTCGACGGTGAAGCACTCGATGTAGTCGCCGGCCTTGATGTCCTGGAAGCCCTGGAAATGCATGCCGCACTCCTGGCCCGACGGGACCTCATTGACCTCGTCCTTGAAGCGTTTGAGCGTCGTGAGCGTACCCAGTTCCAGCACCACGACGTCGTCGCGGATGATCCGGACCTTGGCACCCTTGCGGACCACGCCCTCGGACACCCGGCAACCGGCGATCTTGCCGGTCTTGGAGATGTCGAACACCTGCAGCACCGCGGCATTGCCGAGGAAGGTTTCACGCTGCAGCGGGGCCAGCATGCCCGAGAGCACGCCCTTCATGTCGTCGAGCAGGTCGTAGATGATGGAGTAGTAGCGGATCTCGACGCCTTCGCGATCGGCCAGGTCGCGGGCCTGTTTCGAGGCACGGACGTTGAAGCCGAGGATCGGCGCGCCGGCCGACTTGGCCAGCTGGACGTCGCTCTCGGTGATGCCGCCGGCGCCCGAATAGACGGTGCGCGCGCGGACCTCCTCGTTGCCCATCTTCTCGAGCGAGCCGACGATGGCCTCGGCCGAGCCCTGGACGTCGGCCTTGATGAGGACCGGCAGCTCCGAGACCTTCTTGGACTGGAGCTTGGACATCATGTCGACCAGGCTGACCTGGTTGATGCCGCCCGTGGCCTTCTCGCGCTTCACGCGGTCGCGGTATTCGGTCAGCTCGCGGGCGCGGGCTTCGGATTCCACGACGGCGAGGGGCTCGCCGGGGCTGGGGGCCTCGTTCAGGCCGAGGATCTCGACCGGAACCGACGGACCGGCTTCGGTCAGCTGTTCATTGCGCTCGTTGAGCAGGGCGCGAACCTTGCCCCAGGCCGAGCCGGCCACGACGATATCGCCGCGACGCAGGGTGCCGCGCTTGACCAGGACGGTGGCGACAGGACCGCGGCCCTTGTCCAGCTTGGCCTCGATGACCACGCCTTCCGAGGAGCGTTCCGGGTCGGCCTTGAGGTCCATCATCTCGGCCTGCACCAGGATGGCGTCGATCAGTCCGTCCAGGTTGGTGCGGTTCTTGGCCGAGACCTCGATGATCTGGGTCTCGCCACCCAGGTTCTCGGCGATGACCTCATACTGCAGCAGCTCATTGACGACCTTCAGCGCATTGGCGTCCGGCTTGTCGATCTTGTTGACCGCCACGATGATCGGGGCACCGGCCGCCTTGGCGTGCTGGATGGCCTCGATGGTCTGGGGCATGACGCCGTCGTCGGCGGCCACGACCAGAACCACGATGTCGGTCACATTGGCACCGCGCGCCCGCATCGCCGAGAAGGCGGCGTGGCCAGGGGTGTCGAGGAAGGTGACGCGGGCGTCGTTGGGCAGGCGGACCTGATAGGCGCCGATGTGCTGGGTGATGCCACCGGCCTCGCCCGAGGCGACGTCGGTGGTGCGCAGGGCGTCCAGCAGCGAGGTCTTGCCGTGGTCGACGTGGCCCATGATGGCCACGACCGGCGCGCGGGGCGTGGTCGCCTCGTCGTCGATCGCGTCGGACAGGAAGCCGGCCTCGACGTCGGACTCGGAGACACGCTTCACGGCCATGCCGAATTCGTCGGCCACCAGCTCGGCGGTGTCGGTGTCGATGACGTCGTTGATCTTCATCATCAGGCCCTGCTTCATCAGGAATTTGATGATGTCGACGCCGCGCACGGCCATCCGGTTGGACAGCTCCTGCACGGTGATGACGTCAGGGATGACGACTTCGCGCGGACGGTTCGGGGCATCGGTGGAGCCGCCCTTGCGCTTTTCCTTCTCGCGTTCGCGGGCCCGGCGGACCGAGGCCAGCGAGCGCATCCGCTCGGCGGTGTCACCGTCGCCGGCGACCGACTGGATGGTCAGGCGGCCTTCGCGGCGCTTGGGTTCGCCGCGGGTGCGGCTGACGGCCTTGCCGGCGTCCGAGAAACGCTTGTCGCGATCATCCTCGGGCTTGACCGGTCGGGCGAAGCCGCCGCCGGGCGCGCGGCTCGGACGGGCGACCTCGGCCTGGGCCGGGGGCGCGTTGGGGGTCGGACGACCGCCGGGGCCGGTGCGCGGACCCGGACGGGCGGCACCCGGCGCAGGGCGCGGGGTCAGGGCCGAATAGCGGACCGGCTCGGCCGGACGACCGGCCGGACCCGACGGACGGGCCGGGGCGGGACGATCCGGATAGGCGCGTTCACCGCCGCCCATGGCTTCCTCGCGGGCCGAGCGGCCCCCGAAGGCAGGACCGGCGGGCGCACGGGACGG
>JAIESL010000075.1 GCA_019746095.1 Caulobacteraceae bacterium
GTCTTGCCGTGGTCAACGTGACCGATCGTGCCGATGTTGCAGTGCGGCTTGTTACGTTCGAACTTTTCCTTGGCCATGGCCAAAACTCCTGTGGCCCGGGAAGGGGCAATTGGGTCAGCTTAAGAATTCTGGAGCGGGTAGACGGAATCGAACCGACATATTCAGCTTGGAAGGCTGCTGTACTACCATTGTACTATACCCGCGCGGAGACGGCCTCGGGCCCGAGGGCCTTCGACCGCCGACCCGATATGGGGACCGGACCGTCGTTCCGAAAGCGCGTGGTGGGGGAAGCAGGACTCGAACCTGCGAAGCTTACGCAGGGGATTTACAGTCCCCCCCCTTTGCCACTCGGGACATTCCCCCAGCGCGTTCTCGAACCGTCGGACCGATGCGCCGGCGACCTTTCGGTCGTCGAAACAACAAAAGCTCTCGGTGTCCCGCGTCGCCTGGTTTAGGAGGGGCGCCAGACCCGAAAGCCCTCAGGGCTCCAAATCGGAGGGCGTCTTATAGTGTCGAGAAATCCAGAACGCAACGACCGGAAATCGGGCAAAAAGCCGGTCTTCGGCGACAGGTCCGCGGCCCGCCCCGGCGGCTCCGCAGGGGGTTCCAAGGGTCCGTCCGCCGGCGGTCCCGACCGCGGCGGGTGGAACCCGAATCCCAAGCCGAAGGCCTTCTCTGATTCCGCGCCGCGCGCCTCCCGGGCCAAGGCCGACGCCGACAATTTCGTCTGGGGCCGCCATCCGGTCATCGCCGCCCTGGCCAATCCGGCCCGCAAGGGCATGGGCCGTCTGCTGGCGACCGCCGATCGCGCCGCCGAGCTTGAGCGGGACAAACTGGCCAACGGTCACAGGATCGAGATCATCGAGGCCCAGGCCCTGGACCGTATGCTGCCGCCCGGCGCGGTGCATCAGGGGCTGGCCTTCAAGGTCCAGCCGCTGGAAGGCGTGGCGCTGGAGGACATCGCCGGCGACGGCGGCGTCATCGTCATGCTGGACCAGCTCACGGATCCCCAGAATGTCGGGGCCATCTTCCGCTCTGCCCTGGCCTTCGGAGCCAGGGGGATTGTGGTTCAGGACCGGCACTCCCCTGCCCTCGCCGGCGCCCTGGCCAAGGCCTCGGCCGGGGCCACCGAACGCCTGCCCTGTGCCCGGGTGACCAATCTCAGCCGTGCGCTTGAAACCCTCGCCGACATGGGCTGGCGCGCCGTGGGCCTCGACGGCTCGGCCGAGCTGACGCTGGAACAGGCGCTCGACGAACGCCCGACCGTCCTGGTCATGGGCTCCGAAGGCGACGGCATACGCCGGCTGGTGGCGGAACATTGCGACGTGCTGGCGAAGATTCCGATGCCCGGCGGCTTCGAGAGCCTGAACGTCTCCAACGCCGCCGCCGTGGCCCTTTATGAGGCCAACCGGAAGCAACCCTCGTGACCGCCCTCCCGATCGCCGCTTGATCCCGCCCCACACCCTGCCCTAGAGGCGCATCATGGAATTCCTCTCGTCTCCCGAATTCGCCAGCCAGGCCGCGGCCCTCGGCCAGGTGCTGATGATCGATCTGGTGCTGGCCGGCGACAATGCCGTGGCCGTCGGCCTCGCCGCCGCCGCCCTGGCACCCGAACAGCGCAAGAAGGCCATTCTCATCGGCCTCGCCGCCGCCGTCATCCTGCGCATCGGCTTCGCCCTGATCACCGTGCAGCTGCTGGCCATCATCGGCCTGCTGCTGGCCGGCGGCATCCTGCTGCTGTGGGTCTGCTGGAAGATGTGGCGCGAACTGCAGGAGCAGAAGACCCACGACCAGGCCGAGGCCGAGGCCGAGCTGGAGACCGCCCTTTCCGCCCATCACGGTGGCGGCCCGCCGCCCGAGGCCCTGGGCATCCCGCGCAAGACCTTCGCTGCGGCCCTGATCCAGATCATGATCGCCGACGTCACCATGTCGCTGGACAACGTCCTGGCTGTCGCCGGTGCCGCGCATGAACACCCGTGGATCATGGTCTTCGGCCTGGTCCTGTCGATCGCCCTGATGGGCGTGGCCGCGACCTTCATCGCCAAGCTGCTGACCAAACATCGCTGGATCGGCTACGTCGGCCTGGTCATCGTCCTCTATGTCGCCGTGCACATGATCTGGGACGGCGCACGGTCGGTGATCGTGCGTACCGACCGGATGGACGCCTTCAACGCGTCGGCCCCGGCCTTCCTCGACATCAGCGAGAAGGAGAAGGCGAAGTTCCTGAAGGGTCTGCCCGCCGAGCCTGCGGCGGAGGCACAGCCACCGGCCCGGGCTATACCGGCGGCAGCGTCCCCCAGCGGCGCATCGCCGACCTGAGCCATTCGGGTGCCCCGGTCGGGTCGGGCTGGGGCGTGGCGGTCGCCGCCGCCCGGGCCTGCATCTCGGCCAGCGGCGGCACGTCATTGGCGACCCGCTCGGCGTCCGTGATCGCCGGATCGACGTCCCACAGCCGCCAGCCGACGCCGTCGGGGACGATGTTGGTGCCGTATTTCTGCGGCCGGCCGGAATACATCATCGCGCGGTCGTAGGCCGCCGCGGCCAGCCAGCGGGCACCAGGATGGCCCAGGTGCGCCGCCTGCTGCGCCAACCGGTGCCCGTAAGCGGCTTCCTCCCAGAGGTCGCCATGGTTCATGATCCAGGCGGCTGCATAGAGGGCGGCGGCGTCCTCGGGCCAGCCGTCAGCCAGCAGTTCCAGCACGGCCTCCCGACGGGTGCGATCGCGCGACCGCAGGGCAACATAGGCGGGCTCACCCGCCAGCACCGCGCGATCCTCGGCCTGATCCTCGGCCAGCAGCCTGACGAGGGCGGCGGACCGGTCCAAGATCAGGCGTCCGCGCCGCCGAACCGTTCAGACCACTCGGCCACCTGGGTGTCCTCGATCTTGGTGAACAGCACGCCCGCCGCGGCGACGGTCTGACCCCGCGGCAGGACGTCCAGCAGAGGTTCATCCGCCGTGGGCCAGCTCAGGTCGGTCGCCCCGACCGCGGCCCCGATCTTCACAGCTGAATGCGGCATCACCGGTGCCGCCAGCCGCGCGAACAGGGCGACGAGATTCAGGCCGGTGCGCACGCCAACAGCCGACCGCTCGACATCGGTCTTGAAGGCGGTCCAGGGGGCTGCCTCCTGCAGATATTCATTGCCCAGCACCCAGACGGCGCGCAGGGCCACGGCGGCCTTGCGGAACTCCATGGCCTCGAACTGGGCCGTGGCCTCGGCGATGCCGGCGCGCAGGTCGGCCTCCAGCTTCGCCTCCAGCGGACCCGGTTCGCCCGCGTCCGGCACGACGCCGTCGAATTTGCTCTCGGCGAACTTCACGATCCGGTTGACGAAATTGCCGAGCACGTCGGCCAGGTCCTTGTTGGTCGTCGACTGGAACTGCTCCCAGGTGAAGGCCGCGTCTGAATGCTCCGGGCCATAGGCCGTCAGGTGCCAGCGCCAGTAGTCGGCGGGCAGCAGTTCCAGCGCCTGGTCCATGAAGACGCCGCGCTTCTGGCTGGTCGAGAATTTGCCGCCGTACCAGTTCAGCCAGTTGAAGGCCTTCAGCGTATCGACGGTCTTCCAGGGCTCGCCGGAGCCGAGGATGGTCGCCGGGAAGCTGACGGTGTGGAAGGCGACATTGTCCTTGCCCATGAACTGGACGTAGCGGACGTCGTCCGCCCCCTCGTCCGTCCGCCACCAGTTGCGCCAGGTCGTGCCCGTCGCATCGGCCCATTCCTCGGTGGCGCCGATGTATTCGATCGGGGCATCGAACCAGACATAGAAGACCTTGCCTTCCATGCCCGGACGCGGCCCGCCGTCAGGCCCCACCACCGGCACGCCCCATTTCAGGTCGCGGGTGATGCCGCGGTCGATCAGCCCCTCGTCGAGGTGTTTCAGCGCGATCGAGCGGGCCAGGGTCTGCCAGTCGGTCTTCGAATTGATCCACGTCCGGATCCGGTCCGCCAGCTTGGTCTGCAGCAGATAGAGGTGACGGGTGTCCCGCACCTCGAGGTTCCGCGAACCCGATACCGCCGAATACGGATCGATCAGATCGGTCGGGTCCAGAAGCCGCCCGCAGTTGTCGCACTGGTCGCCCCGTGCGCCGACATGGCCGCAGTGCGGGCAGGTGCCCTCGACATAGCGGTCCGGCAGGAAGCGGGCGTCGTCGACGGAATAGATCATCCGGTCGACCCGCTCCTCGATCAGGCCGTTCTTCTCGAGGACGTCGGCGAAATGCTGGGTCAGGCGGTGGTTGGGCGCATTCGAGGAGCGGCCGAACCAGTCATAGCTGAGACCGAAGGCCTGGCCTGCAGCCTTCTGGACCTCATGCTGCTCGTCGCAATAGGTGCGCACATCCTGACCGGCGGCGGCGGCGGCCAGCTCGGCCGGGGTGCCGTGCTCGTCCGTCGCGCAGATGTAGAGGACCTCATGGCCCTGGGCCCGCTTGAACCGGGCATAGACATCCGCCGGCAGCATCGATCCCGCGAGGTTCCCCAGATGTTTGATGCCGTTGATGTACGGCAGGGCCGAGGTGATCAGGATGCGGGGCATGGGTGTCCGGGGAGCGGTAGCGGGTGATGAATGGCACGTGGCTAGTGGTTAGTGGCTAGTGATTGCGAAGGCCGCAACTGTTGCTCGTCATTTCCGGCCGGAAAGCGCCCCGTTTCGTCGGGAACGGCAGCGCTCGTGGCGCTGCGATGACCAGCCACTGGCCACGGGCCATTAGCCACTCATCGGCAGCCGCCGCGCCACCCGCACGAACCGCCCTGTCAGCAGGACCGACGATACCAGGCTGGCGACGATGACGGCCCAGACCAGGCCGTTGACACCGATCTCGTGCGCCCACCACCAGCCCAGTGGCATCATGATCACCGTATAGCTGACGAAATGCATGATCGTCGGCCACCAGACGTCGCCCGCCGCGCGGTTGGCCGACGCTGACACGATCTGGATGCCGTCGGCGACGAAGAACAGGGTCGTCAGCACGAGGGCCGGGACCACCACGGCCAGCAAGGCCGGATCCCGGTTGTAGGCACTGGCGATCAGTGGGGCACCCGGCCAGACAAACAGCGCCACCGTCAGGGTCAGGGCCGTCACCACCCCGATGCCAACCAGTCCCGCCCTCAGCACGCCGCGTCCGTCACCGGCCCCATGGGCGCGCCCGACCAGCACCGCCGTCGCCGAGGCCAGCCCCATCGGCAGCATGAAGACCATGGCTGTGACATTGAGCACGATCGCCCAGGCCGAAGTTTCAATGGCCCCGAGCCGCCCGGCGATGAAGGTCATGGCGGCAAAGGCCCCGACCTCGATGAAGTAGGAACTGCCGGCTCCGTAGCCGATCTTGCGCTGCTCGCGCTCGGCCGGGAGGTCGCGCTTCGGACGGTTGAAGATCCCCAGAGCCCGCGCCTCGGGCAGGCGCAGGATGTAGAGGATCAGGAACACCGCCAGCGAGGTCCGGGCGAAGAAGGTGGCCCAGGCCGAGGCGATGGCTCCGTCGAGGCCGATCCCCAGCAGGTCCGGCACCAGCAGCAGGTTGAGCGCCAGATTGACGCCGTTGGCGATCCACATGGCCCACATGCCGGCGCGCGGCCGGTTCATCGCCTCGAGGAAGAACTGCGCCGCCACGCTGACCAGATAGCCGGGCATGGACAGGGCAAAGACGATCAGCACCGGCGAGGCCCCCTCGGCCAGGCCGTCTGCCAGTCCCATGTGCTGCAGCGCCCATGGGCCGAGCAGGACCAGGCCGAACATGGAAGCGAAGCCCAGTTGCATCGCATAGGTCACGCCGCGTCGCAGCACCCCGCCCACCTCGGCGCGCCGCCCCTCCCCGATCAGGCGCGCGGTCATCACCTGCACACCCATCATCAGGCCGACCGCCGTCGTGATGATGATCGACGTCGGGGCCAGGGCCAGCGAACTGTAGGCCAGCTCCAGTCCCGAGAAATTGCCCACCACGATCACATCGGTCAGCCCCATGGTCATGATGCCGATGCGCGCCAGCACCACCGGCCACGCGAGATGCAGCAGGTCTTTCAGGGTGGCGCGGGTCTGGACGTTGAAGCCGATCATGGGACGGCGGACAGGCCACGGCACAGGTGCGGCGTCAACTGGATTTGCTGGCGGGTGACATAAAGAGAATGCGTTCTCCCTCCCCCTTCGGAGGGAGGGTGGTCGCGCAGCGACCGGGCGGGGGGGGCTCGGCGACACGAACACCGGCGCTGTCTCGCCGAAGCGCCCCCGCCCCGCCGCCGGGAGGGGGAGGGAGAACCGCCTGATGACTTTCCCGCGCCCGCGAACCCGCCTAAACCTCCCTCATGCCCAAGCTGACGTCCGCCATCGATCTGCACAGCCCCGCCTTCAAGGCGCTCGACGCCCACAACCGGGCGCTCCGCGACGAACTCCACGAGAAGGTGGCGAAAGCCGCGCGCGGTGGCTCGGATGCCAGCCGCGACCGCCACGTCTCGCGCGGCAAGCTGCTGCCGCGCGACCGGGTCGAACGGCTGCTGGACCCCGGCTCGCCCTTCCTCGAAATCGGCCAGCTGGCCGCCAACGGCATGTATGGCGATGCGAAGGATCCCGACGGAGCCCCCGGGGCGGGCATGATCTGCGGCATCGGCCGGGTCTCGGGCCGCGAGGTCATGATCGTCGCCAACGATCCGACGGTGAAGGGCGGGGCCTATTTCCCGATGACGGTGAAAAAGCACCTGCGGGCCCAGGAGATTGCCGAACAGAACCGCCTGCCCTGCGTCTATCTGGTCGATTCCGGTGGAGCGAACCTGCCCCACCAGGCCGAGGTCTTCCCCGACCGCGACCATTTCGGCCGCATCTTTTTCAACCAGGCGCGGATGTCGGCCAAGTCGATCCCCCAGATCGCCTGCGTCATGGGCTCCTGCACCGCCGGCGGCGCCTATGTCCCGGCCATGTCGGACGAGAGCGTCATCGTCCGCAACCAGGGCACCATCTTCCTGGCCGGCCCGCCGCTGGTGAAGGCCGCCACGGGCGAGGTCATCTCGGCCGAGGAACTGGGCGGGTCGGAAACCCACGGCCGCAGGTCCGGCGTGGTCGACTATGTCGCCGAGAACGACGAGCATGCGCTGGAGCTCGTCCGCACCATCGTCGACAGCCTGAACACAGTGAAGGCGGTCGAGCTGGACGTGCGCGAACCCCGCGCCCCGGCCTATGACGCCGAGGAGCTGTATGGCCTGATCCCCGACGATGTCCGCGCCCCCTATGACGTGCGCGAGGTCATCGCCCGGCTGGTCGACGGCTCGGAATTCGACGAGTTCAAGGCCCTGTATGGCACCACCCTGGTCTGCGGCTTCGCCCGCATCTGGGGCTATCCGGTCGCCATCCTGGCCAACAACGGCGTGCTGTTCTCCGAGAGCGCCCTGAAGGGTGCCCATTTCATCGAACTGGCCTG
>JAIESL010000129.1 GCA_019746095.1 Caulobacteraceae bacterium
TGATGCCCGTCGTGATCGTGGGCGAGGTTTTCGGCTGCGGTGGCCATAGCTGTGGGGCTCTCGCGGTTCGTTACTGGGCGGCCGGAGCGACGGCGGGAGCCGTGGCGGGCGCAGCGGGTTGAGCGGGGGCGGCGGCGGCGGCGGGAACGGCCGCTTCGGCGGCGGCCGGAGCACCGGGGGCACCGGCGACGGCCGGAGCGGCGGTGGCACCCGGGGCCTGATCCGGGGTCCGGGGGGTCATGGAACCGCCCTTGGAGGCGACCCAGGCGGCAAATTCGGCCTCGGTCACGACATTGATCTGGATCGGCATGAAGGCGTGGTCGACGCCGCACAGTTCCGAGCACTGGCCGTAGAAGGTGCCGACGCGGTCGGCGCGGAACCAGGTCTCATTGACCCGGCCGGGAATGGCATCGGTCTTCAGACCGAAGGCCGGCAGGGCGAAGGCGTGAATGACGTCGGTGGCCGTGACCAGGACCCGCACCGTCTTGCCGACCGGCACCACGATCGGCTCGTCCGCGGCGAGGCGGTACAGGCTGTGCGGCATGCCGCGGGCGGCGATCTCGTCTTCCGGGATCATGCTGGAGACGTATTCGGCGATGCCCTGGTCCGGGTATTCATAGGACCAGTTCCACTGGTTGCCCGTGGCCTTCACCGTCAGGTCCGGCGTCGGCATGTCGTGATAGGCGAACAGCAGGCGGAACGAGAACAGGGAGATGCCGACCAGGATCAGAACCGGCAGGACGGTCCAGATCACCTCGATCATGGTGTTGTGGCTCCACTTCGCGGGAACCGGGTTGCTCTTCTTGTTGTAGCGGATGCAGATCCAGATGATCAGACCCAGCACCAGCAGGGTGATGAAGGTGATCACCGGCATCAGCACGGCATTATGGAAGAAATGCACCTGCTCCTTGAGCGGGGATGCCGCTGGTTGCAGACCGATATTGCCGTCGGTGGGCTGACCCATCAGGTCTTGTGCCCATGCCGGCGTGGCGGAGAAAACGGCCAGGCTCAGAGCGGTGATGCCACCGCCGACGAACGCCCGGGCCCGCGTGCCCATCCCCATGCGAGATATCCTCATTAAACCGTTTCGCCGCAAACACTTGCGAGTGAATCGCAACCAGCTGCCGGGACTCGGTAGCCCACAGCAGTTCTTCGGGCGGTCCATATCGCCCCCTCCCGCACTTGCCAAGCGATTGCCGGTGGATTGAACGACGCAGGGGGTGCGCAGGGCCGGATTAATTCGTCGTCATGTTATGACAGCTACCTTGTGTCGCCAGATACCTTGCGATACGTCTCGGTTTCACAAGGAGGGCGGATCGTGCCTGAAACCATCGAGATACAGCTGAAGAAGGGGGTGCTGACGCTCTGCGTCCTGGCCCTGCTGAACCGGCATGACAGCTATGCCTATGAGATCGCATCCACCCTCTCGGATGCGATCGATATGGGCGAGGGGACCATCTATCCGCTGATGCGGCGGATGCAGTCCGACGGACAGGTCGAGACCTATCTGGTCGAATCGCCGTCCGGGCCGTCGCGCAAATACTATCGTCTGACCGATGCCGGCCGCCGGGCGCTCGACGCCCAGACGACCGAGTGGCGCGCCTTCGCCCGCGCGGTCGAATCAATCCTCGACGGCCCGGCCCCTGCCGCGGTGCCCGCCGGGACCACGGAAGCCGTCACTGCCGAAAGGGGAGCTGCACAATGACCCGCGCCGAATTCATGGGCCGGTTGAGGCGAGGACTGGTCGGCATGCCGACCGCCGCCGCCGCCGAGATCGCCGCCGACTACGAAATCCATTTCGAGGACGGCCTCGCCGCCGGCCGCTCCGAGGCCGAGGTGGCGTCGGCACTCGGGGATCCCGACCGCCTTGCCCGCGAACTGCGCGCCGAGGCCGGGGCCCAGCGCTGGCACCAGGAAAAGAACCCGTCGGCCGCCGTGGCCGCCATCTTTGCGGTCCTGGGCCTGGGTGCGATCAGCATCCTGTTCCTGCTGCCGATCCTGATGAGCGTGGCCATGACGCTGTTCGGCATGTTCCTGGCCGCGATCGCCGTGTTCATCGGCGGCGGTGCGATCATGGTCGCCGGACCCTTCGGTGGCTTTCCGGGCGGTCCGCTCGCCGCCATCCTGGCCGGACTGGGCCTGATGGCCGGTTCCACCGCCCTGGCTGCCCTGACCGCCATTCTGACCATCTGGCTGGTCAATGGTGTCGTCTGGTTCGCCCGCCTGCACTACCGGCTGCTCAAGCCGGCGCTGAACACCTCATCACAAGACGCGGCCCAGGAGAGCTGAAGATGATCAAGACACTTTTCATCATCGCGGGCGCCGGCATTGTACTGGCGACCGGCTCCCTCGTCGGGGCCGCGGCCCTGGCCGGGGGCGACCTCCGGCACAATGACTGGACCTGGTCCCTCGTCGACAATGACGTCGGGGGCGACAATTTCCGGATGCGACGGGGCCCCGGCGAGCCGGATGCCACCCGGACCCTGACCTGGGCCGGCGGCGAACGTCTGCAGATCGAGGTCCCCGGCGACGTGGTCTATGTCCAGGGGCCGACTCCGGGCGTGGTGGTCACGGGCCCGCGCGACCTGACCGGCCGGATCCGGATCGTCGGCGACCGCCTGACACTGGACGACGACGGCGACCGGGACGAGTACGGCTATATCCGCTGGAGCGGCGACGGCTTCCAGGTCTGGAGTGCCGAGGACCGGATCAAGGTCACGGTCACGGCCCCCGCCGTCACCAGTTTCGATCTGGTCAGTTCCGCGGACCTGGAGATTCGCGACTATGACCAGCCGCGGCTGAACCTGATCCTGTCCGGCTCGGGCGATGTCACCGCCCGGGGCGCGGCGCGCACGGTCCAGATCGATGTCTCCGGCTCGGGCGACGTCGATCTGGCGGCCCTCAACACCGTCGACGCCGATGTGCAGGTCTCGGGCTCCGGCGATGTCCTGGTCGGACCGACCGGCAAGGCGGCGGTGGACGTCTCGGGCTCCGGTGACGTCGACCTGACCCGTCGGCCGGCGGAACTCAGGCGCACGCTTTCGGGTTCCGGCGACATCGACCAGAACTGACCCGGTGACGCGGGGACGGTCAGCCCCTACTTAGGCACCATGACCGTCCCCGTTCCCCTCCCCGCGATTCTCGATTCCGCCGACGTCGGTGCCGATGAGGCCCTGTCCATCCTGCAGGAGGCCCTGACCGGGGCGGACGACGGCGAACTGTTCCTCGAGCGGTCCGAGCTCGAATCACTGGTGTTCGACGACGGTCGGCTGAAGTCCGCCGCCTATGACGCCTCGGAGGGCTTCGGCCTGCGGGTGGTGGCGGGAGAGACCGCCGGCTATGCCCACGCCAATGAGATCAGCGGCCCCGCCATCCGCCGCGCCGCCGACAGCGCGGGCCTGGCCCGCTCCGGCCATGCGGGGGTGACCGCCGAGGCCCCGCGCGCGACCAACCAGCAGCTCTATGCGCCCGTTGATCCCCTCGCCTCGCCGGCCTTTTCCGACAAGATCGCCCTGCTGGCCGAGATCGATGCCTGGGCAAGGGCGCGGGACCCCCGCGTGGTCCAGGTGTCGGCCTCCATGGTCGGCGAGCGGCGTCACATCGAGATCCTGCGCGGCGACGGCCGGCGGGTCACCGACATCCGCCCGCTGGTCCGGCTGAACGTCTCGGTCACGGTCGAGAAGGACGGCAAGCGCGAGAGCGCCTCCTCCGGCGCCGGCGGCCGGGCCGGGTTCGAGACCTGGATCGCCCCCGACCGCTGGCAATGGCAGGTCGATGAGGCCCTGCGGCAGGCCCTGGTCAATCTGGAAGCCGTCGACTGTCCGGCGGGCGAGATGGATGTGGTGCTGGGCGCGGGCTGGCCCGGGGTGCTGCTGCACGAAGCCATCGGCCACGGCTTCGAGGGCGATTTCCACCGCAAGGGATCGTCGGTCTTCACCGGCATGATGGGCAAGCGGGTCGCCGCCCCCGGTGTGACCGTCGTCGACGACGGCTCGATCGCCGGCCGCCGCGGCTCCCTGTCGGTCGATGACGAGGGCACGCCGACCTCGCGTACCGTGCTGATCGAGGACGGCATCATGGTCGGGCTGATGCATGACCGGCTATCGGCGCGCCAGCTGGGCGCCCGGGCCACCGGCAACGGCCGGCGCCAGTCCTTTGCCCATATGCCGATGCCGCGCATGACCAACACCTTCATGGAGGGCGGCAAGGACTCCCAGGCCGACATGATCGCCTCGACCAGGCGCGGTCTCTATGCCGCCAATTTCGGCGGCGGCCAGGTGGACATCACCAACGGCAAATTCGTCTTCCAGTGCACCGAGGCCTATCTGATCGAGGACGGGAAGATCACCGCCCCGGTGCGCGGCGCGACCCTGATCGGCGACGGGGCCACGGCCCTGCAGCATGTGCAGATGATCGGCGACGACTTCGCCTTCGACCCCGGCGTCGGCGTCTGCGGCAAGTCCGGCCAGGGCGTCCCGGTCGGCATCGGCCAGCCGTCGCTGAAGATTGCGGGGCTGACGGTGGGGGGGACGGCGGTTTAGGGATTAGGGATTAGGGATTAGGGATTGGGGACCAGGGTCAAAATCTGCGCAGGAATCCTCGCCGACTTTCGCCAGCACTCATCCCTAATCCCTAATCCCTAATCCCCACGCCCCTATTTCCACTCCGGCCCGACCACCTCGAAGCCGCGGGCTTCCAGGGCGTCGAGCACCCCGCCCTCGTCGGCCAGCAGCCGGATCGGGGCCACGCCCATGGTCACACCCGGTGAGATCATCGCCGTCTCGATGGCCGCCGACCATTGCTGCCGCAGCTGCGGCGCGATCTCGGGATCACCCCAGGGCCAGCACTGGTTCAGCGCCCGGTCGATCGGTGAGGCGACGACATCGGCGACGCGCAGGGCGCGCCAGTCCTCGGCCCGTTCGCGCGCGGCATACGGCCCCAGCTCGGCGGCGGCGATCGCGGCCTCGACACAGGGGACATGAGCCGTCTGGGGCGCGGTGATCAGGCTGTCGATCAATTCGTCGCCGCGGACGGTGCCGACCGGCCGGACGGTGACCCGGGCGCGGCGCGCCGCCCGCCGGATCACATCCATGGCGTCATCCCCGGTCCCGCCACGGGCATAGCCGGCCTTGTCCTGCATCAGGTCGAAGCCGACGAACAGCAGGCTTCGGGTGCGCCAGTCCTGGTTGCGGTCCCCGGCCATGATCGTCTCCAGCCGCGCCTGGTATTCCGGCGTCAGATAGTCCGCAGTGGTCTGGCCCTGTGGCATCAGGCCGATGGTCCGGGCCCGCCAGATGATGCGCAACACATCGGCCATGGAGGCCCGGCCCTGTTGCGGGAACAGGATCAGGTCCGACCGCGCCGCCGCCGCCTCGAGGTCGTCAGGACGCCAGGACAGGTCGCGAGGAATGCTGGTGATGGCCCCGACCAGGATCAGGGTGGTGTCGCCCCGGGTGATCGTCCACATCGGCGCGCCCGAGCGTCGGGCCAGAACGACGACCTCGTCCAGTTCGGCCACCTGCGGCCCGGGGCTCTGGGCCGCAGCGGGAGCCGAAGAGACCGCGCTGATGGTCAGGGCGAAGACAGCGACAGCAACAGTGACGAAAAATCTCACGTCAATACCTTCCCTGGACGAATAACAGTCAGCAACTCATAGCCCATTTCAGAACAAATTCATGACCGGCACGTAATGTGTACGAGATTTAATCCACCTGTCCGGCTTGTAACTGGAGCCTAGCGCGACAGGACGCCACACCCTCGTCACACGACGAGGGGAATCCTGCAATGACCAAGACCATCCTGCTGGCGACGACCGCCATCCTGCTGAGCGCCGGCGCGGCCGCAGCCCAGACCCCGCCGCTGGCGGCGGCGGCGTCGGGCTCTGAGTCCGCCGGCCAGGGCATCCTGGTCTTCACCCCCGACTTCTTCGCCGACCAGCGCCCGAACACCGCCCTGGACATGGTCAGCCGGGTGCCCGGCTTCTCGGTCCAGGACGGCGACGGCTCGCGCGGGTTCGAGGGGGCGGTCGGCAATGTGCTGATCAACGGTTCGCGACCGGCGTCCAAGAACGACACCGGCTCCTCGGTCCTGTCGCGCACCCTGGTGCCCCAGGTCGAGCGTATCGAACTGATCCGCGGCGGCGCCCCGGGCATCGACATGCAGGGCTATTCCGTCGTCGTGAACGTCATCACACGGAACGAGGGCAGCACGGAACAGATCCTGACGGCCAATATGGCCTTCTTCGAGGGCGGCGCGGATCGCGGCTTCGGCCAGTACCAGTTCACGCGCCGCAACGGCGACCGGGTCTGGGGCTTCACCCTGGCCGACGGCGTGGCCATCGATGACTCCAGCGGTGTCGGCCGGGTCATCCGCCGTGACGCCGGCGGCACCATCGTGCGCAACGAGGGCTATTACAGCGACCAGAACGGCGGCGGCCAAGCCGTGCGGGTCAATTTCGCCGACGCCTTCATGGGCGGCAAGATCGACCTCACCGCCCGCTACGGTCTGAACGACTACAGCCAGTTCAGCCTGCAGGACGGGCCGACGATCCTGCGCGACAACCGCTATGCCGAAGAGGGATCCAGCGGCGAGGTCGGCGCGGTCTTCACCCGCCCGATGGCGGAAGGCCTGACGTCGGAAACCCGGCTCATCCGCGAGTGGAGCGAGTTCGAGAACGCCTCCACCTCCCTGACCACGACGAACGGTATCGCCGGCCCCGAGCAGCGCTTCGCCTCCGACGGCCATGCTTCCGAGACGATCCTGCGGTCGCTGCTGCGCTGGGAACGGTCACCGGCCCTGACGCTCGAGGCGGGCGGCGAGATCGCCTACAACATGCTGGAAGTCGACCAGGCCCTCACCGACGGCGGGGTGGTCATTCCCCTGCCCTCGGACCAGATCATGGTCGAGGAGACCCGCGGCGAACTGTTCGGCAAGGCGACCTGGCGCGTCCGGCCCGACCTGAACCTCGAAGGCGGGCTGCGGCTCGAGGCCTCGACCATCACCCAGTCCGGCGACGCCGACCAGGAGAAGAGCTTCTATTTCGCCAAGCCGCGCCTGCAGCTGACCTGGACGCCGCGCCCGCAGAACCAGGTCCGCTTCCGCTTCGAGCGCGACATCGGCCAGCTGGATTTCGGCGACTTTGCCGCCGGCGCGGACCTTGAGGACGAACAGGTGTTCGGCGGCAATGTGAACCTCGAGCCCGAGGAGCGCTGGATCTCCGAACTCACCTATGAGCGCCGCTTCCTCGGCGACGGCATCCTGTCCATCGGCTACCGCCACGACGAGATCATCGGTGTCATCGACCGGCTGCCCCTGCCGATGGGTCTGTCGGCGGTCGGCAATATCGGCGACGGGACCCTGGACCAGCTGTCCGTCAACTTTGTCCTGCCGCTGGACCGGACGGGATTCTCCGGCGGCCAGTTCCTGTTCCGGAACACCTGGAACGACACCGCGGTGACCGACCCCACTTCGGGGCGGGAGCGACCGATCTCGGGTGTGAGGCCATCCCAGCCGATCTTCGCCATCTCCCAGGACATCACCTCCTGGAGGATCAACTGGGCGGTGACCTATATCGAGAGCCTGCGCCAGTTCAACTACGCCCCGGACCAGATCTCGGGCTTCACCGGCAGCGACTATTTCGAGGCCAATATCGAG
>JAIESL010000111.1 GCA_019746095.1 Caulobacteraceae bacterium
TGCCGAGGTCGAGACGTTCTCGCGGACGTCGCCGGACTTCATGATTGCGGTTGAAGCCTGCGGGACCACTATTTCGGGGTTCAACGAACTTTATCAGCGGGCTCCCTTGATGACCCGAGGCGAAGTCCGTCCGATTCTTGACCGCCTCTCTGACACCGGGACGCTGTGTAGCGTGGCCGAAGATGCGCAATGGGCCAACGACGGACCCGAAGGATGTCACGCCCTTCTCGTGTCGATGAACGACACTCTGAGAGCAGCGGAGACCAATACGCTCGGGTCCATCGCGTTCCGCAACAATCCCGCCCTCTACAGTGGATATGCGGATGTGTTTGAACGAGACGCCGGCACCTTGAGGCTGGCCGTCCCCGCCCATCGGCGAGAAGTCGTCGAGCTTATGAGACGACGCGCATGCGTGTTGGCTTCTCCCGAGCGGCCATCGGCTCCAAGGCAAGCGGTCCAGCCCGACATCGCGCCGGCTCGGCCAACGGACGGCCAGATCGTCGAGCCCCCCCAAGGATCGCCGGAGCGGGCCGCGATCATGGATGCGCTAAGACCGACGGCCACCCGTGATCTGGGAGGCAGGATCGAATTTGTCGTTCTTGAACTGCGAGCAGGAAACTCGCTGGCGTTTGCTTCTGTTCAGCCCCAACGCCCCGGTGGCGGCGCTATAGACTGTAGCCAGACCGATTGCGCTTCGGCGGGTCGCATGGACGCCATTCTGCAAAAGGAAAACGGCGAGTGGAAAGTAGTGGACGCCAAACTTGGGGCCGACCAACGTTGGCGTTTGCGATACTGCCCCCAAGTGCCCGTCGGACTCGTGAGTGGGTGTGACTAGCTAGGTTCGCGACTGAAGGGCTTGCATCACGCGGTTCTGCGAGTTCACCCTGCGTCTCATCCAATCGCAGGGGCGTCTACATGACAAACTACTTGAGTTGGGATGTCGTAGATCGCGCTTCTGATCTGGCGACAATTGGCACTGCGGCGGCGTCGATAATCATCGCAGTACTGCTTGCCAACCGCGACGGTGGCCGGCGACGGATGATCGAAAGATACCTGAAGCAGGTGGCCGAGACGAAGGGCGAGACTGAGCAGGGATTAAGGTCAGCATTCCACCTCTCGCGCCATCTCGGCATCCCAGTCGCCGACGTTTCGAGATTGGCTTTTAGCAGCGGCAAGATCGTGCGGCGGATACGTCAGCGTGATGCGGAAGAGCCTCGCCTATTGTTCGGGTACAAGAAACTTTCACGCTGAATGTCGAGATGCCACGGGGCCGCAAGACTGCTTGGAAGCCGACGCACGAAGAGTTCGTCTTCGAGGTCCGACGGCCATCAGCGTCATACGGCTTTTGCCTCCAGCCGCTTAAGCATGATCCCGATGCATACTGGGAGCATCAGTCACTCGAATTCGTCGCCACCTGCATCTACCCAGATCGATTCGAAGGCCGGGAAGCCACCGGTCGGCTGAGCGGTGAGCGGCATCTGATGGACCTAGACCTGCGGCGCAGAGGGGGGACAGCACTGAAGGGCGTTGGGTTTATGGAAGCGGGAAAATCCAAGTTCCAAATCGATATCCGCCTGCCGTTCGATGCATGCTGGCACGTGGGCGCGGCGATGGCGGCTGGGACGATAACCAGCATGCTCACCAACGGGCCAATTCTCCATCGGGCGAAAGCGCTTGTGACTTCGATTTCATTTCATGGGCCGGAGTTCGATCCCCGAGCCTACGTCGGCTAGCAGGCCAGCCTCATGGTGCGCCGTTGCTCTTGATGGCCCTGTTATGACAGAGGGCCAAGGGATGATCGGTTGGTCGAGCGAGCCTTCTCCACCCAGTGGTCAAGGTCCTCGATGCGGTAGCGGACCCTGCATGGCCGGCTTGGCCCGAGTTTGCGGGAGCGCGGCCCCTTGCCCTCTGATGCCCACCCAGCGAGCGTTTTTGGGCTCAGGCCGAGATAGCTGGCAGCTTCGTCACGAGTGAGCCAAGGAGAGTCTGTTTTCACTATAGTTTGTCCGGTTTGATGAAAACCAGAAATAGTGACAGATCAAATGGGCGTCAAACCCGCAATTCAGCGATATCAGTATTCGATGTATTAAAGTTTTTCTCTAACAACAGGACACAATTTGTTCTGTTGGTGAATTTCCCTATTCACGCTTTATCCAATATTGGTCCGTCTATTCTGTTTTATGCGGCATGCGTCATCATAGGTGATATGACGCGTGATACGAGATCGTTATGCGGCACGGTAACCGACTGTTTTCTCGATAGTTTTTTTTACCACTTGGAGACGATGCGTCTCATCATCCTGCTCCAGCATCCAGGCTCCGGGCCGCTCGCCCCGGCCGCGCACCAGTTCGGCAACCAGTCGCGCCGGACCGGGGGCCCGGGGGTCGTCGGGGTCCGTCGCGCTCCCGCACGTCGAAATGCGCCAGCGCCGCCGCGCCGCGCTGAGCCCGTCCAGCCGCCGGGGCAGGAGCAGCCCGACCGCCTCCCCCTGTTTGGCCGCGAAATCCAGCCGCCGCGTCTGGGCCAGACTCGCCCCGTCCACCGCCCCCAGGGCCAGGGCCACGGCTCCGGAACGCAGGGCCTGTTCCAGGGTCCACAGCGCCTCGGCCGCCGTCGTCGTCGGGGCCAGGATCAGCGGAACGCCCGCCGCACCGGGGCTGTAGGGCCGGCCATGCTCCGCGAACCACGACCGCGGCGCCGTCACCAGCACGGGCCGCCGGTCGCCGCCGGTCCGCCGCGACAGTGCGAAGAGCAGCAGGGCCGCCATGTCACGGGGGGCCACGGCACAGGCCTCCTCCAGCGGCGCGGGCCGCTCGGGCCAGGAGTCTGACGACAGGGCAGGAAAAGGGGTCATGGGAGTCCGGAAACAGAATGTTCACTCTTTGTTCCATATCCGCCGGGAGTCAAATCCTGAATCGGTGCGGGCGCTGGCGCCTGTTCGTACGTATCCCCATGGCTGGCCCGGTTCGTGCGTTGCCCGGGTCCGCGAGGCGGATTCTGCCCCGAAAAGAGACCCGACCAGAGATGACGTTCCGCGAACTGACCCCGGACGACTACCCCGCCGTCCAGGCGTTGCACCGCCTGGTCGGCTGGCCGGAGCGTTCGGCTGCAGGCTGGCGCTGGCTGCACGACAACCCCGCACGGCTGGAAGCGAAGGCGGCGGCCGGATGGGTGACCGACGGCCCCGACGGGCAGCCGGCGGCCCATGTCGGCAATCTGGTCCAGCGCTTCTGGCTGGGCGACCAGGTCCTGTACGGAGCGACGGGGTTTTCCGTCATCGTCGCGCCCGGCGCGCGCGGTGCCAGTCGTGCCCTGCTCGATGCCTTCAGTCACCAGCCCGGCATGTTCGCCGCCTGGATCTTCAACGCCAACAGCCGCTCACAGCCCCTGTATCGCCGCCACGACATGGTCGCCTGGCCGGAACAGACCCATGCGCTGAAGCTCAGCTGGATCCTCTCGCCCCTGCCCCTGCTCGCCGGACGGGCGCTGAGAGCGGCCTACCGGATCGCGCCACGCGCCCTGACCGCCCTGGACGAACAGCTTCTGAACGCCCGACTGGGACGCACACCGCGACTGACGCTTCCGAACGGCGTGGCGCTGATGACCGAACTGGGCGACGACTCGCCTTTCGCCCGCTTCTGGCAGACGCTGAAGACTGAGGGACGGCTGCTGGCCGACCGCAGCCCGGCCGCGCTGCGCTGGCGCCTGGCCGACCCGGACCAGACGGTGCCGCCCCTGCTGCTGGCCCATCGGCGCGACGGGGTCGTCACCGGCTATGCCATGGCCCAGATGGCCAAGGCCAACAGCCTGGAGC
Organism: Caulobacteraceae bacterium; assembly: GCA_019746095.1. Classification (GTDB taxonomy): domain Bacteria; phylum Pseudomonadota; class Alphaproteobacteria; order Caulobacterales; family Caulobacteraceae; genus Brevundimonas. The sequence continues at coordinate 3,815 of JAIESL010000111.1, forward strand.
CGCCGGTGCTCGAGATCATCGACCTCGAGGCCCTCGCGGACGACAGCGAGGCCATTCCCACGCTGATGGATGGCCTGAAACTGGCCGCCCGGGCCATGGGCGCCGCCAAGCTGAGGCTCCAGACCGTGACGCCACAGGGCCTCACGCGCCTGGGCCGGCACGCCGATGTCACGCGGCAGGAAGGCGGCTGGGGCCACTGTCATGTGCGGTTTGCCGAGGGTGCGCCGGACCCGGCCCTGTGGTCACCGACGCCGTATGACGGCGACTATGCAGCCTGCCTGAGGCCTGTGCCGCTGCCGGAACCCGCCCAGGCCCGCAGGGGTGTGACCGTCGGCGCGACCACCGCCCGGGCCTGACAGCCCGGGACAGAACCGGTCAGCCGCGCGGTCGCGCCTTCAGCTCGTCGCGGATTTCGGCCAGCAGGGCCTCGGTCGCGGTCGGGGCCGGCGGTGCCTCCGGCTCGGCCGCCTTCTCGCGGCGCAGCTTGTTGATCGCCTTGACCATCAGGAAGATCACGACGGCGACGATGGCAAACTGGATCAGGGTGTTGACGAAGGCCCCGTACTGGATGGCCACTTCCTCGACCGCCGCGGTGGCCGGATCCTCGGGCGACAATACCCACTTCAGGTTCGAGAAATCGACCTTGCCCAGCAGCAGGCCGATCGGCGGCATGACCACCTGTTCGACCAGGCTGGTGACGATCTTGCCGAAGGCTGCGCCGATGATGACGCCGACCGCCAGGTCGATGACATTGCCGCGGGAGATGAAGTCCTTGAATTCAGCAATCATGCCCATGGCGGTGTCAGGCGTCCCCGGCGTTCAGCCGCTCGCGCAGCTCCTTGCCGCTCTTGAAGAAGGGCACGGCCTTGGCGGGCACGTCGACGGTCTCGCCGGTGCGGGGATTGCGCCCGGCCCGGGCCGGACGGGCCCGTACTGAAAAGGCACCGAAGCCGCGCAGTTCGACACGGCCGCCGTCGCCGAGCGAGTCCACCATCCGTCCGAGCACGATATTGACCACCCGCTCGACCTCGGCATGGGTCAGGTGGGTGTTTTCGGCAGCGAGCTTCTCGATCAGCTCTGACTTGATCATCTGGCAGGCCCCCGCCCAGTTCCACGTGTTCGGCACGCATACGGGTGCATCCGGACACAGGATGCAAGCCCATCCTAGCCCTCCCCTGTCAGGGGAAAAAGCCCCAAGAGCCGGTTTAATGGGCCAAATGCCCGGTTACGCGCATGAATTAGCCCATTCCGCGCACGAAAAAGGCGGCGGGATCGCTCCCGCCGCCTTCTTTCTTTTGGCCCATGCTCGCGACGCGGTCGCTCGCGGCCTGAGGCCCTACTCCTTCGAGGCGGCCTTCTCGCGCATGGCCGCGCCCAGGATGTCGCCCAGGGAAGCGCCCGAGTCCGAGGAACCGAACTGTTCGATGGCCGAGGCCTCGTCCTTCATTTCCAGGGCCTTGATCGACACCGAGACGCGGCGCGAGGCCTTGTCGATGCCGGTGACCATGGCGTCGACGCGATCGCCGACCGAATAGCGCTCGGTGCGCTGCTCGGCGCGGTCGCGCGACAGGTCGGACTTGCGGATGAAGGCGGTCGCCGGAGCGTCGTCCTCACCGAATTTGACCTCGATGCCGCCGGTCTCGATCGACGTCACGGTGACGGTGATCTGCTGGCCCTTCTTGAAGGTGTCGCCTTCCATCGGATCGCCGCCCAGCTGTTTGATGCCGAGCGAGACGCGTTCCTTCTCGACGTCGACGTCCAGCACCTTGGCCTTGACGGTTTCGCCCTTGCGGTAGCGCTGGATGGCTTCCTCGCCGGAGACGTTCCAGTCCAGGTCGGACAGGTGCACCATGCCGTCGATGTCGTTGTCCAGGCCGATGAACAGGCCGAATTCGGTGGCGTTCTTGACCTCGCCCTCGACGGTCGAACCGATCGGGTTGGCGGCCACGAAGGCATCCCACGGATTGTCCTGGGCCTGTTTGAGGCCCAGCGAGATGCGGCGCTTGGAGGCGTCGACATCCAGCACGACCACATCGACTTCCTGCGAGGTCGAGACGATCTTGCCCGGGTGGACGTTCTTCTTGGTCCAGGACATTTCCGAGACGTGGACCAGGCCTTCAACGCCGGCCTCCAGCTCAACAAACGCGCCGTAGTCGGTGATGTTGGTGATGCGGCCGGTCATCTTGGCGCCGACCGGATATTTGGCTTCGACGCCGTCCCACGGATCGGTCTGCAGCTGCTTCATGCCGAGGCTGATGCGCTGGGTGTCCGGGTTGATCTTGACGATCTGGACCTTGACGGTGTCGCCGACGGCGAGGACCTGCGAGGGGTGCGAGACGCGCTTCCACGACATGTCGGTGACGTGCAGCAGGCCGTCGATGCCGCCCAGGTCCACGAACGCGCCGTAGTCGGTGATGTTCTTGACCACGCCTTCGCGGACTTCACCCTCTTGCAGCTGGCCGACCAGCTCGGTGCGCTGTTCGGCGCGGGCTTCTTCCAGGATGGCGCGACGCGAGACGACGATATTGCCGCGCGGACGGTCCATTTTCAGGATGGCGAAGGGCTGTTCCTTGCCCATCAGCGGGCCGACGTCGCGCACCGGGCGGATGTCGACCTGCGAGCCCGGCAGGAAGGCCGAGGCACCGCCGAGGTCGACGGTGAAGCCGCCCTTGACGCGGCCGATGATGGCGCCGTTGACCGGCTGGCCTTCGGCGAACACGACTTCCAGACGGGTCCAGGCTTCCTCGCGGCGGGCCTTGTCGCGGCTGATGACGGCTTCACCCAGGGCGTTCTCGACGCGCTCGAGGTAGACTTCGACATTGTCGCCGACCTTCGGAATGACGGCGCCTTCGCCGATGCCGAACTCGCGGGCCGGGATGCGGCCTTCGGTCTTCAGACCGACGTCGATGATCAGGATGTCCTTTTCGATGCCGACGACGCGGCCGTGGACAACCTGGCCCTCGCCGAGGTCACGACCCTGGAGGGTCTCGTCGAGAAGGGCGGCGAAATCGTCGCGCGAGGGGGAGAAGCTGGTATCAGTCATGCAGGGGTTGGGTTTCTAACGGTTATGGCGCGCGACCGGATGGCCCCGCGCGAGGTGGTTGAAAAACAGGATCAGGTCGTCGGGATGCGAGGCCGGTAAAGGTCAGGACGCCCGCGGAAGCCGAGAACGGAACGCTGGATTTGCCTTGGGGCCCCTAGAGGCCGTTCCGGACACGCGCCGCCTCGACGATACGGCGGGCCGCATCGAAGGCGGTCTCTATATCCATATCGGTCGTATCCAGCAAGACGGCGTCTTCGGCCTGCACCATGGGGGCCGCACCCCGGCCGGCGTCACGCTCGTCGCGCCGCACGATGTCGGCCAGCATGGCCTCATAGGCGATGACGTCGCCACGGCCCGTCAGCTGTTTCCAGCGGCGCATGGCGCGGACCTCGGGCGTCGCCGTGATGAAAAGCTTGGCTGGAGCCTCGGGCGCGATGACGGTGCCGATGTCGCGCCCATCCAGAACCGCGCCGCCCGGCCGGGCGGCGAAGGTGCGCTGGAACGCCAGCAGGGCCGCGCGGACACCGGGATAGCCGGCCGTGCGGCTGGCCGCCTCGCCCGCCGCGCCACTGGTCAACCGGTCGGTGTCGTGCAGGCTCTCCGCCTTCAGGGCCAGGGCCACGGACACGGCCGCCGCCTCATCGTCCAGCGAGCCGCCGGCCTCGAGGACGCCGACGCCGACCGCGCGGTACAACAGGCCCGTGTCGAGGTGCGGCAGGCCGTAGAGCGCGGCCAGACGGGCGGCGATGGTGCCCTTGCCCGAGGCGGCGGGTCCGTCGACGGCGATGATGAGGGTGCGGGTCATTCAGACGCCGCGATATCCGCCGCGAGCCCGCGCATCAACTCCACAAAGCCCGGAAAGCTGGTCGCGATCATCCCGGGCTCATCGACCGAAACCGCCTC
>JAIESL010000081.1 GCA_019746095.1 Caulobacteraceae bacterium
GGGATGCCGGCCGGACGCGCGCTGCCGGGCGTGCCGGGCAGGGGCGTCGCGGCGGGGGCTGCGGCCCCGAAGGCGCGGGAATAGTTGAAGCCGGTGCGGATATCCTGACGCTCGAACCGCTCGAAATTGAGCGGGCGGGCGTCGAAGGAGACGAGGACGCCGCCGCTGCGGACGAAGCGGCCGGGCAGGGCGGCCTCGAGGTCCGGGGTCAGGGTCGGGAAGGCGGCGATGGCGTCTTCCGTGAGACTGCGGGTCCAGGTCGACTGGATGCGGAAGTCGGTCTCGGACCAGGGCTTGTAGTTGAAGCCCACCCTCCAGACCTGGCGGTTGTCCGAGTTCAGGTTCTGGTTTCCGCCGTCGATGCGGGTGACCAGCACCGTCTGGTTGGTGCGGAAGTCGAACACCGGGACATTGGGGGTGGCGACGGTCGGATCATTGAGCTGCGAGATCGTCGGGGCACCGTTCTCGTCGGTGTAGTTGACGTTCAGGGACAGGGGCTCGATCGGCGACCAGTTGAGGCCGAAGCCGAGGGTGGAGAGGCCGCCGAAGTCCGACAGATCCTCATAGCCGATGTTGAAATTGGCCGAGAGGTCGCCGATCGCGGGCAGGATGTCCCGGCGGCGGCTGGCGATGGGGATGTTGAAACTGGCCTGGCTGTTGAGCCGGTCGCGCGACTGGGAGCGTTCGGTGGTCAGGCCCGAGCGGACGCTGGTCGAATCCAGCGAGCGGGTATCGGCCCCGAGCCGGAAGGTCGAGGTAATGCCTCCGGCCGGCAGGTCGAAGACGTCCCCGTTCAGCACCAGTTCGGTCGACAGCACCTGGGAGACGGAGTTGGCGGTGTCGTCCGCCAGACGGGTGAAGTCGGAGGGGGAGAGGGTGCCGAAGGGGTTGGCCGACGGATCATTGGCGTTCAGACGCGTCTGGAACGGCACATTGACGGCGTCATAGCCGCGGCCCGTGACGGTGTCGGATTCGATGCGGTCGTAGTTGCCGGTCAGGGTCCAGCGCCAGTCTTCGCCGAGGAAGCCGTCGATGACCAGGCCGAGGCCGCCGGTCAGGCTGTCGGTCTGGCGGTCGAGAGCCGCGGGGATGTCGAGATAGCGGAAGACCTGCACCGCGCCGGGGCCGGGCGGCGAGAAGGGGTTGGTGTCGGGCACGGTGAGCCGGAAGCCGGGCAGGCCGTTGAAGCTCTGGCTGGTCCGCTCCTCGAGACTGCCGCTGAGGGTCGCCTGGGTGGTGCCGTTGAGATCGCGCTTGAAGGTGCCGCGCGCGGTGGTGCGCTCGCTCTGGGCCAGCAGGGTGCGATAGGCGCCGCCGCTGATGCCGGCGACGGTGTCATCGGGGCTGGAGACGGGATCGCGGAGGATGTCGCGCTCGGACTCGAAAAGGGGGCTGGAGCGCTCGTATTCGGCGTCCACCGACCAGCGGGTCGGGCCCGAGATGTGGAGGAGGTTGCCCTCGATCTCGGTGGTGGTGCGACCGCCCTGGGTGGGCATGCGGCCGGCGATCTCGGCGGTGGTCGAACGGAAGTTGGACTTGAGGACGAAATTCACCACGCGCTGGTCGGCGGCATAGCCGTACTGGAGCGCGACCTCCTCGGGCAGGATGTCGACCCGGTCGATGGCCTCGGGCGGCAGGCCCTGGATCTCGCGGAAGCCGGAGATGCGGCGGCCGTTGACCAGGAATACGGGCGGGCCGTCGGCGCGACCGCGCGAACTGCGGGTCAGAGGTTCCAGATAGGTCAGGAGCTCGGCGATATTGGAGGCGCCGTAGGCCGCGATCTGTTCCGCGCTCAGGGTGACGTCGGGCGGGATGTCGGAGTTGGCGCTGCCGCGCGGGCGCGCCACGGTGGTCGAGACCTCATCCAGCTCGAACGCCGCCGGATCGGATTCCCCGGTCGGGACGGGCTCCGCCGCGGGCGCGGGGGTCGCCGGCTGTTGCGGGGGCTGTTGCGGCGGGAGCGTCGGCGCGGTCTGGATGATGCCGGCCATGAGGCCGGACAGGGCGGTGGTGACGAGCAGCATTCGGACGGACCCCGGGGAGAAACTAGCCCTGCAACGTGCCCGCCCGGGATTTCCGTCGCAATTCAGCGAGGAAGCCAAAGGTTGAGCGCGGGCGGGATGTTATCCCTCTTCGGGACTGGGATCATCCGTGGCCAATGAACTTTTGGTCACAATCGGGGTGCCGGCCGCGGCGGCGCGTGCCGTTTCAGCCTCTGTGGGGCTTCCAGCCGCGCGGCGGGGCGCGGGCCGGTGGCGAAATGCCTCAGCCCATTTCCTTGAGAATGCCTTCCAGCCCCTGTTCGCGAACCTTGCGGTACAGGGTCGAGCGACCGATACCGAGGCGGCGGGCGATCTCGGACATATGACCGGCATAGACCTCGATGGCGTGCTGGATCAGGTCGCGCTCGATCTCCTCGAGCGTGCGCAGATGGCCGCGGTCATCGAGGATGCGGATCGGGGTGTCCGGCAGGGGCGGCAGTTCGATGGAGCGGACGACGTCGCCGGCCCCCTCCGACTCTTGGCTGTCGCCACGATCCACCTCCCCCACGGGTGGGGAGGAGAGGCCCGAGATGGCTGGGAAGTCGTGCGGCTGCAGGAAGGGGGCGTCGGCCAGGACGATGGCGCGATAGACGGTGTTTTCCAGCTGGCGGACATTGCCGGGCCAGTCGAAGGCGCTGAGCAGGCTCAGGGTCTCGGCGGAACAGCCGGCGACGCGCTTGCCTTCCTCGACATTGAAGCGGGCGATGAAGTGGTCGATCAGGGCCGGGATATCCTCGCGGCGCTCACGCAGGGACGGAGCCTCGATCGGGAAGACGTTGAGGCGATAGAACAAATCCTCGCGGAAGGCACCGGCACGGACCTGCTGGGCCGGGTCGCGGTTGGTGGCCGAGACGATGCGGACGTCCACCTTGACCGAGCGTTTGGAGCCGACGGGGTCGACCTCGCCTTCCTGCAGGGCGCGCAGCAGCTTGACCTGCATGTCCAGCGGCAGTTCGCCGATCTCGTCGAGGAACAGGGTGCCGCCGGTGGCTTCCTGGAATTTGCCGAGGTGTTTGTCGTGGGCCCCGGTGAAGGCTCCCTTTTCGTGGCCGAACAGGATCGACTCGATCAGGTTGGCGGGCAGGGCCCCGCAGTTGACGGCGACGAAGGGCTTGCCGGCGCGGTCCGAGGCGCCGTGCAGGGCGCGGGCGATGACTTCCTTGCCGACGCCGCTCTCGCCGGTGATCAGGACCGGGATGGACGATTTGGCGGCCCGGGCCCCCAGCGACTTGACCATCCGCATGGGCGGGCTGGTGCCCACCAGATCGTCGAAGGATGTGCGGCCGGAGACGTGTTTCTTGAGCCGGCCGACCTCGGCGGTCAGCCGGGTCAGCTGCAGGGCGTTGGAGACGCCGACCAGCAGCCGCTCGGCCGAGACCGGCTTGACGAAGAAGTCCTGGGCCCCGGCCTGCATGGCCTTGACCACCGCATCCACGCCGCCCGAGGCGGTCAGGACGATGACCGGCGTGGTCACGCCTGCGGTGCGGATCTCGGCCAGGGCCTCCATACCGCTCATGCCCGGCATGACCATGTCGAGCAGGACCACGTCAGCCCCGCCGCCCCGGGTCAGGCGGTCGATGGCCTCGCCGCCGGATTCGGCGTGGATGACGGCATAGCCCTCACGCTCCAGCACGGCCTGGGCGAGGCGGCGCTGGGTGGGATCATCGTCGACCACGAGAACGGTCTTGGCCATGGAGCACCCTTCAACATCACGGTTACGGCCGGCCCTCGTTGACGCGGGACTGGCTCATTCCGGGACGTTTTAACCGTCACAAGGTGAAGATCGGGTTGGGGGGCAGGGTGAGTGGGGGGTTAACGGGGGGAGGGCTTAGGGCTTGGGGCTTAGGGCTTAGGGATGGGCCGAGGTCATATCGCGCCCGGTCCGGAGACCCCGCTGCCGTTGCGCTGATCTACCAAGCCCTAAGCCCTAAGCCCTAAGCTCTGCAACGCTCGCCACTAAGCGCCTGCAAAACCCTTGTGAGCCTGCATCATGGCGGTGATCAGGGACTGTTCGGCTTCGGACAGATAAGGGTTCCAGATGTCGAAGATCAGGATGACGCGCATCTGGTCGGCGTCGTTCCAGGCCTCGTGGTCGATGGTGTCGTCGAAGACCCAGGCCTCGCCCATCTTCCAGTCGCGGACGGTGTTGCCGACGCGGAAGCGGGCCGGGCCGGGCAGGATCAGGGGCAGGTGGGTCAGCAGGCGGACGTTGGACGAGCCGGTGTGGGCCGGGATGTGGGTGTGGGGCTGGAGCGCCGAGAAGACGGCGGTGGGGGCGAAGCCGTCCTGACGGCACATGGGCAGGGATTCGAGCAGGGCGGCGGTCCGGGGGCAGCGTTCGCAGACCGCATCCTGACGCACCCCGTCCCGCCAGAGCCAGAGGGAGGTCCATTTGCGCGAATGGTTCAGCTCGCCCCACTGGTTGACCGGCGCGCCCTTGGGATAGGCGACATAGGGGGCGAAGGCGTCGAAGGAGTCCGCGAGCATGGCCTCGAGCTCGGCCACGATGACCGGGGTGGCGGCCTCGAGCGTCTCCAGCCAGGGGAAGAGGCCGCGGTCATAGAAGGGGATGGCAGGCAGGCGGGGGTAGTTGAGGAGCAGGGGTTCCTGTTTCGGCGCGGTCTTGAGGCCGGCGAAGATCTCCAGACCCTCGTCGAACCGCTCCAGGGTGGCGGGGTCGACCGCGTCGCGCAGGCCGGCGACCTGGCTGCGCATATGGTCGCGCAGGGCCTCGGCATGGCGGCGGACGACGGCCTCGGCATGGTCCAGCTGGGCCTGCAGGGGCGGGGGCAGGCGGTCGCGGGGCGGGGCGATCTTAAGGGCGTTGCGATAGACGTCGGCGGCGGCGCGCCCCTGGCCGATCTGTTCCAGCATGGCCGCCTTGCCGAGCAGGGCGGTGAAGTCATAGGGCTCGATGGCCAGGGCTTCGTCCAGCGCCGTCAGCGCGCCGTTCAGATCGCCGAGCATGCGCAGGGCCAGCGCCCGGTTCAGGAAGCCGTGATGGGTCGCACCCAGCCGGTCGGCCTGGTCGATCAGACCGAGGGCGGTTTGCGGATCGCGGCGCGACAGGGCCTCGGCGGCCCGGTGCAGCAGATCGTCCTGAGCGGTTCCGCCCGACTGGTTCACGCGGGGGCTCCCGGGGTCGATGTCATGGCCTCAGTGTACTGCCAGGACGCCGCTCCGGGTCAAGGGACCGGACGGGCGAATACGGTGACGGGCGTTGGCGGTGCCGTGACGACCGGCGCGCCTCCGCAGCTTGGCATGCGGCTGGGTCGGAACCGGGCGACCTGATGCCCGTCTGCGAAGACCAGATCCGGCCAGGTCGGCTGAACGGCCTGCAGACGTCCGGCGCGAAGGGCTTCGCGCGGGTCCGTCTGGGTTTCATAGCGGCAACTCTGGTCGAAATGGCCGATCAGGTTCCAGGCACCGTCTTCCGGTACAAACACGGCGATGTCCGATTGGCCGACGACCAGTATCTCCGGTGATCCGTCGCCGTTCAGGTCCCTTCGCGTTGCGAGACAAAGGTTTGCGTACTGGCATTGGTCGAGGTCGCCGCCGCGATTGGCGGAGGCGACGAAGCCGGCGGGGAGGGGTTCTGCACCGGCGGGCCAGACCTCGATCGCCAGCGGACGCCCGGGCTCGCCCGGGCCGGGGTCGTCAAAGCGGTTCTCTACCTTTTGCGCGGCCTTGGCTGCGGAAGCGATGGCAGCATTGTCGGATTGGGCCAGCCGCTCCAGTGCCGCCTGTCCGGCCTTGCCGCTCTCGAAGCGCAGGAAGCGGTAGTCGAACTTGTCGGGTGTCACGGCACCGCGTTCCAGCCGGGCGACCTGATCCATGACGGACAGGCGGGCGGGGTCCAGCGCGGGGCTGAACAGCAGCAGGATGACGGCCACGGTCAGGAGGGCGGTCCAGATATTGGTGCGCTCCAGCGGGCGCATCCAGTCGTCCTTGCGCCAGAAGGGGCTGAGGGCGGCCCAGCCGTAGCCGGCGGCATAGGCGATACCGACGAGGGCGCAGGCGGCGGCGATGATCCGGTCCGGGGTCAGGCCGTACTGGCCGATGCGCAGCGACAGGCCGAGGACGGCGAGGATGACCAGCGGGGTGAGCAGGACCGCGGCGACCCGCACGGCGAAGCGCAGCACCAGAGGCGGCAGGTTGTCGGGGCGGCCGTCCTGGTAGGCGGTGTTGATCAGGATGATCAGGGCGGCGGCGGCGGCGAGCACCAGGGAGGTGGCATTGCCCGTCTCCCACAGGGCCTCAAGGCCGGTGAAGGGCAGGGCGGCGAGGAAGCCGGCGGCCAGGACAGTCATGACCAGCAGCAGCCAGGAGAGCAGCATCAGGGCCACGGTGCGGACGCCGCGGATCAGGCCGTCGCGGACGTCGGTCAGATGGACGGCGACGGCGAAGACCAGGAAGGTGACGGGGATGGCGAACCAGTCCTCGCGCAGGAGTTTCTCGAGGAAGTCCAGGCCGATGACCTTGAACAGGGCCGAGCCCAGCTGGAGCAGGATCCAGAAGGCACCGGTGAAGGCGACCGACATGGCCAGTTGGACCCCGGCCTTCCAGGTGGTGTCGAAATAGGCCGGAAAGCTCGCGATACGGCGGCGCTCGAAGTCGGCGGGGGCGACCAGATGGTGGCTGATGAACAGGGCGGCGGCCGAGAACAGCACGACCGGGGCAGACAGGAAGGGCAGGTTGCCCAGGGTGTCGGCGCTCTGGCGGGCGATGTCGTGCAGGCCCAGCAGGGCCAGGGCGACGCCGGCGACGGCGGTCCAGATCGCCAGGGTGACGGGCCGCAGACGGCCGACCCCGGCCAGAAGCACCAGCGGCAGGAAGGCGATGACCAGCAGCAGGGGGCCGAACAGCAGCGGCTCGGTCGCGGGCCAGACCTTGAGGTCGTTGTCGGCGCTGCGTTGCAGCCAGTAGAGGCCGAGGCCCTGGAGCAGGCCGATGCCGATCCGGATCGGGCCGAGCAGGGGCGAGGTGGTGCCGCCGAGACTGTTACGGCCGGTTGCTTCGATGATCTCGGTCATGGCGGCTTCCCCTGGTGGAGCGATGTGACCCCGTTTTGGCCCGCCTGCATAGTGCCCGCTTGAGTTCTGCGTCCGTCCGTGTATAGAGCGCGCCTCTTCCGTCGCAGCTTCGGCCGCGGCGGTCCTGTCCGAGAACTTCGGGGTCTGGGGGTCACCCGGACCGTAAATGCCAGAGAGCCCTCTGGTGCCGTGGGGAGATGGGGATGCAGACGACGTCAGACGTTCCGGTATCCGGGCGTCGGGGTTCGAGCTTCCTTCGGACAATACGACCGGCCTGAACGCTTCGCAGCGATGCGCGGCGCACTGGCCAATCCGTCGTCGGGAATAAGCCCGGCGGCGAATACAGACTGGAGACCGCAATGGACCGCGCACAAAAAGCCGAGTCGATCGAAACGCTGAAGGGCGTTTTTGCCGACGCGGGCGCCGTGGTCGTGACCCACAACCTGGGTCTGACCGTTGCGGATATGGAAGACCTGCGTGGACGCCTGCGTACTGCCGGCGGCACGTTCAAGGTGGTCAAGAACCGCCTGGCGCTGAAGGCGCTCGAAGCCGCTGAAGGCAGCGACTACCACGGCCTGTTCAAGGGTCCCGTGGGCATCGCCTATGCCGACGACGCGGTGACGGCCGCCAAGATCACCGCTGAATACGCCAAGGCCAACGACAAGTTCGTGGTTCTGGGCGGCTTCATGGGTGACAAGATCCTGGATGCAGCGGGCGTGGGCGTTCTGTCCAAACTGCCTTCGCTGGACCAGATCCGCGCCTCGCTGCTCGGCCTGCTCAATGCGCCCGCGACCAAGGTTGCCGGCGTCGTGCAAGCCCCGGCGTCCCAACTGGCCCGCGTGTTCAGCGCCTATGCCGCCAAGGACGCCGCGTAAGCGGACCCGCCTCTTTCATCTCTGCAAACTCCCTACTCAAACCCAATCCTCCGAAGGAAACACACCATGGCCGATCTCGCCAAAATCGTTGAAGACCTGTCGAAACTGACCGTTCTGGAAGCCGCCGAACTGTCCAAG
>JAIESL010000120.1 GCA_019746095.1 Caulobacteraceae bacterium
CGCCGGGGCCGCCATCGCCGCCTCGACCGTATCCAGCCGCGCCACCCGGGCCGTGAAGGCGCCCTCGAAGGCGCCGTGGGTCTGGCGCGAGGTGGTGAACCCCTGCGGATTGGGCGTGTCGCGGTTCCAGCCGTTGTAGTGGATGGTGGTGTGATGAGGCTGCGAGCCGTCGCCGACATAGTGGCCCAGATAGCCCATGTCGCGCAGGATCAGGGCCTCGCGCCGGACCCGGTCCTCGCGGTACCAGGCCCGCTTGCCCGGATCGCGCTCGCGCCCCTCGGCGGCATACAGCACCCGCCAGGTGGCGAAGTCGCGCACCAGCTGCTGATAGCCGTCCATGATCGCATAGGGCAGCCAGCCGGCGTCATCGACATCGCTGCCCGCCGCCACCAGGGCCGCGTCATATTCCGACTTCAGCCGCGGCAGGGCATCGATCGACGGTCCCTGCGCGACCATGATCCGGCCGTCATCCAGCATGTCGACGAAATGGGCCGTGTCTCGCTCCCGGTCATGCGGTTGGCCGCCCCCCTTGGTCCGGTCCGGCTCGCGCGACAGCTCCCCGACCTCGGCCGCCGCGGCGGGGGTGCGCAGAAAGGCCGGCATCTCCTCCGGCAGGGCCCGCACGGCCGCCATGCCGATCAGCCGGTGCCCGGTATTGCCCCAGGCGGAAACGACGGTCGGCGCCGTTACAGCAGCGACCCCCAGGGTCAGGGCGACAAGGGCGACAGCGAGACGCTTCATGGCAGACATCCGGACATGGGGGATGTGAGGGGTTAAATCCACGCTGCGATGGCGTCCAGCGGCTTCTTGTTCAGCGCCGCCGTCGGCACCGTCGCATCCTCTGCCGGATGACCCGCCACCAGCAGCAGGAAGGGCTTCTCCGAGGCCGGCCGTCCGCAGATGTCGGCCAGAAAGGTCATCGGCGCCGGCGTATGGGTCAGGGTCGCCAGCCCGGCGGAATGCAGGGCCGCGATCAGCAGGCCGGTGGCGATGCCGACGCTCTCCGGGACATAGTAGTTCTTGCGGTCGTCGCCGGGGTTCGGCCCGCCGCGCTTCTGGCCGAAGATGGCGATCAGCACCGGCGCCGTCTCGAGGAAGCCCTTGTCCGGATCGGTGCCCAGCGGGGCCAGGGCCTCCAGCCATTCCTGCGGGGCCTTGGTGGCATAGAATTCCCGCTCCTCCGCCTCAGCGGCGGCACGGATGCGGCCCCGGGCGGACGCGCTCTCGATGACGCTGAAGAACCAGGGCTGGTGGTTGGCCCCCGACGGCGCCGAGCCGGCCGTCAGCAGCGCCTGTTCGACCACGGCGCGCGGCACGGGCCGGTCGGAGAAGTCCCGCACGGTGCGCCGGGCGGCCATCAGGTCGCGGAAGGCCGTCACCCGCGCGATCCGCTCGGCGTCGTCCATCGAAACATAGCCGGTCAGGGGCTGGCAGGGGTGGTCGCGCATGACGGGGGCTCCGGAGGCAGGCCCCCGGTCTAGCCTATGCCAAACGCCCCCTCCACCCGCACGATCCACCGCCGGATCGCCGGATAGGCCGCCAGGTCGAAATCCCCCTCATGCGCCACACGGGTGTAGGCGACCAGCGCCAGGTCGGCGAGCGTGGGCCCGTCTCCGACCAGCCAGTCCGTCCCCGCCAGCGCCGCCTCCATCCGGGCCAGGGCCGCCCTGCCCCGCTCCATCAGCCGGGGCTCGATCTCGTCCGCCCGCCGGCCGGCCAGCAGCCGCTGGAACCGGACCACGGCGATACAGGGCTCGTGGCTGTACTGTTCCCAGAACAGCCACTCATACATCCGGGCGCGGTCCCAGGGATCGGCCGGGATGAAGGCCGTCCCCTCGCCCAGCCAGCCGATGATGGCATTGGACTGGGCCAGCACCCGGCCGTCCTCCAGCACCAGGGCCGGCACCTGACCGGCGGGGTTCCGGGCCAGAAAGTCCGCGCTGCGCGTCGCCCCGGCCATGACATCTGTTTCGACCCAGCGATAATCACGCCCGAGCCGGTCCAGCAACCACTTGACCTTCAAACAGTTGCCGGAACGAATATCTCCATGGACAGTAAGCATCGTGCCTCAGCAAAGTGTTTCTGATCTGCGAATACAGCTTACAGATTTTTCCGCTTTGGCATAGCGGGGCCCGGCACAACCATCACCCGCCCGACTTATCCACGGCAAGGAGGGACAGGCGGTCGCACCCGGCCTCACTAGACTGGTTTTCGCCACATTTGAAACCGACAAGCCCGCCGCCGGACGCGTCAGGGCCGGTGATTCTGTGAGCGGATTCATGCTCGGCACTGCCGCTGCGCTCGCCCTCATCTGGGCGATGGCCTTCCCCGCCGCGGGGGATCCGGTGCCCTATGAGGTGGCTGTCGCCGCCGACCGGGCTGCCGTATCAACCGCCGCCAGCGATGAAGGTTCCGACAGCGGCACGGGCGTGCTCACCCCCGAACAACAGGCCCTGATGGCCGAAGAGGCCGACTGGACCGCACGGGTCAATCTCTACCATGCCGGCGGTGGCGGGGCGACGGGCAACGACAGCCTCGGTTGCCGCCCGGTCGCCATGCGCACCCTCGCCACCGACCCGCGCTACATCCCCCGCCGTACCCGCCTGTTCATTCCCGAGACGGTCGGCATGCGCATGCCCGACGGCGCCATCCACGACGGCTACTGGTACGCCTCCGACACCGGCGGCGCGATCAAGGGCCAGAAGATCGACCTCTATACCGGCCACGGCCGCGCCTCGATGTCCCCGGCCATGCGCTTCAACCAGCGCCGCCTGACCCTGGTCGACGCCGGCCGCTTCGACGGCTGCCCCCCGTCCTGGGACGAAACCCCCAGCCAGACGACCCAGATGGCCTCGAGCGGCTCGAACGCCGGCTCCAACTAGGGGCGCTAACGCTCGCCGCGCGGCGGCTCGCTGCTTGAGCGCAAGGCATGCGCGAAGCACCAGGCCGCGTCGGGTCGACAAGGCGGAGCCTTGTGACCGCGGCCCACCAGGAAAACGGGCTTCGTCAGAAGCGCCGTTTTCCGGAGATTGTTTCAAAAAACATCCGCCAGTCGCCCATCAGGCTCCACAGCGGATACTGGAACGTCGCCGGCCGGTTCTTCTCGAAGAAGAAATGCCCCACCCAGGCAAAGCCGTAGCCGACCAGCGGCATGGCCAGCAGCCACCAGGCGTTGCGCGTCACCAGGGCCAGCACCATCACCCCGATCACCAGCGCCGTCCCGACGATATGGATGCGCCGGCACGTCCGGTTGGAGTGCTCGTGGATGTAATAGGGATAGAAGGCGCTGAACGACTGATAGCGTTCGCCGGGTGCGGGCTGGCGGGTCATGGCCCCAACCTCTCCCCGCCCCGCGTCGCGGTCAAGTCGGCGGCGTTCACCATGCCTGTGAGCGATCGGGAAAGCCTCCCCGCCCGATAGTCCGGCATCCCCGCCCGGAGTCCCCTCCCGGAGTCGCCCCCCGGAGTCCCCCCATGCAGGTCTTCGCCATCGCCGCCGCCGGCATCGCCGGAGCCACCGACCGCTTCGCCGCCAGCGCCGTCCGCACGGCCCGCGATCCCATGGCCGACCTCCCCGGCGAGATGGTCGAACGCCTGACCGCCGAGACGGCCTTCAAGGCCAATGTCGCGGTCCTGAAGAGCGCCGACGAAATGTACGGCAGCCTGCTCGACATCCTCGCCTGACGCGGGGACCCGGGCGCACGAAAAGGCCCCGCCGGCGCGAACCGACGGGGCCCTGCGTCCCGGCCTTTTTCGGTCAGGGCGTTTCGGTGATCAGCAGTCGGGCCGCAGCCGTCCCGCCCGAACCGAATTTGCCGACCCAGATGTCATAGGTGCCGCTCTGCGGGCGGTTGAAACGCACCTGGGCGTCGCCGTCCCCGAAACTGTCGTCGTCGCAGTACCACTGCCCGTCCGGACCGTTGATGATCAGGGTGGTGTCAGCGCCGGACATGGTGCGGAAAACCAGCGGCAGCGAACCGGCGGAATAGGTCACCTCGAAATCGGGGGCCTCGGAGATATAGCCGGTGCAGGAACCCGGAAGGCGCGCGCCGTCGACACTCCCGCCGGCCTGGATGCTGACGGTATAGGGGTCGGGGGTGAAGCCGGCGCTCAGGCTGATCTCGCCGTAGTTGGCGGTCAGGCTGGCGTTCTGGGCGGCGGCGGGGGCGGCGAGGCCGAGGAACGCCAGGGCGGCGGCGGCGGCGGCAGTGGCGAGAGCGAGGGTTTTCATCGGGAGAAGTTCTTCTGGTTGCAGCGCCGGAGCGCCAGGAAATCATGCGGGTCGGACGTGGCCGAAAGCGGCAACACCACGAACCTGACCTCTCAATCCTGGCCTTTGCCTTGCGACCCCGCAAACACCATGGATATGGTGGTAGCGGGCGATCTCCGGAGGTCGCACAGTGTGGCGGGCGGACTGGCCGGATTGGCGAAACGGCTCAGACAGGGGCCGGGGCACCATGGACGACGGACGGGCACAGGACGCCGGCACATGGCTGGACCGGCAACTGGCCAGGTTTCTGCCCCGCCTTTCCTCGAGACTGCGCGACCTCTTCGGCTTCCTGCTGGTGATCGGCCTCGTCCAGGCCGTGTTCTGGGGCCTCTATGGCTCGCCGCTCTGGCCGAAGCCCTCGAGCGAGCCGGTTGATCACATCAGCTTCACCCAAACCACGCTCGCCCACCTGCCCAAGCCGACGCCGCTCGCCGCCGGACAGGCCCGGTACGAGCCGATCCAGCTGCCGCACACCGAGTGCTGCAAGCCTTCCTATCTGGCCCTGAAACTGACCTTCGACCTGCCCGAGGTTCCCGCCGAGGGCCTCGGCCTGGCGGCCTATCAGCAGGTCGACAACTTCATCATCCTCATCAACGGCTCCATCATCTTCCAGCGCGGCGAGATGACCTTCCCGAACCAGGCGTTTGAAGCCCAGCAGCCTGTGGTCGACCGCATACCGGCGGGTCTGCTGCGGACGGGTTCCAATGAGCTGGTGTTCATCACCGTGCGCCAGGGGCTGCCCTATACAGATCTCGCGCCGCCCCTGCTCGGCCCCTGGGCGGAGGTCCGGCACTGGGCCGAGGTGCGGTTGTGGCGGTTCACCGACTATCGCCTGCTCTCCGGCTGGACCACCTTCCTCGTCGGCCTGTTCGCCGCCCTGCTGGCGTTCCGTTCGCAGCAGCGGCGCTTCGCCCTCTGGCTGGCGGCGCTCTGCGGGGCCTGGAGCGCCTACGCCCTTTACGGGCTGTGGCTGGACCCGCCCTTCGGCGGCCTGGTCCGGGTCTGGCTGTTCTTTGCCGTCAACAGCCTTGTGGCCGTGGCCCTGGTCGGGCTGATCGACGCCTGGACCGACCGCCCCCTCCCACGGCTTCAGCCCGCGCTGGTGGCCGTCTTCCTGGCCTTCATCACGGCCTGCGCCCTCTGGCCGGCGCTTCGCCCGATGCCCGAGGCCTACGATGGGCCGGCCCTGGTGTGGTCCTGGCTCTCGGCCGTGCTCGGTGCCGCCGCCGCCGCCCGGCTGATCTGGCATTTCGCAACCCGCAAGGAACCGCGCCGGCTGGAGGCGGCCCTGCTCACCATCTGTGCCCTCTGTGTCGTTCTCGACGCGCTCGGCGAGCATTTCGGCCTGACCGCGGGCGGCTTCCTGGTCGATTCCGCGCCGATCCTCCTGCTCGCCCTGGCGGTCGCCTTCGTGCAGCGCAACTTCACCCTCTTCAAATCATCCGTCAGCCTCAACGCCCTGCTGGCCGGACGGCTGGCGGAGCGCGAATCCGAACTGGCGGTGGCCCACGCTCGCGAGCGCGACATGGTCCGCCGCCAGGCCCATGACGACGAGCGTCGCCGCATCATGCGGGACATGCATGACGGCCTAGGCAGTCAGTTGATGAGCCTGTTGCTCGCGGCCCGGCGCGGCGCCGTCGACAACGAAAAGGTCGCCGAAGGCCTGCAGTCGGTGGTCGATGAAATGCGGCTGATGGTCGACTCCATGGATTCGGTCGGCGAATCCCTCGGCTCGGCCCTCGCCACCTTTCATGAGCGGATCCGGCCGCGCGTCGAGGGGGCCGGGTTCGAGCTCGACTGGCAGGTTGACGCCCCGGACGACCTCCCCGACGCTTCCCCCCGCACGGCCCTGCAGGTCTTTCGCATCCTTCAGGAGGCGGTCGCCAATGCCATCCGGCACTCGGGCGGCGACCGCGTCGCCCTCAAGGTCCAGGCACAGGCCGACGGGGCCCTGGTCCTGTCCGTCGCCGACAACGGCACCTCCGCCGCCCCCCGGGGGAAGGCCGGGCGAGGCCTCGCCAACATGCGGGGCCGGGCCGCCCTGATCGGCGGCAGGATCGACCTCGACGAGGATGCCCGGGGCTTTACCGTCCGGCTCACCCTGCCTGCGGCCTTGCCGGAGGCCGGATCATGACCGCCCTGCCGCCGGAGCCCCCGCGCCGGATCGCCATCCTTGAGGACGACCCCAATGTCGTCCTGCATTTTCGCGACATCATCGCCTCGGCACCGGATCTCGTCCTCGTCGGGGTCGCCGACTGCCTCGCCGACGCCGGGGCGCTCTGCGCCGACCGCCCCGATCTGTTGCTCAGCGACGTCGGCCTGCCGGACGGCAGTGGCCTGACCTTCATCCCGGTCATCAAGGCGGCCCTGCCCGGTTGCAGGGTGCTGGTCATCACCGCATTTGGCGACCGCGACACCGTGGTGGCTGCCCTCAACGCCGGCGCCGACGGCTATCTGCTGAAGGACAGCGGCGCCTCCGTCATCCTCGACGGCGTCCGCGCAACCCTCGACGGCGGCGCGCCCATCAGCGCCCCGGCCGCCGTCTATCTGCTGGAGCGCCTGCGCGGCGGCGGGCCGACCGTGGCCGTTCCGGACGCAGAACGCCTGACCCCCCGTGAGATCGAACTCCTCGAACTCTTCTCGCGCGGTCACAGCTACAAGCTGGCCGGCCGCGATCTCGGCATATCGCCCCTCAGCGTCGGCAATCACGTCAAGTCGATCTACCGCAAGCTCCAGGTCCATTCGCGCGGCGAAGCGGTCTATGAAGCCGTGCGTCGGCGACAGCTGAACCTCTGATCCGACCGTCCGTAGGCCTGCCCTTGACCGGCCTGGCTCAGCGCCCGGTCACCGGCTCCGGCCCCAGCAGCCGCCGGATCGCCGGCCAGATCTTGGCCAGGGCCGACAGGAAGCCGACCACGGTCGACACCCACTGGAACGCCGACCAGACCCAGCCGAACAGGTCCCCGTCGCCCAGGGCCTGGCTGATCGGGAACAGGACCCGCGAAATGCCGATCTGGAAGGCGGCATAGCTCTCGGCATATTCGATCGAGCGATCGGCAAAGAAGGCGATCACCACCGCCGCCGACACCGGCGACCACAGCAGCGGCAGGGCCAGCAGCAGGGCCAGCAGCAGCAGCGCCAGCTTGGTCCCCAGGGTCTCCCCCGACAGCAGGCCCAGCACCAGCCCGACCCCCAGCCCCAGCGCCACCCCGCCCAGCAGGACCGGCAGCACCCAGTCGATCGTGACCATCAGGTCCGTGACCGTCAGCCCGATCAATATGGCCGTACCGCTCAACAGAAAGCCACCGACCCACAGGGCCGCATACTGGCCCAGTCGACGCTTCAGATAGCCCAGATTGAACACACCGCACCTCCCAACGCCCCCCCGAAGGATGCCGCGCCCGATGCCCGCTGTCCATTGGCGGAACGACGGTCGTAGAGGCGATCGTCGCCGACCGGGCAGAAAAGAAAGAGGCGGTCCCTGCGGACCGCCCCTTTTTCATATCAGCTGTCCAGGAAGCTCCGCAGCTTCCGGCTCCGGCTCGGATGCTTCAGCTTGCGCAGGGCCTTGGCCTCGATCTGGCGGATGCGTTCGCGGGTGACCGAGAACTGCTGGCCGACTTCTTCCAGCGTATGGTCCGTGTTCATGCCGATGCCGAACCGCATGCGCAGGACCCGCTCCTCGCGCGGCGTCAGGGACGCCAGCACGCGGGTCGTGGTCTCGCGGAGGTTCGACTGGATGGCCGCATCGATGGGCAGGATGGCGTTCTTGTCCTCGATGAAGTCGCCCAGGTGGCTGTCTTCCTCGTCGCCGATCGGGGTCTC
>JAIESL010000107.1 GCA_019746095.1 Caulobacteraceae bacterium
CGGCGATGGAGAAGAAGGCGGCGCGTGAAGCACTCACCGTCTCTGCCCTGATAGACCGCTACCTGGAAGATGGACCGGCGACGAAGCCCGGCAAGCGCGCGAGTACCTGGGAAAACGACGGCTCGAACCTCAAGCGACATATTCGACCCCTGTTGGGCCGTAAGGTCGCCAACACGGTCACCAAGGCGGAGGCCGCCAAGGCCATTCGCGACATCACGGTCGGAAAGACCGCCGTCGATGAGAAGAGTGAGAAGAAGCGCGGTCGGGCAATTGTCACCGGCGGCGCCGGGGTTGCGCGCCGGACCCTGACCACTACGTCTGCGATGTTCGCGTGGGGTATGGAGCACGGGTTGGTGGCGGCCAACCCATTCACCTCAGTCAAACTTTCGGCCGCGCCGGTGCGCGAACGTTTCCTGAGCCCTGAGGAGGCCGGTAGGTTGCTCGACGGGCTCAACGACACCGAAGCTGCCGGGGAGGTCAATCCGGCCTTCTGCGACGCAATCCGTCTGCTGCTGCTCACCGGGGCGCGGAAGACTGAAATCCTCGGCTTGCGATGGGCTGAGGTAGATGTCGAACGCAGGCTACTGGTGTTGCCGCCCGAGCGCACGAAGGCTGGGGGGCAGAACGGTGAGCGACGTATCACCCTGT
Source organism: Caulobacteraceae bacterium (assembly GCA_019746095.1). Taxonomy (GTDB): domain Bacteria; phylum Pseudomonadota; class Alphaproteobacteria; order Caulobacterales; family Caulobacteraceae; genus Brevundimonas. The sequence goes on from JAIESL010000107.1 coordinate 649, forward strand.
CGCCGCCGGCGCTCGAAATCCTCGCCAAGCGTCGCCCGGCCAAGGCTGCTCAGTTCGTGTTCCCCGCTACCCGTGGTGACGGTCATATAGTCGGAGTGCGCCGCGCCTTCTCCAGGGCATGTGGTCGGGCTGGCCTCGAGGGGGTTCGGATCCATGATCTGCGCCATAGCTTCGCCAGTTTTGCGGTGGCTGACGGCGCCAGTCTGTTCCTGGTCGGGAAACTGCTCGGCCACGCCAGCGCGCGGACTGCTGAGCGATATGCCCACTTGAGCGGAGATCCCCTGCAGGATGCCGCGGCGGTTATCGGCCAGAGGTTGATGCCGGCCGACGATCGCAAATCCAACGATATCGTGAAGCTTTTGCCAAGGGCCTGAAGCTAAGCTGCCCGCAATGACGGACGGCGGGCCGGTGCGCGCAACGGCAACGGCTCCTGCGTTAGCTTTGAAAAAATCAAATCCAGGTTGATGAACAGCATCATCTGCCTGCCGCTAGAGCGTGTACAGTGACTGAAAAAAAGGGCGATCCTAATCGCCGAACATCACTTGGAGGATCCACGATGAAGAATCCAACGCCTGATCCGGTTGGTCATCATGCGGATCAGATGATGCCACAGATCGAAGATGCGATTGCGAAGGGGGATGTAAACGAGATCGTAGATCTCGCCATGCGCGCCACTTACCTCACCGCCATCGCCATCTGTGAAGACGCTGGTGTTCCGATACGTCTGCCGAGTGGCCAATCACAACTGCGCAAGTATCGCGCCCTTCGCGACGCCTGCGACGCGCACCTGGAGGAGAATGATGATGAGCGGGTGGCCATCGCGTGCGAAGCGTTTGTGGCCATCGCGGTGGCGGAGTCCACCTTGCGTTCCCGCAGCCCGACCAGCGACAAAAAGGCAGAGGATGACGCCCGTATCTTGCTGGCTGGGGCGCAGCTAGGCCAAGTCGATGCCATGCTCGGAATGGTTAGAACCGGTCAATTGCAGCAGTATGGTGAGGCGGTCTTTCGTCTCCAGAAAATTGGCGCACACCTTCGCGGACGTGTCCCGTCATGGGAGGAGGCCTTCATGCCCGCGGCGCAAGCGTTCTGCAGAGGCAAGCCGAAGGTTACCCTTGGCGCGCTAGTGGTCGAAGCGCGTAGGTGGGCGGCTGCTGAAATTGCTGCGAACCGTAATCCCGGGCTCCCCGGTACAGACCATGGGATCAAGAACGGATTGAAGAGAATGGAGAAGCGCGAACTCTCAATCCCGGGCCGGTAGGGGGTAACGGAAGACTTCCGTTAGTGCTGCAAGACTTGAGGCGTCTTTTGCGGCCTCCAATCGTCGGTCAGAAGTACACCGAGACGCCGCCGGACTTCTCTGGCGCCTCTCGGGACCTCATCGAAGTTGGAGACTCTACTCTCAACCACGGACGTCGCACGCCGCTTAGGCGTGGCCGAAGTCACCCTTCGCAAATGGCGCATCTACGGCGCCGGACCACGCTTCGTCCGATGCGGCGCCAATGTCCGGTATCGCGAGGTTGACCTCGAAAGCTGGTTAGCTTCACGCACAGTCGGCAGCACGAGCGAGGCTGCCTGATGACCGGCCGGAATGGCAAACCGGCCGCGGGCCGTTCACCGGCTGACCTCGAAGCCACCCTCAGCGGATGCTGGGTCGTCCTCATCATGGACCCCGACTGGGAGGACACCTCGCCGTGGTCCGTGATGGCCGACGAGATCGGCGAGGCAGTCGAAAAGGCTGTCGAGGACTGGAAGGCGTGGCTGACCGATCCGGACGATCCAGATCCCGAGCCACTACCGAAGCCTCACGTCGTGAAGGTCTATCGCAACAGTTGGATCACCCAGATCGAGTGGGGCGAACGCGATCCTGAGAGGCTCGGCACTTTCGATATGAGCAAACTGGCCAACCACAACCGGCCTTAGGTGCCGCCAATATCCCTTGGCGCGGTTCGTCAGTGACTCAGCCTTCCCGCTGCCCATCCGGCCGGCCCGGTGCCCACACTTCACCCTTCAAAATCAGCTGCTTCGTGCGGCCAGGAGACCCTTATGTCGAACTACAACACATCCCGCGAACCAATGACGATGGCCGAGTTTATCGCCCTCGCCGTGTCTAATGGCTGGACGCTGGCCGCCAAGGCCGCCGACCAGAACGTCGACGAGATCAACCTGGTTGATGCCAAGGGTCGTATGATCGTCGCGTTTCCTCAGCCGACGATCCACGGCCATCACATCGGCTTTATCGGCAGCGTCTACGGCCTGTGTGAGGTGCTGGAGGAAGGCACGATCGATCAGAAGATCTTAGAGGGTCAAGACCTTGGTGCCACGGCTGCCGGCGCTGTCGAGACGCTGGCCCAGTGCGTTCAGGAACCGAATGACACTGAGGAGATAGCCGGGACTCTGACGGAAGTCGGCGTCGGGGAGATATGGCCTGTGTTTACGAACATCGACCATCGGTGGAATCTCTGGAAGCCGTCGGACGCGGAGAGAGCGCACTTCTGCGCGACCCGCGAGACGGTCGAGTGGCTGTGTTCCCAACGCGACGGAGAAACGGACCCACGGATGGCCAAGGCGTATGACGAGTTGGCCTGGAAAGCCTTCGACGTGCACGCCGAGGCGGCCGAGCCGCCGCTGACAACGACCGAAACCGATATGGCGTGGAGCGTAGCGTTGTGGGACGCCGACCACTCTTCACCCCACGACCTCGCAGTGGAGTGGACGGCCGACCAGGGGCGAAGCGGCGCTCGCTGGGCGATCGCCAACTTCGCGGGGGTCTTCGATGAAACCCACCGCTTCACCCAAGGCGTCACCGTCTCAACCCATCCCGTCCAGATACTGGCGGGCCGCACCGATCTAGACTGCTACCCCAACTTCGCCTTCGCCGTGAAGGAGCCGTTTCTCGCGGATTGGCTCGACGCAAACCGCGCCGCACTTCCTGAGCCTCCCCACGTCGCGCCGATCAGCATGAGGGAATGCCTCGAGGAGTCGGAAATCGTGTGTGACATCTCCACGGAGGTCGCGCCGCTTGTCATTACTATGGCGGACACGCTGGCCGACGAGTTCCGTACACGGTTTCCCCGTCTGATCGCGACGTTCGTTCCGTTCGGCAGAGTAGCGGCAGCAGGCGGAGCCGAAGGCCCATCCGCCGACGACCGGGGTTGCTGACACCACTAGGGCGGGGTTCGGGAATCTGCGGATCCGCCCACCGTCGGGCAGACGGAATCGATCGCCCAGCGGGACAGCCTCTCGCCGGCGAGAGGGAAGAGTTGCTGGTGGAAGCGAACGACAAGCACTCCGGATGATTCCGGGCGCTGAGTTGCGCGGCCTGTGCCGTCAAGACGGCGGTCAGAGATATGCTAGAGGCGGTTCTATGAGAAGCCTCGTGATACTAGAACAGAAATGGACAGATGATGGCTGAGTTAGCCAAAACAACGTTGCACATCCTGACGCCCATACAGGTATGGCATTACAACTACGAAATGACGGAAAGCTCAACAAAATGGGAACTCGCGATCAAGTCCGTACTTGGACCAGGGCATTTCGAGGAAATGTACTTCCTTGGTCCGACAGGGCTGCCGATCGCAAGCTCTGTCTACGTGGTGTATCGAACCCGCAACCAGAAGCGGAGAGGTGACCAGCGCCTCCGCGATAGCGGTCTGGGCGACTTCTGCGACGAAGACCCGTTGAAGGCGGGGCCGCACGTAACCTGGTTCCTCCGGCCGCAAGTTGATTGGCAGGTCGAAATGCCGACCGAGGGTCGCGCATGACCGGCCGACATCCGGGCACTACACGACCACCCAGATCACTGATCCAGCATTGACCATCGGGTCAGTCGTTCTGGAGACCGAGAACGGCCAACGCCAACGTCTCCCCTCCCGACGCTGGATTCGTCGATGATGCCGAAGATGAGGACGACGAGGGTATTGGGGAGCCCGGACCGGCACGAGGTGGATCCTCACCCGCGCCGGCCGACCGTGAGACGATCCTAAATAGGTGGTCGGTCGGGCCAACGATCGGACCGATTTCGACCTTGCAGCGGCCGCGCGCTCGTTCGGGGATGGGGATCGCGGCGTTGGCCCGCCCGATCCCCGTCAACCCGCAAGGAGTTCCATGAAGTCCATTATCCCGTTCATCCTCAAAGCTACCCCGGACCCACGATGGGGCCGGTACGTGGTTCACTCGGCCAATCGGCACGATATCCCCGACGAGATCACGGCATTGATCGGTCGAGCGGCCGACAGTGTTCGCTGGCGCCTGAGGGGCCGGCCGTGACCGGCCACGTTACCCTCAGCGAGGCTCTGGAGGTGGTCCAGAGGGCCGCTGAGGCAGACCCTGCCCTCCGGTCGATGATCTTCGCAAGATTGGGTGCAAGCGACCCCACGCGGCCTGCAAACGACGCGCCGGAGCGTCTGCCCCCCATCGAGGCCATGAACGCCGTTCAGGCGGCGGTCTTCGACAACTGGCCAGAGGGTCGGCGGGTCGCGGGACGACCAAACCGCTATGGAATGGCGATCGAGATCTGGACCGCGCCGCCCGAGCGGATCAACGTCGCCCGGCGCGGCAGTTATCAGCACAAGGTCAACATCGCCCTGATGGACGCGAAGGCGATCAATGCGTGGGTGAAGACGATGGAGAAGACAAACGCAAAGCGCCTCAATCCGCTGAGCGTGGACTTCCTCGCGGGACTGGCTGATGTCGCGACCATGATGGGTCCGGGTGAGTTTGTCGGCGTCTGCGCTGTGAAAACCCACGGCGCCGGCCACGTCTATTTCGACCATCAGTGGGTTCACGTGCTGCTCGACGGCGGTCAGACGCGCGCGACGATATCGATCGACGGCGCTGGCCTCGTCCTCCCGACCTTCTCCAGTACGGCGCCGAACGGCGACCAGCTGGGCGCCGGAGTTATCCTTCAGTCGCGGCTGGATAGGGCTGGTTTCTCGACCTCTTGGGCAACGCCGGAACACGAACACGCCAGCCTTGCCCTGGTGGCGTGAGACATCGTTTATCGATGTCGATCTCTAGTCTAATTGCCGTACTAAAGACTAATTAGACTAGAGGCGCATATCGAATATCGATACACCCTCTTGAGCTAAGGGGCCCTTGGCCATTAGCGCTTCGCGCCTACGCCGGACGCCGGGGCGGCGCCGTCGAGCAAGACGAAATTTCGCTTCGCTCAGAAGAGACGCGCCCTGCGCGCTCCCGGCTTTGCCGGGCTCGTGACTGAAAATTTATGCTGTCGCCAAGTCGGGGAAATACTTGGTCAAGAACTGAGCCAATTTGGACGGCGAGATGAGCCAAATGGGGGGGCGAGACAGAACAATTTTGTCCGGTGAGGTGCCTTGAGATTGCGGAGTCGGCGCGTCTCGGCCGCAACGCGATCGGTTGCGCCAGTTCGGTTTGGGCGACATCGCGTCCCGATCTTCCGAGACCCGAGCCGTCACTGAAATAGATGATCATGGGCCCCCTGGCAGCAATCGGCTCGAGAAGACCAATTCGTTTGGTGCCTCCACAGCAGCCAGGCGCGGATGTCGGACCGCAGCCGTCCCGCGACCCCCCAACACCTCGCGTTCGGCGGCGCGACTAACCCTGCCGGAATACTGGGCCGTTTGCCGCAAGTTCGGCCAAAGTCCTTGAGTTCACGCAATAGTCCGGCGCGCTCTCTATGTTTGGGTGCGCAGACAACAGGCGCGCACAGTCGTCGGGCCGGTCACACAAGCTGCAGCGCAACTTAAGGCGTTCGATTTGGCCTTGGTCGATATGGTCGTCCTCGAGCGCCGCCTTCAAATCAATACCCAGCGCATGGGCCATGCGCTCCATCAGGCCTCGATACACGGCGGGACGATCCAGTGTGTAGGAGTGTGCGCTCATGGTATTCGGCTCCCGCACTCATTTCGCTGTTGAGCTGCAAACCATAGTCCATCAATCGTGAAGTTCTGCCTTATGCCGTACAACTCTGGTTTTCGTCGCAAAGCGTCGCCACAACTGCAGTAATTGCCGGGCGATCGGGAATGGTGGAGCCCAAGGCGCCCCGACGTGGTCAGTGTGTTCCTCCCGCCCGCGGCGTTGGCCAAGCTCACTGATCGCAGTGTTTGACCGGTCTCTATTGAGCCGGTCCATAAAATTGCGCCGGCGCAAGACAGGACCGGGCCGCATGCCCTACCGTTCGGCGCATGAACTCCAACCAGCATTTCCCGCAGCTTCTGGCCGCCGCCGCTGCCGAGCCTGAACCGCAGCGTCTGCTGTTCGTCTTCGCCGGCGCCGAACTGCCCGACAACGCCACGCCGGAACAGGATGCACGCTTCCGGTCAGGGCGCGGTGGCGCGCTCGCGCCGCTGATGTGCGTCGACAAGGCACCGCGGGATCTGGCGGACTTCGCCGCCCTGGTCTCGGAGGCCGAGCGGGCCGGCCCCCCCTGGAGCGTGGTGTTCGCCGCCAGCCTTTCGGGACAGGCCGGCCGTCCGCCCGACAAGGCTCGCATTGACCTTGCTCTCGAGACCATGACCGCGGCCGTGCGCGACGGCCGGTTCGGAGGGTTCGCAGCCTACGGGCCTGAGGGCGAGTTCCTCGAAATCCGCTAGCGCCGGAGGATTATACGCGGCCCTTCTGGCGGCCGTGGGCGTGACCGATCAGGGGGCGGGATGCATCGTTACGACTTTCTCGTCGTCGGCTCAGGGATTGCCGGATCCTCTATCGCCAGCGAACTGGCGGCGACGGCAAAGGTGCTCCTGGTCGAACGAGAAGCTTGCCACGGCTACCACACCACGGGCCGCTCGGCGGCGATGTTCATCGAGTCCTATGGCAACGCCTGGATCAGACGCCTCACCGGAGCCAGCCGGGGCTTTTTCGATAACCCGCCTGACGGCTTCTGCAGCCATGCACTCCTCAAGCGGCGAGGCAGTCTCACCATAGCCACGCGGGATCAGATTTCGGCCCTCGAGGTCCTTGCCGCGGACGTCAAGGCGACGGGCAGCGAGGTCCAGCAGATTGACGGTGAAGCGGCTCGGGCGCTGACGCCGATCCTGCGCCGCGACCGGGTCGCTCAGGCGGTATTCGAACCCAACTCCTGCGACATCGACACCCATGGCCTGCACGGCGGCTTCCTGCGTCTGGCCCGGGCCCGCGGAGCCGATGTGCGGCTCAACGCCGGCGTTGAAGGGATCGAGCGGCGGACGGCGGGATGGCGCATCTCCCTCGCCGGTGGCGCACCTGTGGAAGCCCGGGTGATAGTCAATGCGGCGGGCGCGTGGGCTGATGTGATCGCCGGAATGGCCGGCGTTCGACCGATGGGTCTGGAGCCCCGACGGCGCACAGCTGTTCTGATCGCCCCGCCTGTCGGACTGCCGATAGACGGCTGGCCCACGGTGATGGATGTCGACGAAAGGTTCTACTTCAAACCAGAGTCAGGCAGCCTCCTCGCTTCCCCCGCCGACGAAACGCCGTCCGCCCCGGTGGACGCTGCACCGGAGGAAATCGACATCGCGGAGTGCATCGACCGTATCG
>JAIESL010000119.1 GCA_019746095.1 Caulobacteraceae bacterium
GCGCGGCCCAGGCCGCCGCCCCCGCCGACCCCTACGCCGGCGTCGGACCCGGCAACCGAAACAGCGGCGTCCAGTTCGTCGGCCGCTCGACCGTCTGGGGCCAGCACGGTGCCGCCGCCACGGCCCATCCGCGCGCCACCCTGATCGGCATCGACACCCTGCGGCGCGGCGGCTCGGCCATCGATGCCGCCATCGCCATCAATGCCGCCCTCGGCTTCCTCGAGCCCACCGCCAACGGCATCGGCGGCGACGCCTTCTGCATGCTGTGGGACCCGGCCCAGCGGAAGGTCGTCGGCTTCAACGGCTCGGGCAACAGCCCCCTTGGCCTCTCCCTCGAAACCGCCCGGTCGAAGAAGGCCGGGGACGGCTATCTGCCGCCCTATGGTGCCGTGACCGTCAATGTCCCCGGCACGGTCGACGCCTGGTGGGCCGCCCACCAGCGCTACGGCAAACTGCCGTGGGCCGACGTCCTCCTGCCCGTCGCCGAGCTGTGCGAGGAGGGTGTGCCCATGCCCCAGCTGATCGCCTGGTACCTCCAGCGCAACATGGCCGGCTTCGACCGCCGCGCCGCGATCATCGAGGAGAACGACAACCGCAAGAAGGTCTATGCCCCCGACGGCCGCACCCCCCGGGTCGGCGAGGTCTTCGCCAATCCCGACCTCGGCCGCACCTACCGGATGATCGCCGAGGGCGGCCGCGACGCCTTCTATGAGGGGGCCATCGCCGACCATATCGAACGCTATTTCCGCCGCATCGGCGGCTGGATGACGAAAGCCGATCTGGCACCGCACCGCACCGAATGGGTCGAGCCGATCCGCACCGACTATCGCGGCGTCGAGGTCTATGGGCTCGGTCCCAACACCCAGGGTCTGACGACCAACCAGATTCTCAACATCTGCGAACGGTTCGACCTCAAGGGCATGGGCTTCCAGTCCGCCGCCTCGATCCACCACCAGGCCGAGGCCAAACGTCTGGCCTTCGAGGACCGGGCCAGATGGTTCGCCGACGACCGTTTCAGCCGCACGCCCGTCGAATGGCTGAACTCCAAGGCCTATGCCGCCGAACGCGCCGCCCTGATCCGGCCTGACCGGGTCATGGACCGCGCCTTCCCCGGCGATGCGCCGACGCAGGGCGACACCACCTATTTCAGCGTCGCCGACAAGGACGGCATGATGGTCAGCTGGATCCAGTCCAACTATCGCGGCATGGGCTCCGGCCTCGTCCCCGACGGCCCGGACGGCTCGACCCTCGGCTTCATGTTCCAGGACCGCGGCGAACTGTTCGCCCTGACGGACGGCCACCCCAACCTCTACGCCCCCGGCAAGCGCCCCTTCCACACCATCATCCCCGGCTTCGCCTGCAAGGACGGCGAGCCCTGGATGGCCATGGGCGTCATGGGCGGCGGCATGCAGCCGCAAGGCCAGGCCCAGATCATCATCAATATGGTCGACTACGGCCTCGATCCGCAGGAGGCCGGCGACAGCCCCCGCTGGCTGCACGAAGGCTCTTCCGAACCCACCGGCCACCCGTCGGAAGGCGTCGGCGTCCTGCATCTGGAAACCGGCGTCCCGGCGGCCTCGAAGGCGCAGCTCGCGGCGATGGGCTGGGTCCTCGGCGGCCCCAACGGCGGCTTTGGCGGCTATCAGAATGTGATCCGTCAGGCCAATGGCCGCGGGCCCTGGACCTATGGCGCGGCGACCGAGATGCGCAAGGACGGCATCGCCCTGGCCTACTGATGGCGGACATCGACCTCACCGGCCGCTGGACCGGCGTCTATTTCTACCCCGTAGACCCGGTTCAGAATCCCTTCGACGAATGCCCGCCGACGCCGTTCGTCGCCGAGCTCAGCGATGTCGCGGGCATGGTGACGGGCACGACATCGGAGCCGGACGTGATGTACGATGCCACCGTCATTATCCCGTCTGTGATAGACGGCAGCCACGACGGCAGCACCCTTCGCTTCGTCAAATTCAGTGATGCGCCGGAAGGCTTTGAAGACGCGATCCACTACGATGGTGCCATCTCAAGCGACGGTCTGACCGTCGAGGGTGGATGGAGCATCCTTGACGGGTGGTCGGGGACGTTCCGGATGCAGCGTCAGTCGGGCGTGGCGGCAAGTCTCGAAGCCGAGGCAGCCGACAGCATGACCCGATAGGGACCTACTCCGCCGCCACCTCTTCCGGCTCCAGCTCATAGACCGTCGCGCAATATTCGCAGGTCACCCGGATCTTGCCGTCGGCCTCGACCATCTCGGCCCGCTCCGCCGGATCGAACGAGGTCAGCACCCCCGCGATCCGCTCGCGCGAACAGCGGCACTGGGCCACCAGCGGCCGGGCATCCTCCAGCCGCACCCCGTCCTCGTGGAACAGGCGGAACAGCAGGATCTCCGGCGTAATGGTCGGGTCCAGAAGTTCGTCGTCGGCCAGGGTCTGGAACAGGGCGCGTGAGCGGTCCCACGCCTCCTCGGTCGAGCCGCGCGCCTCGTCGCCGGCGATCAGCTGGATCAGCGCCCCGCCGGCACGCCAGCTGACGCCTTCATCGGTCACCACCGCGCCGACCGCCAGCCGCACCTTGGTCGGGATCTGTTCCGACTGCTGGAAATAGTGTTCCGCCGCCAGCGAAAGGCTCTCGCCCTCGATCGGGGTAATGCCCTGGGTCCGCTCGAAATCCGGCCCCCGGTCCAGGGTCATCACGAACACCCCCTGCCCCAGCAGCGAGCGCGCGCCGGGCCGGGCAAAGCCCTGCGACGCCGCCGCCACCTCGGCCTCGTCGAACCGGCAGTAGCCGCGCATGTGACCGTCGGTGCCGTAGTCGGCGACCACGTAACGCACCGGCCCGTCGCCCTGGGCCTGGACGATCAGCCGGCCCTCGAACTTCAGACTCGAGCCGACCAGGGCCGCCAGCGCGCAGGCCTCGCCCAGCAGGGCGGCCACAGCCTCGGGATAGGCATGGGCCGACAGGATGGCATCGATGGTCTGGCCCAGCCGCACGATCCGGCCGCGCACAGGCCAGCCCTCGATCTGGAAAGCGGCCGCCAGATCGTCAGCAGGGGTGGTGGCGGTGTGGTCATGCGCGTGATCGGTCACGGGCGGTCCTTGGAAAGCAGCGGAAGTCAGGAAGCGCCGTCAGATAGGCGCACCAGTCGCGAATGATAAGACCTGCGTGCTACAGCAGGAACCGGTACGGTTTCGGCCCCCGTCCCAGCCACCCGATCTGACAACACCGACCCGGCGGTTTCATGACCAAAGCGACGCTCAAGCCCCTGAACCAGCAGTCCATCGTCATCACCGGCGCCACCTCCGGCATCGGCCTGGCGACGGCGCGCCGCGCGGCGCGGGCCGGGGCCTGTGTCTTCCTGATCGCGCGCAGCGAATCCGATCTGAAGGCCCTGACCGAGGAACTGCAGGCCACCGGGGCCCGCGCCGCCTGGGCCGTGGCCGATGTGGCCGACCATGCCGCCCTGTCCGAGGCGGCGGAAAAGTGCGTGCGCCTGTTCGGCGGCTTCGACACCTGGGTCAACAACGCCGGCGTCTCCATCTACGGGGCCATCAGCGACACCACCCTCGACGACCAGCGTCGGTTGTTCGAGACCAACTACTGGGGCGTGGTCAACGGCTCGCTGGTGGCGGCCGAGCATCTGCGCAAACGCTACAACGGTGGGGCCATCGTCAATGTCGGCTCGATCCTGTCGGACGCGCCCCTGCCGATCCAGGGCGTCTATTCGGCCTCCAAACATGCGGTGAAGGGCTTCACCAATGCCCTGCGCATGGAGCTGATGCGCGAACAGGCCCCGATCACCGTCAGCCTGGTCAAGCCGGCGGCCGTGGACAGCGCCTACAGCAAACACGCCCGAAACCTGACCGGCTATGCGACCCAGAACCCCCAGCCCGTCTATGCGACCCATGTGGTGGCCGACACCATCCTCTACTGCGCCAGCCATCCGATCCGCGAGATCACCGTCGGCGGCGGCGGGCGTCTCATCGCCAGCTTCTATTCGGTCCTGCCCGGTCTGGCGGAACCACTCTTCGCCCGGTTCGCTCCTAGCCTGATGCGGGACCGGAGTTCCGCCTGGCAGCCGTTCGACGACGGGCTCTACGACCCGAACCACGACGGCCTCGATGAAGAGGTTCACTATCCCATGGTCCGCCAGTTCTCGGCCCTTGCCGAAGTCCGCAAACATCCCGGCATCACCAGCGGCGTGTTGGCCGTGCTCGCCGGAATCGGCATTGCCGCCCTGCTGCTGAACCAGCGCAACGGCCCGACCCGCTATGAGCGTCTGCGTGGTCGCATCGATCCGCGCGGCTGGATCGACACCGGGGCCCTCCGCGACCGCTTCGGCGGCCTGGCCGACACCCTCCGCCACAGCCTCTCCGAGGCCGGGGAACGCGCCGCGGATCTCGGCGACGACGCCCGCCACCGCGGCGAGCGCCTTGTTCACGACGCACGACATGCCTCGCGCAAGGCGCTGAAAAAGAACAGCAAGACGGCGAAACGTTATGCGCGCGACGCGGGTGAATTCGCCCGCGACCATGCGCCGGAGGGCGGTGCCCTGCTGGCCCTCGCCACCATCGCCGCCGCCGTCGGTGCCGCTGCCCTGGACGTCCGCCGCCCCGACAGCCGCCTGCGGAACCTCGGCAAGTTCTAGGGTCGCGTCACTCCGGCATTGCTGCAACTGCGAAGGTCAGCCAAGGTCGGGCCATGGCTGAGCCGACCACCTATGTCTTCGACTTCGATTCGACCCTCGTGCGCATCGAGACGCTGGAGGCCCTGGCCGACATTGCCCTGGCCGGGGTCCCCGACGCCGCAGTGATCCGCGCAGAGGTCGCGGCCCTGACCGATCAGGCCATGACCGGCGACCTGCCGTTCGGCGAGGCCCTGAACCGGCGCCTCGCCCTCCTGCCCCTGACCCGCGACCACATCGCCGACCTCGCCGGCCGCATCCTCGACGAGGGCACGCCCTCGGTGCGCCGCAACCTGCGCTTCTTCCGCGAGCATGCGGGCCGGATCGTCATCCTGTCGGGCGGCTTCCGCGAGATCATCGCCCCCCTCGCCGCCCATCTCCACGTCCCCGCGGAACGGGTGCTGTGCAACGACCTGCTCTATGACGCCGAAGGCCGTGTCGCCGGGGTGGACCCGGCCAATCCCCTGTCACAGGCGGGCGGCAAGGCCGTCGCACTGCGGACCCTCGCCCTGCCGGGTCCCGTGGTCATGATCGGCGACGGCTGGACCGACGCAGAGGTCAAGCTGGCCGGGGCCGCCGACCGTTTCCACGCCTACACCGAGGTGGTCCGCCGGGACCGGGTCGTCGCCGCCGCCGATGCCGAGGCACCGTCCATGGACGAGTTCCTGCACGCCGAGGGCCTGGCCGGCCGCTGGTCCTACCCCCGCGCCCGGATCCGCATCCTGCTGCTGGAAAACATCCACCCCGCCGCCGTCGAACGGCTGGAAGAGGCCGGCTACACGGTCGAATCCCTCAAGGGCGCGCTCGATGAGGACGCCCTGATCGAGGCCCTGCGCGGGGTTCATGTGCTGGGCGTACGCTCCAAGACCCAGGTCAGCGCCCGGGTGCTGGAGGCCGCCGACCGGCTCATGGCCGTGGCCGCCTTCTGTATCGGCACCAACCAGATCGACCTCGACGCCGCCGCCGACCGGGGCGTGGCCGTATTCAACGCCCCCTATTCCAACACCCGTTCCGTGGTCGAACTGGCTGTCGGCCTGACCATCGCCCTGCTGCGGGACGTCGCCGACAAGTCCGCCGCCATGCACCGCGGCGTCTGGAACAAGTCCGCGACCGGCTCACGCGAGCTGCGCGGCAAGACCCTGGGTATCGTCGGCTACGGGGCCATCGGCTCGCAGCTGTCCGTTCTCGCCGAAGGCCTGGGCATGCGGGTCATCTTCCACGACCTGACCGAGCGGCTGTCTCTCGGCAATGCCCGTCGCATGGCCTCGCTGGATGCCCTTCTGGCCGAGAGCGATGTGGTCAGCCTCCATGTCGACGGCCGCACCGAAAACACCGCCCTGATCGATGCCGCCCGCCTGTCGCGAATGAAGCCCGGGGCCGTCCTGCTCAACCTGTCACGCGGCCATGTGGTCGATGTCGGGGCCCTGGCCCAGGCCCTCGGCTCCGGGCGAATCGGCGGGGCCGCCGTGGATGTCTTCCCGGAGGAGCCCGCCACCAATGCCGAGCCCTTCGACAGCCCCCTGTGCGGCCTGCCCAATGTCATACTGACGCCCCACATCGGCGGCTCGACCGAGGAGGCCCAGGAGGCCATCGGGGCCTTCGCCGCCGAACGTCTGCTGGCCTATCTGAACCGCGGCGACACCACCTTCTGCGTCAACCTTCCGAATGTGCAGCTGGCCGAGGTCGACGGTGCCCATCGCATCCTGCACATCCACCGCAACCAGCCGGGCGTCCTGGCCGAGCTGAACCGCGCCCTCGCCGCCGCCGGTCTGAACATTCTCGGCCAGCATCTGAAGACCGACGAACGCACCGGCTATGTCATCAGCGACGTCGACCGGGACTATGCGCCGGAGGCCCTGGCGACGCTCAAAAGTGTTGCCGGAACGCTGCGATTCCGCACGCTCCACTGAATCCTTCCCCCACGGCATCTTGCGCCCGCGCGAAACGGGCGCACACTGTCGCCCAACGGTCGCATGATGACGGCCGATGGAGGATCATCGATGTCTCGTTTCCTGCGCCACGCGGCGCTTGCTGCACTCACCGTAGCCGCCGTGGGCGGTGTCGCCTCGGCCGCCAGTGCCCAGTCCTACAACCGCCTGGTCGTGTTCGGCGACAGCCTGAGTGACAACGGCAACCTGTTTGCCGCCACCGGCGGTGCCAGCCCCACTGCACCCAATTTCCAGGGCCGGTTCTCGAACGGCGTGGTGTTTACCGAACTGCTGGGCTTCAATGCCGGGCGCTCGGCCGCCGGCGCTTCGGTGACGGGCAGCATCAACTACGCCTACGGCGGTGCCCGCACCGACAGCTCGGCCTTCCCGCCCGGAATGCGTAACCAGCTGCTGGCCTACACCGGCGCGGGCGGCACCTTCCGCTCCACCGACCTGGTCAGCATCCTCGGCGGCGCCAACAACATCTTCCAGGGCCTCCCGGCCGCGGGCGCCTCGCCCAACCCGACCGGTGCCATCGCCCCGATCGTCAGCGCAGCTGCGGCTGACATGACCTTCCTGGTCAACAGCATCGCCGGTGCCGGTGCCGGCACCATCCTGGTCGGCAACATTCCCAGCCTTGGGAACGCGCCTGCGTTCCGCGGCACCCCCGCCGCTCCGCTGGCCGAGTTCGCCGGTACCTCGTTCAACAGCGCCCTGCTCAGCGGGCTGATGACCACGGCCGCCGCCCGTCCGGGGACCAACATCATTCTGTTCGACATCTTCAAGGTCGGTGCGGCCCTGACGGCCAACCCCTCGGCCTTCGGCCTGACCAATGTGACCGACGCCTGCTTCAACGGCGTCACGGTCTGCGCCACCCCGAACACCTATCTGTTCTGGGACGGCGTGCACCCGACCACCGCCGGCCACCAGCTGATCGCCCGCCTGGCCAATGACTACCTCTACTATGGTGACATCGGTGCCCAGTCGACGGTCCAGGCCGAGACCGGTTTCCGCCAGCGTGAAGACCTGATGGACCTCGCCAGCGAGGGCCTGTCGGGCCGTGCCGAATGGCAAGCCGGCACCCACCTGACCTTCGGCGCCATCGCCGACAGCGTCGAGACCGATGCCCGGGGTTCGGTGGCCGCCTCCGACACCACCGGCTACGGCGTCCGTGCCGGCCTCGACCACGTCATGTCGTCCAGCATGCGTTTCGGCTTCGCCGGTACCTACCGCACTGCCGAGGTTGAGGCGGGAGCCATGGCCTTCGACGTCAAGACCTATGCCGTCGACGCCTATGCCGGCTGGCGCTCGGGCGACACCTTCATCAGCGCTACCGCTGGCGGCTCGATCGAACACTATGACGACATCACCCGCGTGACCTCACTGTCCCCGATCATTCACACCGCCGACACGACCGGCGGCAGCATCGGTGCCCGGGTCCAGGGCGGCATGTGGTTCGACATGGGCGGCATCGCCCTGTCGCCGCGCGTCGCGGTCAACTACGTCTCGACCGACGTCAACGGCTATATCGAACAGGGTCCGGCGGCGCAGTACAGCTACCAGGACCGCACCGTCCAGGGCACCAGCGGCGAGATCACGCTGCGGGCCGAGGGCGGCAGCGACGGCATGAGCTTCTTCGTCGAGGGCGGTTATCGCGACAGCCTCAGCGAAAGCAGCGACGCCGTTCGCACCGGCATCGCCGCCAACCCGGCCCAGATCCT
>JAIESL010000121.1 GCA_019746095.1 Caulobacteraceae bacterium
TCCATGTCGGTGGCCGAGCAGGAGCATCTGGTCCAGGACATCGTCAACGACGTCCTCGGCTATGGCCCGCTGGAGCCGCTGCTGGCGCGTGATGACATCGCCGACATTATGGTCAATGGCGCGGGCCGGGTCTTCATCGAGGTCAACGGCAAGGTCCAGCTGACCAATGTCCGCTTCCGCGACAACACCCAGCTGATGAACATCTGCCAGCGGATCGTGTCCCAGGTGGGCCGCCGGGTGGACGAGAGCTCCCCGATCTGCGACGCCCGACTGCCCGACGGCAGCCGCGTCAACGTCATCGCCCCGCCGCTGGCCATCGACGGCCCGACGCTGACGATCCGGAAGTTCAAGAAAGACAAGCTGACGATGAAAAATCTGGTGGAGTATGCCTCCATCAGTCCCGAGGGCGCGCGCGTTCTGGGCGTCATCGGCGCCTCGCGCTGCAACCTCGTCATCTCGGGCGGCACGGGCTCGGGCAAGACGACCCTGCTCAACACCCTGACCGCCTTCATCGACCCGACCGAGCGGGTCATCACCTGCGAGGACGCGGCCGAACTGCAGCTGCAGCAGCCGCATGTGGTGCGCCTTGAAACCCGCCCGCCCAATCTCGAGGGCCAGGGCATGATCACCATGCGTGATCTGGTGAAGAACTGCCTGCGCATGCGTCCCGAGCGGATCATCGTCGGCGAGGTGCGCGGCCCCGAGGCCTTCGACCTGCTGCAGGCCATGAACACCGGCCACGACGGCTCCATGGGCACGCTGCACGCCAACAGCCCGCGCGAGGCCATCAGCCGGATGGAGTCGATGATCACCATGGGCGGCTACGGCCTGCCCTCCAAGACCATCCGCGAGATGATCGTCGGTTCGGTCGATGTCATCATCCAGGCCGCGCGCCTACGCGACGGCAGCCGCCGGATCACCCACATCACCGAGGTCGTCGGCCTCGAGGGTGACGTCATCGTCACCCAGGACCTGTTCGTCTACGAGATCACCGGCGAGGACGAGAACGGCAAGATCATCGGCCGTCACCGCTCCACCGGCATCGCCCGTCCCCGCTTCTGGGACCGCGCCCGATACTACGGCCTGGAGCGCGAGCTGGCCGAAGCCCTCGACGCGGCGGAGTAGGGCGAATGCTTCCGATCCTCGCGGCGGTTCTGGCCTTCATCACCATCGGCGGACTGGGCTGGGCCTTTGTCGGTGGAGGCGACTCGTCCGAGGCGGCGGTCAAACGGGCCCAGACCTTCGGCGGCCCCAAACAGAACAATTCGGCGGCCAAGAAGGCGGCCCAGGCCAATACGCCTGAAGCGCGCCGCAAACAGATCATGCAGCAGCTCCAGGAGTCGGAGCGGGCCGAGCGCAAGGCGCGGATCAGCCTCACCGCCCGGCTGAAACAGGCCGGTCTGTCGACCAAGGTCTCGACCTTCTGGATCATCAGTGGCGTGCTGGGCGTGATCGCCTTCCTCGTCCCGCTGATGTTCGGTCTCAACCCCCTGGTCGGCGTGGGCACCGCCATCATCTTCGGCCTCGGCCTGCCGCGCTGGGTCGTGGGCTTTCTCGGCAACGGCCGGCGCAAGAAATTCTCCAACCATTTCGCCGATGCGGTCGATGTCATCGTGCGCGGCATCAAGTCGGGGCTGCCGGTCCACGACTGTTTCAAGATCATCGCGCGCGAGAGCCCCCAGCCGCTCGGCGCGGAGTTCCAGAAGCTGGTCGAGGGCCTCGGCGTCGGCCTGACCCTGTCCCAGTCACTGGACAAGATGTACGAGCGGATGCCGACGCCGGAGCTGAAATTCTTCTCCATCGTCATCGCCATCCAGCAGAAGACCGGCGGCAACCTGGCCGAGGCGCTGAACAACCTCTCGGTGGTGCTGCGCGCCCGCAAGATGATGGGCGAAAAGATCAAGGCCCTGTCGTCCGAGGCGACGGCATCGGCGGGCATCATCGGCTCGCTGCCGCCCGCGGTGATGATCCTCGTGAGCATCACGACCCCGGCCTATATGGCCCGGCTGTTCACCGACCCGCGGGGCCAGTTCATGCTGCTGATCGCCGTGGCCATGATGGCCTTCGGCGTGTTCGTGATGAAGAAGATGATTTCGTTCAAGTTCTAGGAAACGCCCGGCCCCGATGATCGAGTTCTTCACCAACGTTCAGAACCTGATGAGCCTCGGCGTGGGCCTGCTGGTGTTCGCCACCCTGGTGACGTTGGCGGGTTCGTTCGGCGGGGGCGCCAAGCTCGAGAACCGGATGAAGGCTGTGGCGGTGCGGCGTGAGGAGCTGAAGCGGCGTTCGCGACAGGCCATCGCCGCCCAGAACTCGGGCTCCCAGAACCTCCGTCACTCCGACGACGGCTTCAAGAAGCGGGTCGTCGAGCGCCTGAACCTGACCAAGCTGCTGGAGGATCCCAAGGTCGCGGACCAGATGGCCCAGGCCGGCTATCGCGGCCCCAGGCCGCTGACGACCTTCTACTTCTTCCGCTTCTCAATGCCGTTCGTCTTTCTTGGATTTGCGGTCTTTTATCTGTTCGTCTTCAATGACTTCGGCCTGCCGGTCATGACGCGCCTCACGGCCTGTATGTTCGCCGCCGTGATCGGATTCTATGCGCCCAACATCTATCTCTCGAACCGGATCTCGCAGCGCAGGACGTCGATCATGCAGGCGTTTCCCGATGCGCTCGACCTGCTGCTGATCTGCGTCGAGGCGGGGATGTCGATCGAGGCGGCGATCCAGAAAGTCAGCCAGGAGATCGGCGGCTCGTCCATCGACCTGGCCGAGGAACTGACCCTGCTGTCGGCCGAGCTCAGCTATCTGCCCGACCGCCGCATGGCCTATGAGGGCCTGGCCAAACGGACCAATCATCCGGGGGTGAAGTCGGTGGCCACGGCCATGACCCAGGCCGAGACCTATGGCACGCCCCTGGGCACGGCGCTGCGGACCATGGCCAAGGAAAACCGCGAGATGCGGCTGTCGGCGGCCGAGAAGAAGGCCGCGGCCCTGCCGGCCAAACTGACCGTGCCGATGATCCTGTTCTTCCTGCCGGTGCTGTTCATCGTCATCCTGACCCCGGCGATCATCAGCATCCAGGACACGATGGCGGCCGGCGCCGCGGGCGGTTAAGCGAGACCTGTCCTGCTGGACGAAGTCCGGCGGGGGCCGGACGTCACGCCGGATGCCAGGCTTCAGGCCTCGGCGGCGGCCTTCCAGGCCTCGGCGACCGTATCGACGGCCTGGCGCAGGTGTTTGCGGTTGCGGTCGAAGAACATCTCGCCACGCAGGCCGGAGAAGATGAAGCCGTTGGCGACGATGCAGCTGTCCGGCTGCTCCAGCGGCTCGATCTCGAAATAGCGCATCGAGCGGAACCACAGGCCCCGGTTCTCGGCCCAGACCAGCTGGGCATAGGGCTGCCAGTCGCCGACACGGGTCGTGGCCCGACGCTCCGGGAGGCCCGCGATGGATTCCGTCAGGGTGATGCCGGCCCCGAAGGCAATGGTGCCGTCCAGGGCGGTCTCGACCGGATTCCAGCGGTTCCAGCCGGGCAGGTCCGCGATCAGGGCCCAGATCTGGTCAGGGGTGGCGCGCACGCCGATGCGGCGCTCGATACGGGCGATGTCCATGGCCCCGATCTGCCACGGCTTTCAGGTCAGTAAAAGGGCGATCTCGCCACCGGCGACGGCCTCAGCGATTGCCTTCCGGCCCGGGCTGGGAGGCGGGCGGGGTCTCGGGTGAGGGGGTCTCGTCGCGGTCGGGCAGGTCGGGCGGACCGATCCGCAGCCGGGCATTGACCAGACACAGGGCCGCCGCCGCCGCCAGCATCAGGGCATTGGCGACGAAGGGGGCGGGCTCCGACCATTCGTACAGGGCCACCCCGATCACCGGCGGGCCGAGAAAGCTGAGTCCGGCCAGGGACATCATCAGCCCGGCGATGGCCCCCTGTTCATGCCGGCCGACCGAGAGGGATGACCCGGCGGTGAAGCCCGGCCGGGCAAAGCCGATGCCCATCGAGACGACGGCATAGCCGACCACCACGCCATAGTAGCCGGGGGAGGCGATGCTCATCAGATTGCCGACCAGGGCCAGGCCGGCCCCCCATCGCATCAGGTCGGCGGGCTGCATCTTCAGCAGGGGGATCAGGCCCCACTGGACCATCAGGGTCGCGGCCGCCCCGGCCAGCATGGCGATGCCGATGAAGGGCTGGGCGTCGCGGGCCGCGATCCCCGTCACGGCCAGTTCGTCGATGATGTGAAAGCCGAGGACCGAGATGTTGATGGCCTGGGCCCCGGTGATCAGCAGGCCATACAGCAGATAGGCGCTGACCCGCGGGTCCTTCCACAGTCCCTTGCCGACCGTGTCGTGGCGGCCGCTGCTGGAGGGGATACGCACGACCTCGCCGCTGGGCAGTCTGCGCCAGACCACGATCAGAACCACGACCCCGAACAGGGCAAAGGCATACATCGGCCCTGCCAGCCCGATGAGCGGCAGGACGAAGAAGGGGGCCAGTGCCGGACCGATCACCGTGCCCAGGCCCTGGGCCGAGGCCAGCAGGGACATGGCCTGGGTGCGCTGCTCCGGTGTGGTGCGATCGGCGACATAGGCCTGGGATGCGATCGGTGCCGCCGAGCCGAACACGCCATAGATGGTGCGGGCCACCGCCATCAGGGTGAAGGCCAGTCCGGCTCCGAGCCAGTGCTCCAGCCCCGAGGTGGCGGCCAGGCCGAAGCCGGTCATGGACAGGACGAAGCCGGAGAGGCCGATCATGATGACCCGCTTGCGCCCGAGTCTATCGGACAGTCGCGCCCAGAATGGCGAGGCCACGGTCCACATCAGGGCCGAAATGGCGAAGGCACCGGCCACCAGGGTGTCGGACAGGCGGAACTCGCGGCCGATGGCGGGCAGGACCGACTGCAGGGCCATGTTTCCGGCCGCCGCGATCAGGCTGACGGAAAACAGGATGGCAAAGGCGGGGGAGCGCAGGTTCACCGGTCGAGCCTAGGCCCGTCGGGAGGCCGCGTCACCCGCTGTCTGTTCGACGACACGCCTCACCCCCTTGCGCCCGGGCCCCCGGTCCGCGCACGGTGCCGGTCGAAGATTCCGGGGACCGCCATGACCATCCGCCGCCTGCTCACTGTTTCGACCCTTGCCCTGGCGCTGTCTGCGGGTCTTGCCCGGGCGCAGTCTCCGCAAGGGGAGCCGGCCCCGATCGCCCTCGACCGGATCGAGGCGGCGGTGACCGCCGGGACGCCGCGCGTCATCGCCTGGCGCCGCGACCTGCACGCCAATCCCGAGCTGGGCTTTGCCGAGACCCGCACCGCCGCCATGGTCGCCGCCCATCTGCGGGCCCTGGGGATGGAGGTCCGCACCGAAGTGGGCAAGACCGGCGTCGTCGGCATCCTCCGCGGCGGGCGGCCCGGCGGAACCGTGGCCCTGAGGGCGGACATGGACGCCCTGCCGGTGCTGGAAGCCACCGGCCTGCCCTTCGCCTCGACCGCGACCGGGACCTATATGGGCAATACGGTGCCGGTGGCCCACGCCTGCGGCCATGATGCCCATGTGGCCATGCTGATGGGGGCGGCCGAGGTGCTGGCCGGCATGCGTGCGGACATCCCCGGCACCATTGTCTTCATCTTCCAGCCCGCCGAGGAAGGGGCCCCTCCGGGCGAGCCGCTGGGCGGGGCCCGGCTGATGATCCAGGAAGGGGCGCTGGCCAATCCGCGACCGGACGCCATCTTCGGCCTGCACGTCGTGCCGGGCCGTCCGGGGACGGTCTTCTATCGCCCGCGCGGCTTCATGGCGGCCTCGGACCGGGTCGACATCACCCTGCACGGCCGCCAGACCCACGGGGCCTGGCCATGGAAGGGCGTCGACGTCATCGCCACCGCGGCCCAGATCGTCCAGACCATCAATACCCTGACGGCGCGGACCATCGACCCGACGACGACGCCGACCGTCTTCACCATCGCCACTCTCGACGCCGGCGTCCGCTACAACATCATCCCCGACCAGGCCGTGCTGTCCGGCACCCTGCGGACCTTCGACATCGCCCAGCGTGACGACCTCGTCGCCCGCACCCGGGTCGCCATCGACAATGTCGCCGAGACCTATGGCGCGACGGCGGAGTTCACGGTGCGCCAGAACGCGGCCCTGGTGTTCAACAATGAGGAATTGTCGGCCTGGCTGGCCCCGGTGCTGGTCGAGGCGGCGGGGGCGGGCAACGTCAATCCGGCCACCCCGCCGACGACCGTGGCCGAGGATTTCAGCTATCTGTCGCAGGAGGTTCCGGGCGTCTTCTACCACCTCGGCGGCTCGAAGGACGGGGTCGACCCGGCCACCTCGCCGCCGAACCATTCGCCGGAGTTCGACGTCAATGAGGCCGTGCTGCCGCTGGGCGTGCGCACCCATGTGCTGAGCGCAATCCGGTTTCTGGAGCGCGACTGAGCCGTGGCCGACGAACTGGAGCGGCTGAAGACGCGCCGGGTGACCGCCCTGTACCGCCTCGACCTGATCGGCAAGGGCGCGCAGCTCACCTATGACGACGGCACGCCGGTCGACATGAATTCGGAGCAGGCACGGCTGGAGGAGATGGTGGCGGACCTCGACCGCCGTATCGCCCGGCTGGAGGCGACGCTGCACTAGGCCCGGATTTCGGTCGAGCATGCGGACGCGGCGGCAACCACGTTTCTCAACACCCCGGCAACAAACCCGGCGCATCCTTCCGGGGTCGAACCGGAGGGGGCCATGAGAAGTCTGCCCGTCAAACTGCCGCCGATGAGGCTGGAACGCCGGGGCAGCCCGCTGCGCGACGCCTTTTATGGTCTCGTCGCCTTCGCCGCCATGTTCGGCGCCGCCCTTCTCGGCCTCGACCTGCTGTTCTAGGCCCGCTCGAAATAGGTCCGGATCACCCTCCGATAGACCTCGGCCAGGGCCTCGATCTCGGCCACGGGCGCACGCTCGTCGATCTGGTGCATGGTCTGGCCGACCAGTCCCAGCTCCAGCACCGGGCACATGGCGCGGATGAAGCGGGCGTCCGAGGTGCCGCCGGTGGTCGAGGCCTCGGGGCGGCGGCCGACGGCGGCCTCGACCGCATCCTGCACGCCGGTGACGAACGGGCCGGTCTGGGTCAGGAAGGCATCGCCCGAATGCAGGTGCTCAAGCTCGATCCGCAGGCCGCTTTCGGCCTGGGCCCGGCCCGCCTCGGCATTGAGCCAGGCCATCAGGCTTTCACCGGTATGGTTGGGGTTGAACCGGATGTTGAGACGGCCAAGCGCCTCGGCCGGGATCAGATTGGTCGCCGGATTGCCGACGTCCAGTGTGGTCAGCTCCAGATTGGACGGCTGAAAGGCTTCATAGCCGTCGTCCAGCCGGTGGTCGGCGAGGCGGGCGACCAGCCGGGCCAGGACCGGGACCGGATTGGCCGCACGGTCCGGATAGGCCACATGACCCTGTTTGCCGTGGACCTTGATCCAGGTGTTGAGCGATCCGCGCCGTCCGATCTTTATCATGTCGCCCAGGGCGTGCTGCGAGGATGGTTCGCCGACCACGCAGGCGTCGATGACCTCGCCCTCGGCCATGAGGGCCTGGACCACCCGTTTCGTGCCGTGCAGGGCCGGGCCCTCCTCGTCGCCGGTGATCAGGAAGGAGAGGCTGCCGGCAACCTCGCCCTCCGCCAGGACCTGCGAGACTGCCGCCACCCAGGCCGCGATGCCGCCCTTCATGTCGACCGCGCCCCGGCCGTAGAGAATTCCGTCCTTCACCTCGGCCTCGAACGGGCCTGAGGACCAGGCCTCGGTCGAACCCGTCGGCACCACATCGGTGTGGCCGGCGAAACAGAGGTTGGGCGAGGCCGTGCCACGCCGGGCGTACAGGTTTTCGATGTTCTCGAAGGGCATCCGGCGGCAATGGAAACCCAGCCCGGTCAGGGCGCGTTCCAGCACATCCATCGCCCCTTCGTCGGCGGGGGTGACGGAGGGCCTTCGGATCAGGTCGCGGGTCAGGGCGACAGGATCGATAACGGGAGTTGATGCGACGCTCATGGGCCTGTGCTTTACGGGGTTCGGACGACCGCGAGAAGGGCGCCTCTCCCATGCCTAAGATCGACATCGACACCGCCCCCACGGGACACGGCACCGGCTATCCCGAGGAATTCGCCGGTCCCTGCAAGCCGCGCCGCCGCTGGAAGCTGGGCGATGCGGTCGGGCTGGACCAGTTCGGGGTCAATCTGCTGCGCCTGCCGGCCGGGGCCTGGTCGAGCCAGAGGCACTGGCACGAGGGCGAGGACGAGTTCGTCTGGGTGGTGTCCGGCGAGGTGGTGCTGGTCGAGAATGACGGGGAGACCATCCTGCGTGCCGGGGACTGCGCCGGCTGGAAGGCGGGCGTGCCCAACGGCCATGTG
>JAIESL010000126.1 GCA_019746095.1 Caulobacteraceae bacterium
GCCGGTGCCCGGCGGCCCCCACAGGATCATCGAACCCAGCCGCCCGGCCTCGACCATCCGTCGGATCGGTCCGCCCTCCGCCAGCAGATGGTCCTGACCCACCACATCTTCCAGGGTGCGCGGCCGCAGCCGGTCTGCCAGCGGCGCGTCGGGAGGATGGATGCCGGAGGCTTCGAACAGGTCGGTCATGCACGACCACAGTTAGGCGTTCCGGGCGCGCATTTCACGCGTTAGTGTGCCGCCGAAGCGAGGAGACCGTGACATGGCTGACGACCACACCGCACAGGGCCCGACGACGGGGGTCACCCCCCACCTGACCATTCCCTCGCGGGGCGGTCAGGCGGCGATCGAATTCTACACCCGCGCCTTCGGGGCCGAGGAGGTTCGACGCATGCCCGCCGAGGATGGCGAACGTCTGATGCACGCCTACCTCAGGATCAACGGCGGTGATCTCCTACTGCATGACGAGTTTCCCGAGTATGGTCACGAGCAGGACATCGTCCCCACGGGGGTGACCATCCATCTGCAGGTCGATGACGCCGACGAATGGTGGAACCGCGCCCTGCTGGCCGGCGGCGTGCCGCTGTTCCCGCTGGCGGACCAGTTCTGGGGCGACCGCTATGGTCAGCTACGCGACCCGTTCGGCCACACCTGGTCCATCGGATCGCCGATCAAAAAATAGCGGCGACGGCGCGGTTCAGCGCACCACCAGCACGCCCCGCTGGCCACGGCGCTCGACCAGCAGCTGAGTGCCGCGCGGCAGGTTGGCCAGCTGCTGCGGCGAGTTCACGGAGCGGTCGTTGACGGCCATGATGACGTCGCCGGTCTGCAGGCCGACGCCCCGCCGGGCATAGCTGTTGGGCGCAACGCCGCCGACGACGAGCCCACTGGCGAAGGGGTCGCCCCCGAGGCTGTCGGCAAGGGCGGGATTCAGGGCCAGCACCCGGGCACCGGTCAGGCCGCCCGACTGGATCACCGTCGCCCCTTGCAGATCCGCATTGCCCGGCAAGCGCTGGACCCGCGCATCCACGACCAGCGGCCGCCCGTCCCGAAGCACGGACACCCGAACCGTCTCATTCGGCTCACGGGTGCCGACCCGGAAATTCAGCCCGCCCTGGTCATTGACCTCAGCGCCGTCGATGGCGGTGATGACATCGCCCATGCGCAGATCCGCGCGGTCCCCGGGCCCGCCGCGCCAGACCTCGGTCACGACAAGCCCCTGCGGGCGGTCGAGGCCGAGGCTGCGGGCCAGATCGGCGCTGACGGTTTCGCCCTTCACGCCCAGCCAGGGACGGATCACGGCAGTCGCCCCGCCGACGGCCGAGTCGACCACGCGGCGCACCGCCGCCGCCGGTACGGCGAATCCGACACCGGAGGACGAGCCAGAGCGGGAGAAGATGGCGGTATTGATGCCGATCAGGTCGCCGTCCATGTCGACCAGGGCCCCGCCCGAGTTGCCCGGATTGATGGCGGCGTCGGTCTGGATGAAGGAGCCGCTGTCGGAGATGCCCGTCTCGGTCCGGTTCAGGGCCGAGATGATGCCATTGGTCACGGTCTGGCCGACGCCGAACGGATTGCCGATGGCCAGCACCAGGTCGCCGACCTCCTGTTCCTCGCGATCGTCGATATTGAGGGTCGGGAGCCGCTCATTGACCCCCTCGAGCTGCAGCACGGCGATGTCGGAACGTTCGTCGGCCAGGATGATCCGGGCATCGAACTCGCGACGGTCGTTCAGCACCACCTTGATCTGCTGCATGCCGTTGATGACGTGATAGTTGGTCACCACCACCCCGTCGGCGCGGACAATCACCCCCGAGCCGACCGAGCCGACCTGCTGGGCGCGCGGCCCCTGTCCGAACATGGACCAGAACGGGTCCTGCACCTGCTGCACGCCGCGCGCGGAGACATTGACCACCGCCGGGGCCGCCGTCCGCACCACGGGGGCGAAACTGGACTTCATCGCCAGGGCGTCGCCTGGGACCACGCGATTGTCGGCGAAGACGCCATCCTGGGCCTGGCTGTCGTTCGACTGACCGCAGGCCGAGAGAAACAGGGCAAGGGCGAGGGCGACGGTCTGGATCTTCATGGTCATCCCGGAAGGCTGGGGCATTGAGGCCCGGTCATTCCTCTACGGATTCTGGACCGTATCAAGGCAGGGGCGTGTCCTGCACCGCGGCCGGTTCCTGACTCTCCGCCCGCTGCCCCACCCACCAGCCGATCAGCGCAGCGAGCAGCAGGGACACCGCGCCCAGATAGAAGGTCAGGCCAGGATCGGTCAGGATCCGAACGGCGGCAAGCTGGATCCAGCCCGATGCCGGCGCGAGGGTCTCCGCGATCCAGGCCCGTGTTCCGGCCGCACCGTCGCCGACCGAGAAGGAATAGACCCAACCGAAGAACAGCGGCGACATGACCCCGGCGATGGAGGCCACGCTCATGTTCGCCCCCTGCAGCTGACCCTGCTCGTCCTCGCCGACATGACGGGTCATCAGCGACTGCAGGGTCGGCATGGCCAGGCCCCACAGGGCATTGGGCAGCATGGCGAGGATGAAGATCAGCCCGTCGGGGGCCCAACCCATGGCCGCGATGCCGACCGTGCCGCCTACCAGGCCCAGCACCATGGTCATCCGGTCTCCCAGACGTTTGACGACCGGCCCGACCAGAACCCCCTGCACCAGCATGTCCAACACGCCGACGAGGGCCAGCAGCAGACCGACTTCCTTCGGTCCCCAGCTGTAGCGGTAGGCGGCATAGAGAA
Organism: Caulobacteraceae bacterium; assembly: GCA_019746095.1. Classification (GTDB taxonomy): domain Bacteria; phylum Pseudomonadota; class Alphaproteobacteria; order Caulobacterales; family Caulobacteraceae; genus Brevundimonas. The sequence continues at coordinate 2,756 of JAIESL010000126.1, forward strand.
CGAACACCGCGGAGAAGAGGTGGTGGGCGAAATAGAGCAGGAAATTCACGACCGCGAGGCCGCCAAGTTCCATGTTCCGCCTGAGCAGGATCAGGGCTCCGACCGGGTTGGCCCGCTTCCAGCTGAATCTCATCCGCCTTTCGACCGGCAGGCTCTCGGGCAGGACCAGCAGACCGTAGAAAAAGGCCACCGCGGACAGGGCTGCCGCGAACCAGAAGGGCACGCGCGGCCCGAACTCGCCGAGGACCCCGCCCAGCAAAGGCCCCAGCACGAAGCCGGCGGAGAAGGCCGCGCCGATCAGGCCGAAGGCGCGGGCGCGTTTCTCCGGAGCGGTGATGTCGGCCATATAGGCATAGACGGTGGTGAAGCTGGACGAGGTGATGCCGGCGATGATCCGCCCCAGCGCCAGCCACCACAGGTCGGGGGCCAGGGCCATCAACATATAGTCGAGCGACAGGCCGGCGCAGCTGATCAGGATCACCGGCCGGCGGCCGTACTGGTCCGAAAGCGAACCGATGATGGGGGAACAGAGGAACTGCATCCCGGCCCAGAGGGCCACGAAGACGCCGTTGATGATGCCCGCGCGGGCATTGGAGCCGACGAAATCCTCGATCAGGACCGGGAGCACGGGAATGATGATCCCCATGGCCACGATATCCAGCACCGCCGTCACGAAGATGAAGGCAAGGGCGGCGCGGCGGGTGCGTAGGCGGGACAGGACGGACATGGGGTGTTCCGGGCGGGAGGGCCTTCTAGCGGACAGGTGCGTTGGCGTCAGCCCCATGGCAGGTTGGGGGCGGAGGCCCTCATGACCCAATTCGAGCAGGTAACGCCCTTCCTGCATGTCCCCGATCTGCAGAAGGCGCTGGATTTCTTCACCGACATTCTCGGCTTTACGGTGCCGTTCCGCCAGGACGGCTACGCCTACATCCACCGCGAAACGGTCGGCTTCCGGCTGCTGGAGGCCGAAGGGGGCGAGGCTGCGGCGGGCCGGCGGCGCTTCGCCTACTATATCGACGTCCGCGACGTGGACGCCCTGTACGAAGCGCTCAAGCCGAAACTCGACACCCTGCCGTCAGGCGATGTGCATGGCCCGGCCGACAAGCCCTATGGCCAGCGCGAACTGCTGGTGCTGGCCCCGGACGGCGAACTGATCGTCTTCGGCATGGAAATCCGGCCGGCCGAGGTTGCGAAAGCTTAATGCCATGCCGCCTTGCGCGGCGAGGACAGGCAGGGCCAAGCTGCCGCCATGACAGCCGTGATCGAAACCAGGGGTCTGACCAAGACCTACGGAACCGTCCGCGCCCTCGACGGGCTGGACCTCTCCATCCCGCGAGGCGGGGTCTATGGCGTGCTGGGACCCAACGGGGCCGGCAAGTCGACCCTGTTCCGCATCCTGCTAGGCCTGATCCGGCCGACGGACGGGACGGCGACCATCATGAACGGGCCGGTCGGCGACATCGCCCATATGCGCCTGACAGGCTCGATGATCGAGACCCCGCGCTATCCCCCCTATCTGACCGCACGGCAGGTGCTGCACTGGCTGGCGCTGGAGCACGGCGTCGGCGGGACGGCAGACATTCCCCACTGGCTGGAGCGGGTCGGGCTTTCCGAGGCAGCGGACCGCAAGGTGCGCGGCTTCTCCGTGGGCATGATGCAGCGCCTCGGCGTCGCCGCGGCCCTGATCAGCAAACCCGAGCTGATCATCCTGGATGAACCGACCAGTGGCATGGATCCCCCCGGCATCCAGGAGATGCGGGCCCTGATCCGCAGCCTGGCCCATGACGACGGCCTGACCGTGATCCTGGCCAGCCACCAGCTGCTCGAGGTCCAGCGCGTCTGCGACCGCGTCGCCATCCTGAACAAGGGCAGGCTGGTGCGTGAGGGGGCGGTCAGCGAACTGACCGCCGTCGGCGAACGCCTGCGGCTGTCCGCTGGACCGGTCGACCGGGTTCTGGCCGTACTGGGCTCAAAGGGTGTCCGCGACGGCGAGGCCGTGCTGGCCGACATTCCGCGCGCTGAAGGCCCCGCCCTGATCCGCGCCCTCGTCGAGGCCGGGATCGATATCAGCGAGGCCCGCTGGGTTGGGACAGACCTGGAGGCCATATTCTTCACCGAGACGGGTGCCGTGCAGGCACCGGAGACGATCCATGCTGGTTGACGCCATCCGCGCCGAAGGCTTCCGCCTGTCGAAGAACAAGACCGGCCTGTTCTGGAGCCTGGCCTTCGTGCCGATCATCTCGGTGGCGATCGGAGCCCTGACCAGTTTCGTGCTCAAGGGCAGCGAGACCAAGATCCTGGGCGACGAGAAGATGCCCGATGAGCTCAAGGCGGCCCTGGGGCGCGGGACGCTGGACATGGCCGATGCCCTGGTCTCGGCGGCCGGCAATCTGGCCAATCCGCTTGTGCTGCTGTTCGTCCTGATCGGGGCGGCCACCCTCTATGCCGGCGACTATCGCTGGGAGACCTGGCGGCTGATCAGCGCGCGCAACAGTCGGATCAACCTGCTGCTGGCCAAGCTGGCCGTGGTGGCAGGGCTGGCGCTGGCGGCGATGGGCTTCATGCTGGTGGCCGGTGTGATCGAGAACCTGATCAAGGCGGCGGTGTTCGAACGGAGCCTGACCTTTGCCATGACCGGCGAAAAGGCGGCGCAATTTGCGGGCTTCGCCGGCCTGTCCTGGCTGCGCATCCTGCAGTTCGCCATGATGGGGATGCTGGCGGCGGTCGTGACCCGCTCGCTTCTGGCGGCCCTGTTCGTGCCGCTGGTGTTCGGCGTGGCCCAGTTCTTCACGCCGCAGATGCTGCTGCCCATGGGCGTGCAACCCGATGCCTGGCTGTCGATCCTGGTCAATCCGGGTACCGCGACCGATGCGATCCAGGCCGCGATCGCCGGCGGCGCGCGCGCCGCGGCCCTGCCGGACGGCCTGTTGCCCAAGGCCTGGATCAGCGTCGGTCTTTGGACCCTGCTCCCGCTGGCCGGGGCCCTGGCCGGGTTCCGGAAACAGGACCTGTCGAAGGAGTAGGCTGCCGAAACCGACGGAACCCGGCCGCCGAACCGTATCATGATCTGACCCGGAGGACGCTGCCGTGCCTGTCTCGATCAGCCGCACACTGCGCGACCCCGATCACCGGGTCACCTATGTGAATTCGGGTGGAACGAGCGTCACCGCGCCCCGCGACGTCGTGCTGACGGTCTTTGCACCGGAACGACCCGGGACCTATCCGGTGATCATCTACAGTCACGGACACGGTGGTAGTGGCGGAGCGAACGGAGGATCCGGCGCGACGGCCCAGGCCCTTGCCGACCTCGGCTACATCGTCATTCTGCCGAACCACCTCGACAGCGTCAGCACCTATCCCTCGTGGCTGACGAGCCAGTTCCCGGTCAGCAATCCGGCCTCGGGCCTGCACCGCGCGGCTGACATGCAGTTCGCCCTGGACATGGCCCAGACCCTGGTCGCGGGTTTGCCCGGCTATGCGGTCGATGTGTCGTCGCCGGTGGTCGCCGGCCACAGCCATGGTGCCTTCACGGCCGGGCTTCTGGTGGGGCTGGACTCCGACCGGCCGGGTTACGAGACCCCGCCAACCGGCAATCCCTATGGCCTGACCAGCGTCGCGGATCCGCGCTTCAAGGCCGCAATCATCCTGTCGCCCCAGGGCGAGGATAGCAGCTGGGCCGATCTGACCGGTACGTCATGGGATGACATCGTCGTTCCCCTGCTGACCATCACCGGCACGAAGGACACCGAGGCTGGTGGCCTGGCAGACTGGAGCGGACGCCTTGACGCCTTCCGGAACGGTGATGCGGCCGAAAACCTTGCGCTGGTCTATCGGGACGCCACCCACGGCGACATCGGCGGCAATACGGCGATCCCGGGGCTGACGGCCTCCATCGCCGGTTTCATCGACCGGTTCATTGACGGGCATCTGGGGGGCGACGCCGCAGCCCGCGCCACCTTCACCGACCCGGTTGCCCTGCTGAACTCTCACCCGCTCCTGACCCAGGCCTATGTCCGGCTGAACGCCAACACCGTCGGCACCGGTGCCGTTTCCGGCACGGCGGGCGCAGACACTCTGTCGGGCCTGTCGAGCAACGACTCCCTCTTCGGTGGGGCGGGCGATGATCTGCTCGAAGGCGGGCGCGGCCATGACCGGATCGACGGCGGTGCCGGGCGTGACACCCTTCTGGTTCAAGGTACGCGCGCGGACTACCGCCTGCTCACGGAGGGTGACGACTTCGTCCTCAAGGGCCCTGACGGTCGGGACCGGCTGACGGGGGTTGAGGTCATTCGCTTCAGCAACGGCCAGGAGCTCGATCTCAGCCGCATGTATGACCGCGGACATGAGGGGCCCCAGGTGCTGCCGGGTGTCGATGGTACGGCCATTCCGGTGTGGGAACCGCTGATTTCAGTTCAAGCGGGAGGCGCGTCCCGGGACCGGATGATGGCCCTTCTGACCGACCAGGGTCTGGCGACGGACGGCTCGATTTCAGGGTGGCGGCCATCCGCTGTTGATCCCGATCCCTGGGTCTGACCCGGTTCGGTGCCATGAAAAAGGGCGGCCGGTTCGCACCGGCCGCCCTCTTCTCAAGCCCCTGACGGGAAGCGTGCTTACGCTTCTTCGTCGCCCTCGATGGCATAGACCGGACCCGAGTCCAGGCCCTTGGCGGCGGTGTCGCGATCGACGAACTCGATCACGGCCATGGCGGCGTTGTCGCCGTGGCGATAGCCGGCCTTCATGATGCGGATGTAGCCGCCGTTGCGGTCGGCGTAGCGCGGGCCGATCGTCTCGAACAGCTTGCCGACCTGCGGCACGTCACGGACGTGGCTGATGGCCTGACGGCGTGCGTGCAGATCACCCTTCTTGGCGAGCGTGACCAGCTTCTCGACGAAGGGACGCAGCTCCTTCGCCTTGGGAAGCGTGGTCGTGATCTGCTCGTGCTTGATCAGCGACGCAGCCATGTTGGCGAACATGGCGGTCCGGTGTGCGCTCGTACGACCGAGCTTGCGATAGGCGGCGCCGTGGCGCATCGGGGTCTCTCCTACTCACCCTGGTTTCCGGAGCACCGGACCTGGGGTTCTCACATTCTAACCGCTCCGCGATCCGGAAGGATCAAGGGCGGAGGGTTGAAACTAGATCTGGTCGTCGAACTTCTTGGCCAGGTCTTCGATGTTTTCGGGCGGCCAGTTCGGCACATCCATGCCGAGCGAGAGGCCCATCGTCATCAGGACTTCCTTGATCTCGTTCAGGGACTTGCGGCCGAAGTTCGGGGTGCGAAGCATTTCGCCCTCGGTCTTCTGGATCAGGTCGCCGATGTAGACGATGTTGTCGTTCTTCAGGCAGTTGGCCGAGCGCACCGACAGTTCCAGCTCGTCCACCTTCTTCAGCAGGGCCGGGTTGAAGGGCAGGTCCGGCTTGCCGTCGACGGCTTCCACGGCCTTCTTCGGCTCATCGAAGGTGATGAAGATCTGCAGCTGGTCCTGGAGGATGCGCGAGGCATAGGCCACGGCGTCCACCGGCGAGACCGCGCCGTTGGTCTCGACCTCGAGGATCAGCTTGTCATAGTCCAGCGACTGGCCCTGACGGGTCGGCTCGACACGATAGGCCACGCGCTTGACCGGCGAATACAGGGCATCGACGGCGATCAGGCCGATCGGAGCGTCTTCCGGACGGTTCAACTCGGAGGCGACATAGCCCTTGCCGTTCTGGACGGTCAGTTCCATGCGCACCGAGGCACCGTCATCGAGCGTGCAGATCACGTGATCGGGGTTCAGCACCTCGATGTCCGCGGGGACGTCGATCTGGCCGGCGGTCACGACACCGGGGCCCGTGGCGCGCAGGGTCATGCGCTTGGGGCCTTCAGCGTGCATGCGCAGCGCCAGTTGCTTGATGTTCAGCACGATGTCGACCACGTCCTCGCGAACGCCTTCCAGCGACGAGAATTCGTGAACGACGCCATCGATCTGGATGGCCGTCACAGCCGCGCCTTGCAGCGACGACAGAAGCACGCGGCGCAGGGCATTGCCGAGCGTCACACCGAAGCCGCGTTCCAGGGGCTCGGCGACCAGGCGCGACTTGCGCTGCGGGTCGGAGCTCGCCTCGATCTGCGGCTTCTCGGGACGGATCAGCTCTTGCCAGTTACGTTCGATCATGGGTGTCCCTCGAAAACGGAG
>JAIESL010000123.1 GCA_019746095.1 Caulobacteraceae bacterium
GGCCGCGACCTTGCGCCTCACATGCTCTGGTGGACCTTCCGTGAGCATCAGATCGCCCTCATTCCGGGAAGTTCGGAAGTCGGCACTACGGTGCCGCCGGCTAAATCGCCAAGCAGACATGACGCGCTGGCATCATGAACTCAACAACCCGGGTAGATGCTACAAGCGCCGGGCCAACCAAACGGTCTCAAGGGCTTGGCAGCACCGCCACGAGGCCGAAGGGAGGCGGGCGAAGAGGAGAAAGATGTCCTGTTTCAGATTTCTGCCTGCAGCGATGGTTGTGATGCTGATGTCCTGCTCCACGACCGGGCCGGGCGTCTATTCCGGTGGGGGGCGAGGGCTTGAAGACCCCCATTCCGGCAAAAATCTCGTGGACCTGCCCCGGTGCAACGAGATCTACCCGGACGGAACCTACCTGGTCGCGGGACCCGTGGCCGGTCGGCCGGGCAGCCGTATTGAGGTGCGCCACGTCCTCGGGATGGGGAATTCGTCCTACAATATCCCGCTTCGCTGTGTGGATGAATGGCGGATTGATCCCCCGGAGGCGGCCACACTCTCGGCCAACCGGCGCTTTCTGGATATCAGCCCCGATGCCGCGCCGGGCATGATCACGTTGACGGCGACCGCGCGGGGGGATTCCACAAGCATTACAATCCCCGTCATCGATTCGGACGCGCCCAATCTCTATGGCAGCTGGATCCCGGCACAGACGCTATCCTGTGCGGACGAAGAAATGCCGAGCATGGTGGCTATACGCCCTGACGGTCGCGTCCTCATCGCCTATCCGGACCAGATGGCTCGCTGGCAGGCTGAATACACCTACAGCTTCGACCCTGACGCCGGTGCCTTCACCCTGGGAACACAGACAGGCCAAGTGCGGGTCCTCGAAGAGGGACGAATCGTGTTTTCCGGTTTTGCCTTCCCTTCGGGACGGCCACCCCCACCCCTGCCGCCCGGCGACCCGCCGCGGCCGAGCCAGGCCAGTTGTGAGTTCGAGTTCGTTCGCGTCGGGGAACAGTATTGAGGGCTGAGCGGGTCTTGCCGGAAAGGGACACAGGTTGGATTATCTGAAACGCTTTCTGGCCCTGCCGGGCCTGCTGACCCTTGCGGCCTGTGCGACGACCGCCCCGGGGTTTTACTCCGGAGGGCAGGGGCTTCGCGGTGTGGTGGACCGGCATGAGGAGCCTGGCCGGCGCAGTCCACTGGTGAACTGCAACGTTCCGTCTGGCCATCGGCTCACGGCCGACCCGACCTCTGCACGGCCCGGCGAGACGGTGGACCTGCGCCACAGTTTCGAGTTTTCAGCCTACGGCCCCCAGCACATTCCCCTGAGGTGCGTCGATTTCTGGCAGGTCGATCCGCCTGAAGCGGCCACACTGTCCACCGACCGGCGCGTGCTTCAGGTCAGCGACTACGCCGCTCCGGGCAGCGAGATCCGGGTGACGGTAACAGCCAATGGCCACCCACACACCCTTGTGCTGCCGATTGTCGGGGCTGATGAGAGCGGCATTCATGGCAACTGGCGACCGGTGACCCGGGAGGGGTGTTTCGGCAGCCCGGCACCCGTTGAAATCCGTTTCGACCCTGACGGCCTCGTCCTGTTCGCTCTCGGGCTGGGCCCGTCGATCTGGGATACCCGCCGGGCGTATACATTCGACCGCGTGACCGGCGTCTTGACCGTCGGCGATCAGGGAGGATCCGCGCGCTTCGATGAGGCCAGGAACCTGGTGGTCTCAGGGCTGCAGCTGCCGTCTGCGATTCCGCCCAGGCCAGCGCAGCCGCAGGCGGATGGAAAGCCGACGGAGATCAATTGGTCAGACTGTGAGCTGGTCTTCAGCCCTGCGGGGTCCTTTCGCTGATCGGGCGTTCGGCCGACCGGGCCCCGCAGTCGAGTGCGCTGCGCCTCGTATGGGGCCGGGCGCTCTAGGCGCAAGGGAGGCGCAATCAGTCCCGCGGCAAATACACTAGGCCGCGCGCATGGACCTGTCATCGGCTGACCGGCCCGAGGTGGTGCGCAGGCTGGCAGCGGCCCAGCATCAGGCTTTGGAGGTCGGCCGAGCCGATGTCTGATGTCCACCCATAGCGGACACCCGTCACCCCCCATTCCCCCCGCCGTCCGCCCCCGCTACCCTCTCCCCATGACCGACGACTCCTACGTCTTCGAGGGCCCGGCCGACGAACCGCCGGCGCCCGCGCGGGACAACAATCCGCCCCAGACGGTGTCCGAACTGTCCTTCGCCCTCAAGCGCACGCTCGAGGACCGGTTCGGCCATGTCCGGCTGCGGGGCGAGATTTCCAAGGTCAATCACCACGCCTCGGGCCATGTCTATCTGACGCTCAAGGACGACAAGGCCGCCATCGACGGCGTGATCTGGAAGGGCTCTGTGCGCGGCCTCGGTGTCCGGCCCGAGTCGGGGCTGGAGGTCATCGTCACCGGCAAGATCACCTCCTATCCGGCGCGCTCCTCCTACCAGATCGTCATCGAGACCATGGAGGCCGCCGGGGCCGGGGCCCTGCTGGCCCAGCTGGAGCGGCTGAAGGCGAAATTGGCGGGCGAGGGCCTGTTCGAGCCGGGCCGCAAGACGCCCATCCCCGCCTTCCCCGCCGTGGTCGGTGTCATCACCAGCCCCACCGGCGCGGTGATCCGCGACATCCTGCACCGCATCAGCGAGCGCTGGCCCTGCCGGGTCATCGTCTGGCCCTGCGTGGTCCAGGGTGACGCCGCCGCAGGCCAGGTCGCCGCCGCCGTCCGCGGCTTCGACGCCCTGACGCCGGACGGTCCCATCCCCCGCCCCGATGTGGTCATCGTCGCCCGCGGCGGGGGCTCGGTCGAGGATCTCTGGGCCTTCAATGACGAGGCCCTGGCCCGCACGGTCGCCGCCGCCACCATCCCGATCATCTCGGCCGTCGGGCATGAGACCGACACCACATTGATCGACTTCGTCTCCGACCGCCGCGCGCCGACGCCGACCGGCGCGGCCGAGATCGCCACACCGGTGCTGGCCGACCTGGCCTATGCCGTCGCCGACCTCGACCGCCGTCTGGCCCGCGCGGGCGGGCGCATTCTGGAAGACCGGCGCACCCGGCTGCGCGCCGCCGCCCGCGGCCTGCCCGCCCGGCCGGAAGACCTGCTGGCCCTGCCGCAGCAGCGGCTGGACCATGCCGGCAGCCGGCTCGGATCGGCCCTTCAGCGCAATGTCGCGGTGCATGAGCGCCAGTTCGCCGCCGCCTCGGCCCGGCTCTCCGACAGCCTGCTGAAGCGGGCGATGGAACGGCGCCACGACCGGCTGACCGCCCTCACCGACCGGTTCGCCCCCGCCATGGACCGCCGCCTCGACCGGGACCGGACCCGGCTGGCCGCCCTCTCGCGCGCCCTGTCCGGCCTCAATCCGAAGACGCCCAAGCCGGGCTTTGCCCGGATCGAGACCGAGGACGGGGCCATGATCGCCGCCGCCGCCGCCCTGTCTGACGGCCAGGCCGTCCGCCTCGTCTTCGCCGACGGATCGCGCGGGGCCCGGATCGACGGCGCCGAGGCCCCGGCCCGACCATCCCCCGCCTTGCCCCGCGCCAAGACCCCGCCGCCCGGCCAGGGCGATCTGTTCTGAGTGCAAAAGCCGTGGCGCGGCATCCACGGCCACGCTAACCTCGCCCCCATGCCCACGACCCAGACCGCCAAGGCCACCCTGCACTACGGCGACGGCGAATATGCCGTGCTCAAGCCCGGCCGTTTCGTGACCTGCGCCGTCAGCGGCAAGACCATACCGCTGGAGACCCTGCGCTACTGGTCGGTCACCCTGCAGGAAGCCTATGCCGGGCCCGAAGAGGCCTTCCAGCGGCTGGGCCAGGTCGCATGATCCTCAACCGCCGGGGCGTCGTGATCGGCTCCGGCGCCCTGCTCGTCGGCGGCACCGCCCTGGCACAGGATGAGGCGGACCTGGAGCTCACCGGCCGCTTCGTCCAGGGCGGGCATGCCCTCGGCCGCACCTGGCCCCGCGCCCTGATCTTCGTCGACGGCGAGTCCCTGACGGCGGCCTCGGCCGACGGCACCTTCATCATCGGCTTTGACCGCGATGCAGCCGGCAGCGTGCGGATCGAGGCCCGGCTCGGCGACCGTTCCGTGCGCCGCACCCTCGACATCGCCCCCGGCCAGTTTCCCTCGACCCGCGTCAACGGCTTGCCGCCGTCGACCGTCGAGCCGTCCGACCCCGAGCTGCTGGCCCGCATCCAGCGCGAGATCGTGATCAAGACCGAAGGCTTCGCCAGCCGCATCGACGCCGACCATTTCCGCGACGGCTTCGACTGGCCGCTGGAGAATTTCCGGGTCACCAGCCGCTGGGGCAGCCAGAGGGTCCTCAACGGGACGCCCGCCCGACCCCACTACGGCATTGATCTGGCGGCACCCCAGGGGACGGTGATCCGTGCGCCGGCCGCTGGTCGGGTCACCCTGGCCCAGCCAGGGTTGCATTTCGAGGGCGGCCTCGTGCTGATCGACCACGGCCAGGGGTTGATTACGGCCTATCTGCACCAGTCCCGGCTCGAGGTCGCGGCGGGCGATGACCTGCAGCGCGGGGACTCCATAGGCAGGGTCGGTATGACCGGTCGGGCCACCGGCCCCCACCTGTGCTGGCGCATGCGGTGGCGCGACCGCAATCTCGACCCGTCACTGATGGTGAAAACCTGAGCGTGTATAGTCGTTTACCACGCTGACTGAACGATGATCGGTCATGGACCGGTAAGGATTCCAGCCCTAAAAGACGCGTCTTACTGCCGATTCCGGCCCGGCCCCGATTCATGTCCTCTCTTCAGTCAATCCAGGTTCTGCTGGTCGACGATAACCAGCACATGCGGGCGATCACGTCCGCCGTGCTGCAGTCGGCCGGCGTGCGCAAGGTACGCGAGGCCTCCGACGGAGCCGCCGGGCTGGAGATCCTGCGCCAGCAGACGATCGACCTGGCCATCGTCGACTTCAACATGTTCCCGCTGGACGGCGTCGAATTCACCCGCCTGGTCCGCAACAGCCCGGACACCGCCAACCCCTATCTGCCGATCATCATGATGACCGGCCATTCGGAAAAGAGCCGCGTCTATGAGGCGCGCGACGCCGGGGTGACGGAGTTCGTGGTCAAGCCGATCACGGCCAAGGCCATTCTCGACCGTATCCACGCGGTCATCTTCCGCCCGCGTCCGTTCGTGAAAACCGACGGCTATTTCGGGCCGGACCGGCGCCGCACGGCGGCCTCCGGCTACAAGGGGCCGCTGCGCCGCTCGACGGACGATCAGACCGCCGAGGCCGCCGTCGACGATTCCAACGCGGCATAGACCCGGTCGGGCCACCGCTTGTGGACCCAGAACCAGTCGACCGGGCTCTCGCGCACCCGCTCCTCGATGAAGGTCGTGATCGCCTGCACCCCGTGCGCGATATCCGCCTGCCGGTCTCCGGTCGGGGTCAGCTCGATCGGCTCATAGACCGTCAGCAGGAACCGCACGCCCGGCAGGCGGACCACCGACATCGGCTGTAGGACCGTGCCGAAGCGCAGGGCCAGCCGGCTCGGTCCCGGTGCCGCATTGACCGGCTGGCCGAAGAAGGTGACCTCGGGCCCCTCCGAGAATTTCTGGTCGTTCATCAGGGCCACGGATTCGCCCCGCGCCATCCCCGCCAGCAGCTCCCGCGCCCCGTCCCCGCCCTTGGGCGCGAACAGTTTGACGCCATAGCGCGCCCGCGCCGCGATGATCTGGGCGTCGACATAGGGGTTGTTGGCCGCGCGATAGGTGATCTGGCAGGGCACGCCCGAGCCCGTGATCGTCGCCGCCAGGGTCTCGATATTGGCAAAATGCCCACCCGCGAACACCACCGGCCGGCCGCTGTCCCGAATGGCGTGCAGCCGCTCCAGCCCGACCACCTCGATCCGGCCCTGTTTGACCAGAAGGTCCATCACCGCCGTCTCGGCAAAGGCCCGCCCGGTCTGCTCCCACTGGTCCAGCGCCAGCTGCTCGCGCTCGGCCTGCGGCATGTCGGGAAAGGCGATGCGCAGGTTCCGCATCACCGTGCGCTGCGTCCCCGTCCTCGGCCCGAGGGTCCGCAGCAGCCAGCCGCCCAGCGCTGAGGCCCGCTCGACGCCCAGCAGGCGCATGAAGCCGATGAAGCCGGCGAACCCCGCCGCCTCCAGCCGCCAGATCACGTCCTGGCGAAAGCTGGCCCTCTCACCAGGCAATGGTGATCCCGCCGTCCACCACCAGGGTCTGGCCGGTCATATAGGCCGAGGCCGGTGCCGCCAGATAGACGGCCGCGCCGGCGATCTCGTCCGGCTGGCCGATCCGCTTCAGCGGCGCGGGGTCGGTCACCTGCTTCAGCAGTTCGGGGTTCTCCCACAGGTATTTGGCGAAATCGGTCTGCACCAGGCCGGGGGCGATGGTGTTGACCCGCACCTTCGACGGCCCCCATTCGACCGCCAGATTGCGCGCCAGCTGCATGTCCGCCGCCTTGGAGATATTGTAGGCGCCGATCAGGGCATTGCCGCGCAGGCCGCCGATCGACGAGACGATGATCACCGAACCGTCCTTCCGCGCCAGCATCTGCGGCGCGACCATCTGGATCAGCCAGTGGTTGGAGACGACATTGTTCTGCAGGATCTTGCCGAACTGGTCGTCCGAGATCCCCGCCATCGGCCCCGCATAGGGATTGGTCGCGGCATTGCAGACCAGGATGTCGATCTGTCCGAAGGCGTCATTGGTCTCATTGACCAGCCGCTGCAGTTCTTCCTTCGAGGCGATGTTGGCCGGAACGGCGATGGCCCGGCCCTCGCCGTGCTTCGCATTGATCGCCGAGGCCACCTCATCACACGGCCCGGCCTTGCGCGAACTGATCACCACCCGCGCGCCGTGCTCGGCCATCCGCTCGGCAATGGCCTTGCCGATGCCCTTGGAGGAGCCTGTGATGACGGCGACCTTGCCGGTCAGGTCGAACAATTCCATCTTTAACCTCGAAGAAGTGGGGAGAATCCGTGCGGAACCCTATGCGTTCTGCTCTGATACCCCGATACTCGGGCGATTCCATCCGGGAAGACGGACGATCCGTTTCCAATGCGCGCACTCACCCAGGGTTTCCTGTTCTTCGGCTATCTGTTCCTGGCCCTGACGGTCGGCGCCTTCATCTGGCGTGCGGGTCTCGGAGCCGGCGCGGGCGCAGCGGGCGCCATCGCCACCATGGGCCTGATGATCGCCGTCCACACCGGCATCGCCGGTCGCGCCGACAAGGCGGCCCTGCGCCATGAGATCGAACAGGTCCGCGAGGCGCACCGCCTGCTGGCCGACGCCATGGACTCCACCCAGGGGGCCCTGACCGACCTGGCCCAGGCCATCGAGTCCGGCGCCGTGAGCTCCAACGAGACCCTCTCCGGCGAAGTCCGCATGCTGGAGACCCTGATCCAGCAGATGAGCGAGACGCTCGAACAGCGCGCGGCCCAGCCGGTGCCGTCCAATCCGTTCGAGGCCCGCCACCGCGAACAGTCCAACGTCCTGCTGGCCACCATCCACGACGCCCTGGCCGAGAACCGTGTCGACCTCTACCTGCAGCCGGTCGTCTCCCTGCCCCAGCGGCGGACCATCTTCTACGAGAGCTTCACCCGCCTTCGCGCCGCCGACGACCGCGTCATGATGCCGGCCGAATATCTCTCGGTCGCCGAGGGCGAGGGTCTGGTCCCGGCCATCGACAACCTGCTGCTGTTCCGCTGCGCCCAGATCGTCCGCCGCCTCGCGCGTCAGGACCGCAAGGTCGGCGTCTTCTGCAACGTCGCCCTGTCCTCGCTCGGCGATGAGACCTTCTTCCCCCAGTTCCTCGACTTCCTCAGCGAGAACCGCGACCTAAACCAGGCTCTGATCTTCGAATTGGGTCAGGCCACCTTCGACGCCCGCGGCGCGGTCGAGGCCCGCAACATGGCCAAGCTGGCCGACCTCGGCTTCCGCTTCTCGATCGACAAGGTCCAGACCCTCGACCTCGACTTCGCCGACCTGCAGCGGTCCGACGTCAAATTCATGAAGGTGGCGGCCGACCTGCTGATCGAACAGCTGCTCGACCTCGACGGGGCCTCCGCCCTGCCGTCCCTGCGCGATATCTCCGCCGCCGACTTCGCCGGCCTGACCCGCCGCTACGGCATCGAGCTGATCGCCGAGAAATGCGAGAGCGAGCGCCAGATTGTCGACATCCTCGAACTCGATGTCAGCATGGGCCAGGGCCACCTGTTCGGCGAGCCCCGCGCCATCAAGGAAGCCGTCCTCGCCGAGACCGACCCCCCCGCCGACTTCATCCGCTCGACCCTGCGCAGCGCCGACCACCGGCGGCGGATGGGCTAGGAGACGGGGCGTTTGAAGCCTCCCCGGCCCCTCAAGACCTGGGGGCTGATCGCCATCGGTCTGCTGTTGCTCCTGGTGCTTCCACCTCTGCTCTATGTCGGGGTGTTGGCCTATGCCTGCTACAGTGGCGGTGGGTGCGTCTGAGAGAGAACGCGGAAATTCCTGGTCATCCCGGACGGCGCGAACGCGGCGATCCGGGACGGTTGCACACAACGGTTGCCCCTCCCGGAAGCGGCGGCAGGCACCAGCCGGGATAAGGGTATCGCGGTCATACCCGCCGAAGCCGCACCCGCAGGGATCCTCTTCCTTGGACGGTTCCCGTCCGATCAAGGTTCCGGAGATCGAACCCCCGGGGGCGAGGGGATGTTCCTCTGGCCCCCTCTCCCAATGGCTGAGGGATCGGAGTGCTGACCATCCGCCGATTGTCAGCATGCCCCAGCGCGCCAACCCCCTGATTTCAGGCCCCTTCCCAAAAAAGCGGCGTCACCAGCCATCATGGCCGGGAGCCGTGTCAGACTCCTGCCCATCCCGTCGGTGGGGAGGGCGTCGGATCCAGCGCCCCGATGTCGGCGGGCTGTGGTCG
>JAIESL010000038.1 GCA_019746095.1 Caulobacteraceae bacterium
TTCGCAGCTATCGACTATCGCGGGGCGTTGACGGTGCCACGTCCGCTTCCACCCTTGGGCGACAGTCCGTTCCCGACCCAAAGCGGACGTTCGTGTCAGGCGGCCCACGTCTCCATTTGATGGAGCGCCTTTAGGGCGGGGTAGTCGCGCTTCTCTGGAAAGCGGTCGCGATAGTACGCGGCCCAATAGCTCGTTGCCTGTGCTCGAATAGTACGCACAGCGGTCCGGTTCTCGCGGACGAAGTTTGCATACAAAGCCTGATCGAACTCCGGCAGGGCCTCGCAGATCACCTCTACAACCTCGACGACGTAATCCCCCAACAGCGCCGACACGAAGGGAGCCGCCCACTCGGCTCGGAGGGCCGCGATTGATGAGGCCGCGCGTTGGCGCAAAAATCCGTCAGTTGCACGCGAGACTAAACAAAGCGCCGGCTCAGATAGGTTGGAGAGCCTCCCGTCCCCTGCTGACAGGCGAGGGAAGTCAAGGCGGGTGGGAAGCTGAACGCTCTGCCCCAATACATCGAACCCAATGGATCGTTGGCGGTAGTTGTCGTCCACCCACGGCCTTAGGTGCCGAATAGCCTCCTCGGCCATATCCCGGTTTGCGATTGGGAAGGCAGCCCGGGCTGCGTCAACGAAGGGCTTAGGTGGGAACCGATCCATGCTGGAGCCACCCTAAAGCGCCTTGCGCGACGGCAGCAAACGGCACCTGAGTGACGGTCCGGTGCCGACCCATAGCGGACGTCGCAGTTACCGTTCCAGCATCCAGTCGGTCGCCAAACACTCGAAGGTGCGGTCCCTGAGATAGAAGAGGAAATGCCTCGGCGCGCGCACATCGCGCACCGCTATCCACCCGTCTGCATCCAGTTGTGTGAAGTCCTCGCGGACCTCATAAAAATCCCCCCAGCCGGGAGCCTCTGAGTAACGACCCACACCGGCATACCAAGCGTGATCATTTTCGTCGCCGAGCCGGTAGTGGCTGATGTCAGAGAAGCGAAGAGTTGCTCGTTCTCCTTTTTGAGCCGGGAACTGAAACCTGTTCAAGTTGAATGAAAGCGATAGCTCGTGACCGTGCAGATCAACGCGCTCATTCGGCGCGTTTGGATCAGCGTTCCAGCCGTCGTTCAGCTTGATAAATCGAGATGTCATCAGGCAAGTATGCAGCCCGGAACGTACGCTTTCCACCCTCAGGCGACCGTCTGGTCTCGACCCAAAGCGGAACTTGAGTTCCGCCCCATCGCGCGGGAAAAGCGAAAATGGACTTAGACAAACGCGCCTCCGGCATTTTGGTGAACACATACTGGTCGCCGACCGGCTGGCGGCGAGAGCCAACCGTCGCACCTGATGACTTCGCCTATGCCAAATCGCAGGGCATGATGTTTGATCCTGTCCGGCTTTCCCATGATCAGGCCGTCCACGCGGCCCTGAAGGCCGCCAGTGCGCTCAGCCAAGCCGAAGTCATCGACGCGTTCGTCGCCAGCCTTGGTTCAAGGCGTCTGGACCTTCGGTCTGGTTTGGGAAGCTATGCTGTCGCCCGCCATTTGCGAGAGCATAGGATGTCATCTGCTCATGGCAGTCGGGCCTGTTCTTATTGCGGGGAGTTTGATCATCAAGGCACCGATGTTGATCTCAACATCCTGAGTTTCGAGCGGGTTAAGTGGGGCGGGGTCCGTCATCTCCAACCAACTTACATTGGTTTCGACCTCGCGACGCTTCGAAAAACTCCGCGCCCGTCGGCTGAGCCGAGGGATTTCGCGATCCTCGGATCGATCATCGACATTGCCGGATCGATGCCGCCCGCAGCGCGATTGAGTGACTTAGATAAGGCGTTGGCGAAAGTCTTGCCCTCAAACAGCGCGGAGCGCAGGAGCCTGATCGGAATTCTGGGCTACGCTGGCATCATTATCGATCCATCGCGACCCGATTTCCGACAGCGGTTCGTGCCTTGTGGCGAGCGAGAGCAAACGCCATGGCACAAGGATGATTGGCCTTACCCGGTCCAGTGGTGGGTTGGTTCGTATGGGGTTCAAGGGGCCGCCGTGGCCGATTGGTTTCCGCGATTAGGAGACCGAAGCTAAGCTCCACGACCTCGGTAATGTCCGCTACCCCCCCAAAGCAGACGTTTCGAATGTCCGCTTGTTGGATGGTACGCCGGCGACTTCCCATCGCGAGGATGGCACTCACCGACGTGCTTCCCAGAAACTCCCCGGAAACACCTCGAAATACCGTGAACGAACCGGGAAAGCTGAGAAGCTAAAGTCGTTTTTTTACTGCTAGATAGGCGTCAGAGCACCTCGTTCACATCGAGGGGGGTCACTGGTCGGGAAGCAGATTGCCCAGCTTCAAGCTCAGCAATCCGCTGGCGTCATTGACTCGAAATTGGAAACGTCGGGAATGTAATTTTGCTCATCTCAGCATACCGGACTAGCTCCGCAAGCCCCTTCCCATATTCGCAGCCCATCCCCTGCCCCTTATGACCGGTCAGCAAATCGCGCATTTCTAGATGGACGCCGCAGTCACGGCCACGACGTTCGAAAGTATGTCGCAGCCCATGGAAGCTCTGAGATGAGCCGTTCATTTTAGTGACACCAGCCTTGGACATCAGGTTTGAAAAGAACTGACTGTAGGTCGCCATAGACCTTGGAAAGACGCGAGCCGTGCCTGTCCCTTGTGCTTGAACCCACGTTATGAAGCCCATTTCAAGCAGCTTGGGATGGATGGGCACCAAGCGCTGGGAACTCTCATTTTTCACCCGACGCTCCGCACCATTCTCGATGGGCCGTCCTTCAAGGTCCAGAAACCAAATCCCTTCGATCTGTTTGAAGTCCTCGACGTAAGACGAAACCAGTTCATCCAGTCTGCACCCGGTAAACAAGCCCGCGACGGGCAGCCACCATCGCGCGTCCCGTGGGCCGTCAAAGAAAGGGTGTCCAAAGAATGCTTTTAGTCCCTCCGGCGTCAGTGCTTGCCCGGTGATGGGACCGCCGACCAGTTTAAGTTCTACCGCGTCGAATGGGTTGGTACTGACGACGCGCAGACTGATAGCGCGTTTGAACATCTGCCTATAAAACTTGAGCCAATTCTTTTGCGTTGAAGTGCCAATGGGTTTGATCCACGAATCGGTCCCTTCGAACTTCTGGTTTCGGCTGATCCAATTATTGAAACTCAGCTTGCTGAGCGACTTATCGCGTCGGGCAGGAAACTTCTCCACTTGTCGCCAGAAATCAAAGACCTTCATTTCGGTGATCAGCGCGAGATCGCAGTCACCCCCCATGAAGTCCTTAAGCGCTCTGATATATAGAGCTTCGTGCGGAAGCCGGGCATCACTGGTCGTGCGTCCTTCAGACCATTTGTTATAAAAGCTGCCGATGGACCAACCTGAAAGTTCGGCGACCTGATCCACCTTGGTGATCGCGCCGAAGGCCGCCTGTTCAAAATTGGACGCAGACTGATTGGCGGCATTCGCTGCTTCAACCGCGATGGTCGCGCGGCCATTCAGAATGCGGGCCTGTTCGACCTGCATAAGGGCTTTCGCCACTTCCAACCGGCCCCGTTGCGTATCGGCTAATCCGATTCCTGCCGCGACTTGGTCAACACCACTAGCTTGCGATCCGGCCAGTCCAAGATAGAGAAGCCGAACCAGTTCGTTTTCCGGCGTGACCGGCTCTGAGTGGACATATGCCCTGCGGCTTTGTGTGGTCTTCCAATTGTGGACAAGGTTTATGATGGCTTCCGGCGTTTCTCCGGCCCTAGCCTTACCGATCCAGCCCTTCCACATCTTGGTCAACTTCGAGCACTCGCGCGCGGCTATTGTCGCGCTATCGGTCCGGAGGTTTTGTCTAAATTCTGTTTTCCCAAAGACGCTCCGAACATCAGCGGGTACGACCATTCGCACCACATACGACCCGTGCTCGTAGAGCAATCCACGCACCTTGATGGGCTTCTCTCGGGCCATGTTTTGTAGGGTCCAACTCAATATTTTGTAGGGAAACCTACAGTTTTGCAGATCAGCGATCAACGATCTAGCGCACGAAAATATAACGATTATTTTCCTAGTTGATTCAAGTCGCTGCGACTATTTTTGTAAGGAACGGCATGGCCTACAAATCCCTGCGCGACTTCATGGCCATGCTGGAGGCCGAGGGCGAACTGGTTCGCGTGACCGAGCCCGTCTCGACCCATCTCGAGATGACCGAGATCCAGACCCGGCTGCTGCGCAACGGCGGTCCGGCGGTGCTGTTCGAAAAGCCCGTCATGCCCGACGGCACGATCAGCCCCATTCCCTGCCTCGCCAATCTGTTCGGCACGGTGAAGCGTGTGGCCATGGGCGTGACCATGGAGAAGAAGACCCGCACCACCGCCGCCGAACTGCGTGAGGTCGGCGAACTGCTGGCCTTCCTGCGCAACCCGACCCCGCCGCGCGGGCTGTCGGACGCCATGGAGATGCTGCCCCTGGCCAAGACCGTGATGTCGATGCGGCCGAAGGTGGTGAAGTCGGCCCCGGTGCAGGAGGTCGTGCTCAAGGGCGACCGGATCGACCTGACCTCCCTGCCCGTCCAGGGCTGCTGGCCCGGCGAGCCCGCGCCCCTGATCACCTGGGGCCTGGTCGTCACCAGGGGGCCGTCCGAGGACCGCGAGGACGACTTCAATCTCGGCATCTACCGCATGCAGGTGCTGGGCAAGGACAGGGCCATCATGCGCTGGCTCGCCCACCGTGGCGGAGCCCAGCACTATGCCCGCCACAAGAAGGCCGGGAAGAAGGGCCCCCTGCCCTGCGCCATCGTGCTCGGGGCCGACCCCGGCACCATCCTCGCCGCCGTGACGCCGGTGCCGGACACCCTGTCGGAATACCAGTTCGCCGGCCTGCTGCGCGGGGCCAAGGCCGAGCTGGTCCCCTGCAAGACCGTGCCCCTGATGGTCCCGGCCAATGCCGAGATCGTGCTGGAAGGCCACGTCCTGTTCGACGAACACGCGCCCGAGGGCCCCTACGGCGACCACACCGGCTACTACAATTCGGTCGAGACCTTCCCGGTCTTCCAGGTCACCGCCGTCACCATGCGCAAGGACCCCATCTATCTGACCACCTTCACCGGCCGTCCGCCGGACGAGCCCTCGGTGCTGGGCGAGGCGCTGAACGAGGTCTTCATCCCCCTGCTGCGCGCCCAGTTCCCCGAGATCACCGACTTCTGGCTGCCGCCCGAGGGCTGCTCCTACCGCATCGCCGTGGTGTCGATGAAGAAGGCCTACCCCGGCCATGCCAAGCGGGTGATGCTGGGCGTCTGGAGCTATCTGCGCCAGTTCATGTACACCAAATGGGTCATCGTCGTGGACGACGACATCGACGCCCGCGACTGGAAACAGGTCATGTGGGCCATCTCGACCAAGATGGACCCGGCGCGCGACATCACCCTGATCGAGAACACCCCGATCGACTATCTCGACTTCGCCAGCCCCGAGAGCGGCCTCGGCTCCAAGATCGGCCTCGACGCCACCGACAAATGGCCGCCCGAGACGAAACGCGAATGGGGCGAGGAAATCCGCATGGATGAGGCCGTGGTGGATCGGGTGTCGGCGATGTGGGACGGTCTCGGCCTGCCGGGCGACGGGACACCGATCTGGAAGTGAGGGATGTCTTCCGATGAAGGATGTGGACAGGACCATCCAGCGTCGCACCGCCCTGGCCATGGGCTGCGCCGCCATTCTCGGGATCGCCGTTCCGGCGCTCAGCGCGCCCCGGAACCCGGACGACTCCTATGCCATCCTCGACGCGGTCGACGTTCGTAACCCCTTCGACTGGCTTGAGCCCATCGGGACGCTGTGGCGGCGCGGCGACCGCCTTCAGGCCGCCTTCTGGTACTATGTGTTCCAGATCCGGTCCCGCCCTTGGGCAGAGGCCGACCGGCAGAGGACCGGCGGCAGCGGAGCGGCGGCCCTGCGCGCCTCGATCGGCGAGACTCTCGGCCGGCCGATCAACGAGTGGCTGGGAAGCGATCCTGCGCGCTGGCAAGAGACCGGAACGGCTGCCATTGCGTTTGAGAAGCGCCTTGCCTTTCACGCAGGGCGTCCGGAAGGCGTGGACGAAACCGCCTGGGCCGCCATGAACCAGCGAGCGCGCGAGGAGTATGAGAAAGACTTCGAGGCGTTGTGGGAGCAGTACAGCTTCGCCCGGATGGAAGAGATGCGCCGAAGCAACCGGCTTTACGTGGGCCCCCTCCGGAACCCCGGCCAGCCGTTGCGCTGGTAGACGATGCGCTGTCTCGGGCGCGCTTCTGCCGAATTTGCGGCGTGACCTGACGCCGATCTGGAGATTGCGGCGATGCTCGACAGGTTGAAGCGATTGTTCACAGGGGCGAAGCCGCCCGTGCCGCCCGCGCCGCCGGGCCGGCCGCCCCTGGCGACCCTGGATGACCTCGATGCCCTGATCGACCGTTGCGGCCTGAGCGCGGCGCGTGACCTGATCCTGGCACACACCACCCCCTGTTTTCACCTGATCGCCGGCGGGCCCGCCGCGGATGCGCCGCTGGGAACCACGCGGCTGGGCGGTGCGCCCGACCTGCCCGTCGGCAGCGTCTGGCCCGCCGGCAAAAACGGATACTGTGGCTTTCTCGGCCAGCTTGATCTCGCCGACGTCGCGGCCCGCACCGGCGCGGCAGACCTGCCGAACCGGGGCCTTCTCTCCCTGTTCGTGGACAGTATCGACAGCGCCGCCGAGCCGGTTCCCGTCCGCGCCATCCTGACTCCGTCCGGCACGGCCCTGGCGCGGCTGGCCGCACCCCCGGGCCGGGATGACTACGGTGCCTGCGCCAACCCTCTGAACCCCGTCCAGATCTCCGCCTTCGTCCCCGGGATCAATGTCCCGCCCTTCGACCTGCGACTGTATGGGCAGATCGAGGCCCTGGCTCCCGAGGCCGACATCGACGCCTTTGAGGACGCTCTTTGGCCGACGCCGCCCGGCACCGTCGGCCAGCTTCTGGGGCAGGGCTTCGACCATGACGGCACGGATTTGCGTCTGGCCATCCATGCCCGCCAGATCGGCCGGCCCGGTCTGGAGCGCTACGACTTCATCGCCGACTGGGCCGAGTGGGAAGGGCTGAAACAGATTGAGCAGCGTCTGCAGAACGGCACCACCTACCGTCCCTGGACCGATGCGAACGACGATGACGTGCGCTACGTCCTCGACCACCGCCCCGCCCTCGCTGCCGGTGCCGCAGACCTGCGCCTGCTCATCCTGATCCGGTCCAACAAGGCCATGAACCTCTGGATCAACGACGCCGATCCCATCTTCCTGTTCATTCCATCCGCGCGACTGAAGCGCGGCGACTTTTCGGAACTGCACGGCGCGGTGACCCAGGGCTGACGCCGCCAAAGCCGATGGCTGTCATTTCCGTCGGCAATTGTGTCCCAAATGCGCTTCACATGTGACAGGCCTGTAATCTAACGTCCGGGTTTGCGTTCGAACGGAGCCTCCCCCTCATGAAATCCTCCCTGGTCGCTGCACTGGTTGCCTTGATGGCGATGCCCGTGATCTCCATCCCGACGCCGTCGGACGCCCAGGTGCTGACCGGCCGCAACCGCGCCAGCGCACCCCGGCGTCCCGCCCGCCCGGCACCGCCGCCGCTGTCGGAGGCCGAGGAAGATCGTCTGTGGGACGCCCAGGCCGAGATCGTCGAAATCGACCGCCAGGTCACCGAACTGCAGACCCTCGGCCAGAGCCAGAACGGCATGACCGCAGAACAGCAGGCCGCCATGGACGCCCATGTCGCCCGCCGCGCGGTGCTGCAGGCCGATGTGACCCGGCTTGAGGCCAAGCGCGACCGCTGACCGGACCGCCCCGGCCGATTGCGGGGTGACGCCGGCCTGATTCCGCCCCTAGGGTCGCGGGAGCCAGCCGGGGGGCCGTTGTGAGCGCATTCGAGTTCTTCTTCAGCTTCTACGGCCTCTTGCTGGGTCTGTCGGTGGCCGAGCTGGTCGGCGGCTTTTCCCGCGTGCTGCACGAGCGGCATCGCGTCCGCTTCGGCTGGCTGACGCCCCTGCTGGCGGTGTTCGTCGCCGCCGACCTGGCCACCTTCTGGAACCAGGCCTGGCGGTTCTTTCGCGGGGCCCCGTTCAATCCGGCCCTGCTGCTGATCGGCCTGGCCATCGCCGCCACCTTCTATGTCGCGGCCAGCGTCACCTTTCCCCGCGTCACGGCGGAGGGCGTGAACACCCGTATCGACCTGGATGAGCATTTCTGGGCCCAGCGGCGGGTGGTGTTCGGCTGCGTCCTCGCCGCCAATGCCATGGTCTGGATCCTGCTCGGCCTGCTGGCGCTGGCGGACCCGGCCTGGGCGGCCTTCTGGACCCCCAGACTGCTGATCGGGGTCGCCCTCTTTGCCGTCTGCACGGCGACCGCCGCCTTTGCGCCCTCGCGCCCGGTCGTCATCGGGGCCCTGCTGGTCGTGCTGGCCTACACCCTGTGGAACATGGTCCGCGCCGGAGCGATCCTGATCGCCGACGGTGCCTGGCTGCCGGCAACGGGGAGCTGAGGCTTGCCAGACGGGCAGGATCGGCCGACGAAGGGCCATGCGCCCCATCCTGTTTTCCGCGGCCCTGGTCGCCCTTGTCAGTTGCGTCAGCCCCGCCATGTCCCAGTCAGCATCGCCGTCCGTTCCCAACTCCGCCCCCTGGGACCAGGAGGGTTTCCTGCCGCCCGCACCGGCCTGGAACGGGGCCAGCCGGGCCCTGCTGCGTGACGCCTCCGACCCCTGGGTCACGGCCTTCGAGGCTGACCCCGCGCACAACGAAAGCCCCAGCTACGCCGAAACCCGCGCCTGGTTCGACCGGCTGGACGCTGCCTCGGACCTGATCCGGATCGAACAGTTCGGCGTCTCGCCCGAAGGCCGGCCGATCTATGCGGTCATCGCCTCGAAAGACGGCGCGGCCTTCGACCCGTCCAAGCTCGTGCTGCTGGCCCAGGCCGGCATCCACCCCGGCGAGATCGACGGCAAGGACGCGGGCATGATGCTGCTCCGCGACATCGCCTTCTACGGCAAGGACGACCTGCTGGACCG
>JAIESL010000060.1 GCA_019746095.1 Caulobacteraceae bacterium
CGCTCATCGGAGATGATGACGCCGTCTTCGATCTTGATGACCCGGTCGGCCCATTCCTCGAGGCGAGGATCGTGGGTGACGCAGATGACGGCGGCGCCGTGTTCGGTGGCGGCGCGGCGCAGCAGGCGGATGACGATCTGGCCGTTCTCGCCATCGAGGGCGGAGGTGGGTTCGTCAGCGAACAGGATCTGGGGATTCTTGGCCAGGCAACGGGCGATGGCCACCCGCTGTTTCTCGCCGCCCGACAGGGCCGAGGGCCGCTGGTTGAGGCGGTTGCCTAGACCGACTTCCTTGAGGGTCTCGGTCGCCTGGCGTTTGGCATCGCCCTTGGACAGGCCCTGGAATTTCAGCACCACCTCGACCTGTTGCAGGGCCGTCAGGGCGGGGAAGAGGTTGAAGCCCTGGAAGATGAAGCCGCAATTATCGAGACGGAATTTGTCGATCCGGCCCGAAGAGAGCTTCCACAGATCGTCGATGTCGAGGGTGTCGACCCGACCCTCTTCCGGCCGCAGCAGGCCGGACAGGGCGGCGATCAGGGTCGACTTACCGGAGCCGGACGGCCCCATGACCATGGTCAGGTCGCCGTGACGGGCGTCGAAGTCCACGCCCTTCAGCACCTCAATGAAGGATTTGCCGGACTTGAACCGCTTGACCAGGCCCTTGGCCTCGATGGCGAAGTCGCCGTGTTTTCCGTGCGCCTTGGTGTGAGCGGTCATCGCAGCAGATCCGCAGGCTGGCTGTTCTTGAGGATGCCCAGCGACAGGGCACCGGACATGATGGAGATGGCGACCAGGCCGCCGCCGACGATGATCAGCAGGACCGGCGGCAGGGCGATGATCACGGCATTGGCGGCGGCGAACATCTGCACCAGCAGGGTCAGGCCGATGGCGGCGGCGACGCCGACGAGGCCGACCCAGAAGCTGAGCTCCATGACGATCAGGTTCAGCGACCCCATGCCCACACCCAGGGCGCGCAGCGAGGCGAATTCCTTGATGTTGGCCATGATGGCCCCGCGCAGGGTCTGCCAGGTGATGGCCACGCCGATGATGGTGCCCAGCACCACACAGCCGCCGATGATGATGACCAGGATGCCTTCCTCGAACATGGCCCCGGCGTTGGCGTCAGCCAGTTCCTGACGCGTCCAGGCCTTCCACTGGCCGTCGCCGAGGGCGTTCAGCTGGGCCGCGACGGTTTCGGCCTGGGCCGGATCGCGCAGCTTGACCATGAGGGGACCGACGCGCGGGCCGGTGTCGGCCTGGCCGAGCATCCGCAGGGTGTCCCGCGACATGACGATATTGGCCTGCATCATGTTGGGGTAGCCGCGGGTGATGCCGACCACGGTCACCGTCTGGCCGTTGTAGATCGCCTTGTCGCCGAGCTTGACGCCCAGCTTGGTCACGGCGGTTTCGTCGATCGCGACCGTGTAGGGCTGGCGCAGGGCGTCGACCAGCTCCTCGGAATAGTCCGTCGGAATGGTGACCGCGCCCGGAGTGGTGTCGATGATGCTGGCCTGGACGAATTCCTGCTTCGGCGCACCCTGACGGGCCCGCTCGGCCTGGGACATGGTCGGGTCGACGTTCTTGACCGACTGGAAGGAGCCGCCGGCGCCGTCGAGCGGCTGGACCTCGACCACCTGCGGATTGCGGTAGGCCAGGGGAATGAAGCGGCGCGGCACGCCCGAGGGCCCGCCCATCAGGCTGGTGGCGCCCGGCTGCATGATGATGATGTCGGCACTGGACCGCTCGATCGTCGCGGTGAAGCCCTTGCCGATGCCGATGAAGACACCGGTCATGGCGAGGACCAGCAGGCCCGACAGGGCCAGGGCCATAACGGCCGCCATGTAGCGCCGCCACTCAAAGAGGAGGGTTGAAAGTGCAAGCGACATGGAAACGGAAAGACCCCTGACGTTGACCGCTATCTGACGATGCAAGGCAGCGGGGCCAAGTTAAATCGGGTTAAGGCGAGCACCGTTACGGATTTGTAAGACCGGACGCGTGGCGATGGACGGAAACCGCCCATCGCGTCTATGCAGGTGGCAACGAACGGCGACACCCGCCGACACCCTGGGAGAATTCGCAGAATGATGCTTCGTTCGCTCCGCGCCGCCGTTTCGGCGACCGCCTCGATTGCCGCCGTCGCCGGCTTCCTGGCCGTGACGGCCACGCCCTCCACCGCCCGCGCCGACGAAGGCATGTGGACGTTCGACAATTTCCCGATCCAGACGGTGAACGACAAATACGGCACCCGGATCGACCAGGCCTGGCTGGACCGGGTCCGCAATGCCGCCGTCCGTATCCAGGGCTGCTCCGCCTCCTTCGTCTCGGATGAAGGCCTGATCCTGACCAACTGGCACTGCGTCGTCGGCTGTGTGCAGGAACTGTCCACGCCCGAGCAGGATTTTGTGAAGAACGGCTTCCTGACCGCCAACCGCGAGGAAGAGCGCCGCTGCCCCGGCCAGACCGCCGAGGTGCTGGTCGATATCGTCGATGTGACCGACCGGGTACTGGGTGCCGGCGCCGGGCTTGAGGGCGCGGCCTTCAACGCCGCCCGTTCGGCCGAGACCAATGCCATCCAGACCGAAGCCTGTGCCGGCGATGCCAAATTCAACTGCCAGGTCATCAGCTTCTACCGCGGCGGCCGGTTCGCCCTGTACAAATTCCGCCGCTACGAGGACGTCCGCCTGGTGTTCGCACCCGAGAACCAGGCCGCCTTCTTCGGTGGGGACCCCGACAATTTCAACTTCCCGCGCTATGCCCTCGATGCCGGCTTCCTGCGCGCCTATGAGGACGGCCGTCCGGTCGAGAGCCCGGGCTTCCTGCGCTGGAACCCGAACGCCCCGGCCGAGGGCGACCCGGTGTTCGTGGCCGGCAACCCCGGCTCCACCTCGCGCCTTCTGACCATCAGCCAGCTGGAGCGGCTGCGCGACCAGCAGCTGCCGGTCACCCTGATCCAGAGCTCGGAACTGCGCGGCCGGCTGCTCGAATACTCCCTGACCGGCGACGAGGCCAAGCGGCTGTCGTTCGACCCGATCTTCGGCCTCGAGAACAGCTTCAAGGCCCAGTACGGCCAGCATCAGGCGCTTCTGGACCCGGCCTTCCTCGGCGCGCGTCGCGATGCCGAGACCGAGCTGCGCAGCCGCGTGGCGGCCGACCCGGCCCTGGTGCAGCGGATCGGCGATCCCTGGACCGAACTCGAGGGCGTGCAGGCCACGGCCCGCGAACTCTATCTGCCGGTCCGGCAGCTGGAACAGTCGGCCGGCGGCGGTTCGACCCTGTACCAGATGGCCCGCGCCATCGTTCGGGCCTCGAAAAACCCGTCGATGACCGAGGCGCAGCGCGCGCGGATGGTCGCCGCCGTGGGTGCCGAGACGCCGATCGCCATGGAGATGGAGGAAATCCGTCTGCGCTACTGGCTGTCCAAGACCCGCGAATATCTGACCGTCGACCACCCCGACGTGAAGACCCTGCTGGGCCGCGAGAGCCCCGAGGCCCTGGCCGACCGTCTGATCTCGGGCACGCGGATGGGCGACGCCGCCTTCCGCGCCCAGGCCGCCGCCATGACCACGGAACAGATGGCCGCCGCCGATCCGCTGCTGGCCTTCATCATCGCCAATGACGCCGCCGCCTCGGCGATCGGCGCGCGCTGGGCCGCCGAGGTCAACGCCCCGACTGCCCGGGCTGCCGAAAGGGTCGCCCAGGCCCGGTTCGCGGTCTATGGCACCAACCAGTATCCGGACGCGACCTTCTCGCTGCGCCTGTCCTATGGCCAGGTCGAAGGCTGGAGCTATCGCGGCGTCACCGTGCCGGCCTTCACCTATATGGGCGGCCTGTACGAGCGGGCGACCGGGGCCGAGCCCTTCAATGCGGCCCAGGCCTTCCTCGACAACCAGAGCCGGGTGAACGGGGACACGGTCTATAATTTCTCCTCGACCAACGACATCATCGGCGGCAACTCGGGCTCGCCCGTGATCAACGCCGCCGGCGAGGTCATCGGCGCGGCCTTCGACGGCAACATCCACTCGCTGGGCGGCGCCTATGGCTATGACGGCACGCTGAACCGGACGGTGTCGGTGTCGACGGCGGCGATCACCGAGGCGCTGCGCAACATTTATCCGAGCCCGAACCTGCTGGAAGAGCTGGGGGTTCGCTAACATCGATCCGTTTCCCCTTGCGGGAGAAGGTGTCAGACCCGGCGAAAGCCGGGGATGACGGATGAGGGGTGAAACACGGTGGTCAGAGTTGACTTGCGTGTTTCACCCCTCACGTCTTTCATGGGTGTCTCACCCCTCATCCGACCCGCTGCGCGGGCCACCCGTCGTCGGCTCGCGATGCGAGCCTCCTCCACCCTCAAGGGGAGGAGGGAAGGAGTAAGCCATGCGTCACCTCACAGCCGCCGCTTCATTCGCCGTCCTCGCATTCGCCGCCTCCACGGCCGGTGCGGAGGAAGGCATGTGGACCTTCGACAACTTCCCCATCGCGCGGGCCAATGCGACGCTGGGGACGAACATCGACCAGGCCTGGCTGGACCGGGTGCGGTTGAGCTCGGTGCGGTTCGCGGGCTGTTCGGCGGGGATCGTCTCGGCCCAGGGGCTGGTGATGACCAACAATCACTGCGTCGCCACCTGCGTGGCCAATCTGTCGACCCAGGCCGTCAACTATGCCGAGACCGGCTTTACCCCGCGTACCCGCGAGGAAGAGCGCAAATGCCCCGGCGGGACGGCGGAGATCCTGACCGACATCTCGGACGTGACCGCGCGGATGCATGCGGCGGGTGCCGGGCTGGAAGGCCAGGCCTTCACCCGGGCGCGCGACGCCGAGGCCGGCCGGATCGAGCAGGAAGCCTGCGGCGGCGACGCCACCAGGCGCTGTCAGGTGGTCAGCCTGTACCGGGGCGGCCAGTTCAAACTCTATACCTACAAACGCTACACCGACGTACGGCTGGCCTGGGCCCCGGAAGACCGGGCCGCGACCTTCGGCGGCGACCTGGACAATTTCAGCTTCCCGCGCTTCGCCATCGATGCGGCCTTCATCCGCCTGTACGAGAATGACGCCCCGGCGGCGACGCCGACCCATTTCGTCTGGAACGCCAGCCAGCCGGTCGAGGGCACGCCGGTGTTCGTCTCGGGCAGCCCGGGTGCGACGCAGCGTCTGCTGACCCAGGACCAGCTGTTCACCATCCGCGACGTGGTCCTGCCGATGGACCAGCTGCTGGCCTCGGAACTGCGCGGACGGCTGATCCGGTTCGCGGCCGAGAGCGAGGAGAACGCCTTCATCGCCATGGACCCGATCGTGGGTCTGGAGAACACCTACAAGCGCGGCCTCGGGCGGATGCGGGCCCTGGTCGATCCCGGCTTCATGGCGACGCGGGCGGCCAATGAGGCGGACTTCCGCGCCCGCTATGCCGCGCGCTCCGATACCACGGGTGTCGACCCCTGGACGGCGCTGGCCGGCGTCCAGCCGATCATGCGCGAAACCTATGCGGCCATGGCCCTTCTGGAAGGCGGCACCGGCGCGGGGACGACCCCCGTCGCGGGCGGATCGCAGCTGTTCCTGTGGGCCCGGACGCTGGTGCGCGGGGCGCAGGAGCGGGCCAAACCCTCGGCCGAGCGTCTGCCGGAATTCGCCGACAGCCGGCTGGCTGCCGTGCAGTCGGGCCTGTTCGCCGAGCGACCCGTCTATCCGTCGCTGGAACAGCTGAGGCTGGAATGGTGGCTCTCCAAGACGCGCGAATGGCTGACGGTCGACGATCCGCGCATCGAGATCCTGCTGGGCGATGAATCGCCCGAGACCCGCTCGGCCCAGCTGGTCGAGGCGACGGCCCTGGGCGATCCGGCGGTGCGCCGGGCGCTGTGGGAAGGCGGACTGGCCGCGATCGAGGCCTCGGACGACCCGATGATCCGCTATCTGCTCGAACTGCAGGCGCCGACCCGTGCCGTCCGCTCGGACTGGGAGGCCCGGGTGCAGTCGCCGACCGACCGCGCGTCCGAGCGTCTGGCTGCCGCCCGCTTCGCCGCCTATGGCGACGCCGTCTATCCGGACGCGACCGGCACCCTGCGGCTGACCTATGGCCGGATCGAGGGCACGGACGTTCCGGGCCAGCGCTGGGGCCCCTTCACCACCTTCGACGGCCTGTGGGACCGGGCGACCGGCTCGGCCCCGTTCGATGTCGCCCCGCAGCTGCTGGCCGCGCGCGGGCGGATCGACGGCGACACGGTGCTGAACATGGCGGTGTCGTCAGACACCATCGGCGGCTCGTCGGGCTCGCCGGTGGTCAATGCGGCCGGCGAGATCGTGGGGGCCAATTTCGACTCCACCGTCCTGACCCAGCGCAATGCCTATGGCTATGACATCAACGTCAACCGGTCGGTGATCGTGACCACCGGCGCAGTGACGGTGGCGCTGCGCGATGTGTACGGGATGGACGGGCTGGTGGCGGAGCTGGGGGTCCGCTGATGCGGACGCAGTGGCTAGTGGCTAGTGGCTAGTGGTTGGCCACCAGCGGTGCGACTGAACGGCATGCGCCGCCCTTCCGCCGCCCGTGAAGCGGCAATCACCAGCCACCAGCCACTAGCCACTTCCCGGCCGCGGCGGCCGGGACAGTGCGCACCGCCGCCGCTGGAGCCAATCCCTAGATCTGGCTCATCTTCTGCCGGGCCTTGGAGAAATACTGCCAGCCGGTCCAGACGGTGACGATGGCGGCGATCCAGATCAGGATGTAGGCGAAGATCTGGAAATGCGGTTGCCACTCCAGCGGCAGGCCGAAGCCGTCCCAGAGCAGAACGAGCTGTAGGGCCCCCAGGGCCACGATCTGCAGGACCGTCTTCCATTTGGCCAGAAGGGTGACCGGCAGTTTGACCTTGCCGGCGACGGTCTCGCGCAAGGCCGAGACGGCGAATTCGCGGAACATGATCAGGCCGCAGGGAATGGCGATCTGCGGCAGGGCCCCCCAGGCCAGGACGCCGAGGATGGCCCCGGTGATCAGCACCTTGTCGGCGATCGGATCGAGGATGGCACCCCAGCGGGTGGTTGAATGCCAGCGCCGGGCCAGGAAGCCGTCGACCCAGTCGGTCGAGGCCGCGACGATGTAGATGATGAAGGCCGTCCGCCCGAACCGGAACTGGTCGTCCGGGCTCAGATAGTCGGACATGAAGGGAATGCCCTGCGGCGCTGCCCCCGCCAGGATCAGGAACATGATCACCCCGGCCACCAGCCGCAGGCCGGTCAGGATGTTGGGGATGGGGTTGGCGTGGGGATTGGGGGTCATGGGGCGCTCCGATACCTCAACGCGATCTGCCACGCTTCGCGCCCGGAAGCGAGCTGTCCGGTCTCGTGGACCTATTCCATGACCTCGAACCGGCCCGGGCCCTCCAGCGACCGCAGGACCCCGTCGGCGATGCCGAAATGAAGCCCGCTGAGGGCCAGGGTGCCCGCCGCCTCGCGCTCGGCGATCCAGGGAAAGGTGCGCAGGTTCTGCAGGGACAGGCGGACCACGGCCTCTTCCGAAAGCTGTTCGACGTCTTCGGGTGGGCATGCCTCACAGACGCGACGCACGACCGGCGCGCCCTGCTGCACCCAGGGCGCGACAAAGTCCTGGCAGTCGGCCGGGGCCCCGGTGACCATGGCGGCGACCCCGCCGCAGCGGGCATGGCCCATGACCATGATGCGCCGGACATTGAGCACCTTGACCCCGAACTCCAGCGCCGCCGAGACGCCGTGCAGGAGGCCGTCGGGCTCATAGGGCGGGACCAGATTGGCGACGTTGCGGACGACGAACAGCTGGCCCGGGGCGGCGTCGAAGATCAGGGCCGGGTCGGCGCGGCTGTCGGAACAGGCGACGACGAGGGTGTGGGGCTTCTGGCCGTCTGCGGCGAGCGCCTCATACTGGGCCTTCGCCTCGGGCCAGTGGCTGTCGCGAAAGCGGTGATAACCGGCAAGCAGGGCGGCGCGGGAGTGTTGGGGCATGCGGTCGGTATAGGCAATCCGCGTCCGCGGGGGGAGAGGGTGGTTGTGTGCCGTACGGGCTAGCGCCTGCGCCGGGCCCCATCGACCAGAACGGCCTGTTGCCAGGGACCCGGTGCCTTGTCGGTGCGATGGATACAGCCCGCCCAGCAGCAGGGGCGTTTCTGGCCCTCCCGCAGTTCCTCCGTCGTGCGCTGGATGCGGCGACGGCGGGTTGCAGGCTGTCTGGCGTCCTCGACCCAGCAGATGAATTCGTTGCGGCCCAGCGGTGTCAGGCCCTGCCAGAGCGCGAGGACATCCGGGTCGGACTGGATGGCGATTCGAAGGTCGTCGCCGGCGAGGTGGACCACGCCCTGTGCAAAGTCGGTCATGCCGCCTCTCCGTTCGGACCCCAGCCTAAACCCGACTCTCCGGACGGAAAAACCCGAAAATCCGTTCCGCCAGTGGCTGGTTGATCCCCTCGACCTTGACCAGATCGGCCACGGCGGCGCGGCTGACGCCCTTGGCCGAGCCGAAGGCGTGGAGCAGGGCCTTCTTGCGGCCGGGGCCGACCCCTTCGATCTCGTCGAGCGGATTACGCCTGATGTCCATGGAGCGCCGCCTGGCGTGGGCACCGTTGGCGAAACGGTGGGCCTCGTCGCGCAGGCGCTGGATGTA
Organism: Caulobacteraceae bacterium; assembly: GCA_019746095.1. Lineage (GTDB taxonomy): Bacteria > Pseudomonadota > Alphaproteobacteria > Caulobacterales > Caulobacteraceae > Brevundimonas. The sequence goes on from JAIESL010000060.1 coordinate 8,616, forward strand.
ATACAGGGCCGGTGACTTCATCGGCAGCATGAAGGGCGGCTTGCCCGGCATGAAGAAATGCTCCTTGCCGGCGTCGCGGTCCGGGCCCTTGGCCACGCCGACCGCAAGGATGTCGTCCAGACCCAGATCGGCCAGGACCGCCAGCACCTCGGCCAGCTGGCCGGCCCCGCCGTCGATCAGCAGCAGGTCGGGTCGGACCACCTCTTCCCCCGCGTCCTCATCCTTCACCAGACGACCAAAGCGGCGGCGCATGACCTCACGCATCATGCCGTAGTCATCGCCGGGGGTCAGGTCCTCGCCGCGGATGTTGAACTTGCGGTACTGGGATTTCTGGAAGCCCTCGGGCCCGGCCACGACCATGCCGCCGACGGCGTTGGTGCCCTGGATGTGGGCATTGTCGTAGATCTCGATCCGCTCGGGCCGGCTGTCCAGACCGAAGGCCTCGCAGACCTCGTCGAGGATTTTGCCCTGGGCCGAGCCCTCGGCCATCTT
>JAIESL010000098.1 GCA_019746095.1 Caulobacteraceae bacterium
AGCGGGAAACTAACCTCAAAACAAGGCTTCGCTGAGGATCGTGGAAGACTACCACGTTGATAGGCCAGGTGTGGAAGTGGGGCGACCCATGAAGCTTACTGGTACTAATAATCCGATCGGCTTGATCGTTTCTCAGCAAAACTCATTCGATTTTTACTCGGCCATTCGCCGAGACTGACAATGTCTTCTCACAATCGTCTATCCGCCTGGTTGACCTGGTGGCTATGTCGGAGGTTCCCCACCCGATCCCATTCCGAACTCGGTCGTTAAGCCCTCCAGAGCCGATGGTACTTCGTCTTAAGGCGCGGGAGAGTAGGTCGCCGCCGGGTCTACCAGACGGATAGAGGATTGTGTTTACGGGCCGTCGCCCGCTCTCTCGAACAGCTCTTCCCTTACACTACCGTTTGCCGCGGGATGGAGCAGCCCGGTAGCTCGTCAGGCTCATAACCTGAAGGTCGCAGGTTCAAATCCTGCTCCCGCACCCAAGATCTGAAAGCCCTGTCCGGTTTCACCGGCAGGGCTTTTTGCTGTTCAGGCTCAGGCCGCTGGCCGGCCCTGGCACTTCCTTGCCGCAAAGTCACATCGTCGCCTCAATCCTGCCCTCTTCCGCTACAAACGTAGCGCGACAAATGGACCGACCACCTGAGGAGCCGCTGTGATCGAGTCCCTGCCCCGACGAGAGCGAGAGGTCTTTGAGGTGCTGTGCCGCCTGGAGGAGGCCACTACGGGTGGCGTACGTGCTGCGATGAGCGGTGATCTCAGCGATTCCGCTGTACGCACCCTCCTGGCCCGGCTCGAGGCCAAGGATCTGGTTGGGCGACGAACGTCCGAAGACGGTTTCCTCTATCGGCCACTGCAGCGTCCCCAGGCGCTGGCGGCGGGTGCCCTGCGACGCACGGTCGACACCTTCTTCGCCGGTTCGGCCGTGTCTGCGGCGACGGCCCTGCTGGGGCTGACCCAGAAGCTGAAGCCTGAGGAAATCGAAGCGCTGGAACGGGCCATCGAACAGGCCCGGCAGCGTGGCTCGTGAGCGTCGCCATGGTGATTGAGCTTTTGCTCAAGTCCGGCCTGATCGCGGGGGCGGGATTGACGCTTTCGGCCTGCCTGCGAACCCGGCCGGCGGCCGACCGGGTTGACGTCCTGAGGGCGACAGTCTGCCTGTTGATCGCCCTGCCGCTGGTGATGGCGTTCGCACCCGGACTGTCGCTGGCCCTGTTGCCGGCGGTTGAAGCCGCTGAGGCCATGGCCGTCTCGCCGGTCTTGTGGAGCGGGGCTGTCGGACCAGTCGAGGGCGTGGCCCTGTCGGGTTCGGTCTCCTGGCCCTCGGTCGGGGACCTCGCCCTGTGGGCCTGGGCCTTGGGCGCTGTTCTGGTGCTGGGACGGTTCGCGCTCGGGGTCTGGACCCTGGGCCGCTGGACCCGTGAGGGCCAGGGCGTGACGGCTGCGGCCTGGACCGCCCCCCTCGCACGACTCCCTGACGCCCGCCGCCCGCAGCTGGTCGCCTCGCGCGCCGTCAGTGCCCCGTTGAGCTGGGGAATCCCGCCCGGCGTGGTGCTGATTGGACAGGAGCAGCTGGCCCGACCCGAGGCGGCCCGGGCGGTCATGGCCCACGAGCTGGCGCATCTGCAGCGCGGTGACTGGCTCTTCCTTGTCCTGTCCCGGGTGGCCCTCGCCCTGTTCTGGTTCAATCCGCTGGTCTGGGCCGTTCACGCTTCCCTGTCGGCACGCAGCGAGGAAGCGGCGGATGCCGTCGCCGTCGGCGAGCTCGACCGTCAGACCTATGCCCGCACCCTCGTCGATCTCGCCTCTGACTTCACCCCGCCCGCCGCCCTCGGGATGGCGGGGCCTGCCGAAACCCTCACCCGAAGGATCGCCTGTATCATGAAGACCTCAGTCCCTCTCCGCCGTCGTCCGCTGGCCCTGGCCCTGGCCGTCGGTGCCCTGGTCATCGTCGCCACCCCCATCGCTGCGCTCGAGCTGACACCCCGTGGTCAGCCCTCTTCGCCGGCACCTCTGCCCCCCCTGGCCCCCTTGGCGGCGCTTGATCCGGTCGATGCCGTCGACAGCGTCGCCCTGCCGGGCCCGGTTGCGGACGCGGTTGAGCCGGTAGAAGCGGCTGCGGCGGTTGATGCCGTTGCCCCCGTCGACGCCGAGGTGGACTGGTTCGAGGGGCAGGATGCCTATCCTCTGCCGCCCCCTCCGCCGCCGGTTCCGCCTCAGCCGCCTGCGCCGCCTGCGCCGCCCGCGCCCCATGTCGCCTTGGTGGCTCCACCAGCTCCACCGGCTCCCCCGGCTCCCCCGGCACCGTCCGCCCGCACGCCGCGTGCTTTGAGTGGGGTCGACGCCAGCCGGTCGCTGACGCAGGCGGAACGTCAGGCGGTCGTCGAAGCCCGTCAGGCGGCGGTTGAAGCGCGGATCCACGCCCAGGAGGCTCGTCGCGATGCCCTGCGGGCGCGGGCCGAGATGCGCGCCCGTGCCGCGAACGCTGACGCTGCCCAGGCTCGCGAGCAGGCTGGCCTCGCCCGCGAAGTCGCCGCGCGCAACAGGGCCAATGCCCGCGTGAACATGGCCCGCGGAGCGGACCAGATGGCCGCCGGTGCCGGACGCTTGCGCGAGGAGTCCGCGCTTCTGCAGGATCCGGCCTATCGCGCCACCCGGATCGAGCGGGCGCGCGAGCGCGGCCGGACCGTCACCGATGCCGAACTTCAGGCCCTTTCGCCGCGCCTGGCGACCCGGGCTGAGCAGCTGGAGCGCCGGGCAGCCGATCTTCGCGCGCGCGCGGCCCGCCAGCCGTCCTGATCTGATGAGGATGCCGCCCGCTCCGGTTCGTCCGGAGCGGGCGGGACATCAGGCCTGCCGGGCGTCCCACCAGCGCACGGCGTCGGCGTCGCGGGCGCTGAGGTCGGGGTAGGCGGGGTCGGAGCCGACGTCGGGCACACGCCGCCATGAGCGGGCGCATTTGGGCTGGTCGGTGATGGGCTGGACCACCGCAGCAACGTTAAGGACTTCCGTCATCTGGAAGGCATCAGCCTGCGCCGAGCCCTGAACAAGCTGGACCTGGCTGACACGGAAGATGTCAGCGATTTCCTGTTGGTCGAAGCCCTCGAAGGCGAAAGCGATCTGCTCGTCCGTTACGTAGACGGTGAGGGCGGCGTCGAGGCCGGTGCCAATCCGCTTTTCACGGCGTTCAATCTCGAGGGCCCCGTTGCTCACCAGCAGGACCCGTTCGATCGTCTTCCAGCGGGTCTTCTCGCTCGTAGCCTGCCACTCTGTCGGCGTCTCCGGAATCACCCGGGCGCAGTTGGAGCCGCTGTCCGGATAGCGGGTGCCCCAGGCCTCTTCCATGGTGAAGGGCGTCAGCGGTGCCAGCCAGGCGGTGAGGCGCATGAAGACCTCATGCATGACCGTGCGGGCCGCGCGGCGGCGGATCGCGTCGGGGCGGTCGCAGTAGAGACTGTCCTTGCGGATGTCGAAATACAGGGCCGAGAGGTCCCCGGCGCAGAACTCCAGCACCGGGCGCACCACGTCCTGGAAGCGGTAGTCGGCATAGGCCTTGCGGACGTCGCGATCGAGTTCCCACAGACGGTGCAGGATGTAGCGCTCGAGTGGTGGCATCTGGTCGAGCGGCAGGCGCTCGGTCTCGTCGAAGCCGACCAGGGCACCGAGCAGATAGCGGACGGTGTTCCTGAGCTTGCGATAGGCGTCGACCGTGGTCTGGAGGATCTGCTTCCCGATCCGCTGGTCCTCGGCATAGTCGACCAGAGAGACCCACAGACGCAGGATGTCGGCGCCGGACTCCTTGATGACGACGGCGGGGTCGGTCGTATTGCCCCGCGACTTGGACATCTTCTCCCCGTTCTCGTCCTGGGTGAAGCCGTGGGTCAGGACCGCGTCATAGGGGGCGCGGCCACGGGTGCCGCAGCCTTCCAGCAGGTTGGACTGGAACCAGCCGCGATGCTGGTCCGAGCCTTCGAGATAGAGGTCAGCCGGCCAGTGAGAGGGCCGGTCGCCGGTATAGCCATGGGCCGGATCGCGCGTTTCCAGGGTGAAGGCGTGGGTGCAGCCGGAGTCGAACCAGACGTCGAGGATGTCCTCGATCTTCTCATAGCGGGCAGGGTCGTGGGCCCCGAGGAAGTCGGCGTCCGGGCGGGTGAACCAGGCATCGGCCCCGCCTTCGGCAACCGCGGCGGTGATCCGGGCGTCGACGGCCGGGTCGTGCAGAGGCTGGCCCGTCTGTTTGTCGACGAACATGGCCAGCGGCGTGCCCCAGGCGCGCTGGCGGCTGATCAGCCAGTCAGGGCGGCCCTCGACCATGGAGCGGATCCGGTTACGGCCGGCCTCGGGGTGGAAGTCGGTCCTGTCGATCGCCTCCAGTGCCCGATCACGCAGGGTGCCATGATCATCCAGCGGCGCATCCATTCGGATGAACCACTGCGGCGTGTTGCGGAAGATGATCGGGGCCTTGGACCGCCAGCTGTGCGGATAGGAATGCTCCATCCGGCCGCGGGCCAGCAGGGTGCCGGCCTCGATCAGCTTCTCGATCACGGCCGGGTTGGCAGGTCCGAATTTTCCGGTCTTCTTGCCCTCGGTCTCCAGCACCTTGAGGCCGGCGAACAGGGGGACGTGGTCATAGTAGGCCCCGTCGGGGTCGACCGTATCGGGCACCTCGTGATGGCCGTGGGCCTTCCAGACCTCGAAATCGTCGGCGCCGTGGCCGGGGGCCGTGTGAACGAAGCCGGTGCCGGCGTCGTCGGTGACGTGGTCGCCGGCCAGCAGGGGCACGGAGAAGCCGTAGCCGGGCGCGAGGGCCGCCAGCGGGTGGGCGCATTCCAGGCCCGACGGATTCAGGTCGTCAACGCGGGTCCAGGTGGCAATTTTCGCAGCCCGGAAGACGTCTTCGGCCAGTTTGTCGGCGACGATCAGCCGGTCGCCGGGCCGGGCCCAGGGCTCGAACTCCAGCCCGGTCTCCATGGCCGTGACCTCGTAGAGGCCGTAGGCGATCTCGGGGCCGTAGCTGATGGCGCGGTTGGCCGGGATGGTCCAGGGCGTGGTCGTCCAGATGACGACCGAGGGCGTGGCGTGGCGGAAGGCCAGCAGGTCGTCGGGATGGGTATCGGTCGCCCCGGTGACCGGGAATTTGACCCAGACCGTCGGGCTGACGTGGTCGTGGTATTCGATCTCGGCGTCGGCCAGGGCGGTGCGCTCGACCGGCGACCACATGACCGGCTTTGAGCCGCGGTAGAGCTGGCCCGAATTCTTGAATTTGTGGAACTCCGCGACGATGGCCGCCTCGGTCGTGAAGTCCATGGTGGCGTAGCGGTTGTCCCAGTCGCCGAGGATGCCGAGCCGTTTGAACTGGTCGCGCTGCACGTCGATCCAGCCGGTGGCGTATTCGCGACAGGCCTGGCGGAACTCGGCCTTGGAGACCTCGTCCTTGCGGCGACCCTTGGCGCGGTACTGTTCCTCGATCTTCCATTCGATCGGCAGGCCGTGGCAGTCCCAGCCGGGGACGTAGTCGACGTCATGGCCGAGCAGGAAGCGGCTGCGGACGACGAAGTCCTTCAGCGTCTTGTTCAGCGCGTGGCCGATGTGGATGTCGCCGTTGGCGTAGGGGGGGCCATCGTGGAGGACGTAGAGGGGGGCACCCTCGGCCTGGCGCTGTTTGCGCAGGGCCGCATAGAGGTCGCCCCAGGCCTCGATGATTGCCGGTTCCTTCTGCGGCAGGCCACCACGCATGGGGAAGGGCGTCTCCGGCAGGAAGACGGTCTCGCGATAGTCGCGACCGGTGGGCGTGTCTTGAGGGTCGGCCATGAAGTCTCGTTTCGTCGTCGTTGGGTGATCGTTCGCGTCGGTCTCGATATCCCGGCGTGCACGGGGCCGTGGCCCTGGGCGCTACGCCGGGCGGCTAATCGAAATCGGGCGAAGCACGCGGACGGTCATGGTGGAGACGGTCTAGCAGACCGCAAGGGCAGGGCGCCAGCCGGGATTGCCAGCCGGGGGCGCTGGCGGGATAGTCGCCGGGTCACGGGAGGGTTTCTATGCGTCATGTCCTGATCGCCGCCGCCGTTTTTGCCGGCCTCGCCGCCTGTTCGCCGTCGGGCGATGAAGCGGTCGAACCCGCCGATGCCCCGTCGGCCCTGCCGCCTGGACGGCCGGCGATCTATGAGGCGGCCCGCGTCGGGCCCGAGGAATTCGTGCGGGCGCTTTATGCCGTCCATGCGACGCCCGGTGCCAGTATGGGAGAGGCGCTGCAGCCGGGTCAGGACCCGATCTACGACCGGATGCTGAACGCCATGATCGGCGCCGATTTCACCAAGGCGGCGGGCGAGGTTCCGACGCTGAACTACGACCCGATCTGCGACTGCCAGGACAGCGAGGGCTTCACCCTCGACTCGGTGACGGTGACCCAGTCGGGGCCGCAGGCGGCCGAGGCGGCGGTGGTGTTCACCAATGCCGGCGAGACGAAGCGGCAGACGCTGAAACTGGTGAAGGAGGGGCCGATGTGGAAGGTCTCGGACGTGCTGGTGCCCGGCCGGCCGTCGCTGACCGAAACCCTGATGGCGGCGATCAGCTAGCCAGAACGGCCCGCGCGGCGGCCGCATCGGCGTTGATCTGGGTCTTGAGGGCCTCGAGGCCGTCGAAGGCCATTTCGCCCCGCAGCAGGGCGATCAGCCGGGTCTCTACCGTCTGGCCGTAGAGGTCGCCGTCGAAATCGAACAGCCAGACTTCCAGCAGGGGCTGGTCGATCTCGAACATCGGACGAACGCCGAGGTTGGCGACGCCGTCGATCACACGACCGTCCGGCAGGCGGGTGCGGGTCGCATAGACGCCATAGGCGGGGCGCATGTAGTCGGCCATCGAGACGTTCGCCGTCGGCACGCCGATGGTCCGGCCGCGCTTGTCGCCGTGGATGACCTCGCCCTCGATGGCGAAGGGCCGGCCCAGGATGGCGGCGGCGCGGGGCATGTCGCCGGCCTTGAGGGCCTCGCGAACCCCGGAGGAGGACAGTTTCAGTCCGTCGCCGTCGTCGACACGCTCGACCACGGTGACACCGAAGCCCAGGGCCTCGCCCTGGCGGCGCAGGCCCTCGGCCGAGCCGGTGCGGCCCTTGCCGTAGGTGAAGTCGAAGCCGACGGCGGCATGGGCGATGCCCAGACCGTCGCGCAGGACTTCGCGGGCGAAGGCCTCGTCGGTCAGGGCGGCCATGGTGGTGTCGAAGGGCAGCAGGAAGAGCCGGTCGACGCCCATCGGGGCCAGGGCGCGGGCCATCTGGCCGGCGGTCATCAGGCGGAAGGGGGCGGCGTCCGGCTGGAACCAGCGCCGCGGATGGGGATCGAAACTGACCACGGCCAGGGGTACGGCGAGACGGCCGGCCGCAGCCCGGGCCTGGGCGATCACCGCCTGATGGCCGCGATGGACGCCGTCGAAGGCACCGATGGCGACGGCCGCGCCGCGCAGCCGGTCGGGCAGGTCGCGCCAGTCGGTGACGATCTCGACCAAGTCAGTCTTTCGCGGGGCGCCGACGGCGGGGGACGCGGACCAGGGCGACGCCGTCCATGACCAGTTTGCCGTTGACGAAGCCCTCGCAGTCCAGCTCGACGCGGGCGCTTTCAGGATCGACCGACTTGACGCTGACCCGGACCAGAACGGTCTCGCCGATCCGCACGGGCAGGTGGAAGCCGAGGGTCTGGGACAGATAGATGGCCCCGGCACCCGGGAGAATGGTGCCGACGACGGCCGAGCCGAAGGAGGCCGAGAGCAGGCCGTGGGCGATACGGCCGCGATAGGCGGTCTTTGAGGCAAAGGCCTCGTCCATATGGACGGGATTGTGGTCGTCCGAGGCGTCGGCGAACTGCTGGATGCGCTGTTCGGTGACGAGGATGTGGGTCTCCGCCGTCATGCCGACGTGGAGTTCCTCGAGGATGTAGCCCCCGGAGGGGTGTTTGGTGACAAGTTCGGTCATGACCGGGCCTTAGCGCGAATTGCCTTTGAGTGGGTCATTTTTTGGATTCAGGCCGAAGCGACCTGAAGCAAAAATGGCCGCGGTCACCAGGTCAGATCGAGCGCGGCATAGCGGGCGTGGGTCGTCTCGGCCCTGAGCAGATCGGCGGCCCTGACCGGGTCGAGGCGGTCGTCGGCACCACGGGCGGCGTCGCCGTGGATGCCCTGGGCGATGAACAGACAGTCGAGGGCCTGATTGTTGGCACCGAGCACATCGGTGATCACGCCGTCGCCGATGCACAGGACCCGCGACCGGTCGACCGGGCGGCCCAGCAGCCGCTCGCCCTCGGCCAGTGCCAGGTCGTAGATCGGATCAAAGGGCTTGCCGGCCATGGTCACGCGCCCGCCGAGGCTTTCATAGAGGTCGGCCAGGGACCCGCCGCAATAGATCAGCTTGTCGCCGCGCTGGACCACGCGGTCCGGGTTGGCGCAGATCAGTTCCAGCCCGCGTGCGGCGCCGGCGGACAGGCGGTCACGATAGTCCTCGGGCGTCTCGGTCTCGTCATCGACCGGGCCGGTGACGGAGATGAAGGCGGCGTCGGCGGCACCCTCGGCGACCTGCAGGCCGAGGCCGTCATAGAGGGGCCAGTCGCGGTCCGGCCCGATGATCCAGACCGGCCCGGGGGCCCGTCTGGCCAGTTCGTGGCGGGTCGCGTCACCCGAGGTGACGATGGCGCGCCAGCTGTCGCGCGGCACCTTCAGGGCGTCGAGCTGGGCCACCACGCCGGGCGTCGGACGCGGCGAGTTGGAGATCAGGATGACCTGCCCATGGTCGCGATTGAACCGGCTCAGGGCCTCGCAGGCCTCGGCCCAGCTCTCCCGGCCGTTATGGATCACGCCCCAGATGTCGCAGAGCAGCAGGTCATAGTCGGCGGCGATGTCGCCGAGGCCGGAGAGGGCGTGGGGCAGGGTCATGGGGGGCTGATAGCGGGTTCGGGGGTGGGGGTGAAGGGTGGGGGGTGGTTGGTGGTTGGTGATTGGTTGGGGCGCGGGTGCGGTTCGTGCCGTCCTTCCGCCGTCGGGGAGGCCGCCGCCACCAACCACCAACCACCCATGACTGATCGCTCTCCGGCATCGCTGCCGGAAAGGTCGGGGAGGGTGCGGGGCGGCCGGGCCTCGCCCGGT